>CAZONM010000178.1:0-11333 GCA_964580865.1 uncultured Myxococcales bacterium | reverse complement strand
GCTCGTGCAATACGTCGCGGCGAACGCGATGAGCAACTCGACGGCGTGGGCCGCGGGCGGTGGCGGTGGTGCCGGCGGCGACGACGAGGGGATTGGTGGATCGGGCGGTGCTGGCGCCGACGGGCGCGACGGCGGCGCCGGTGGGCTCCCGGCGTCGGGGCCCGCGGTCGACGCGGGCGCAGGCGGTGCAGGCCGCGCGAATTCCGGCGAGCTTGGGGAGCGCTCTGACATCTCGGACGCCGGTGGCGGCGGCGGCGGCGGCGGCGGCGGCTTCGTCACCGTCGAGCAGCTCCCGGGCAACGGCTGATCGTCGAGGACGGGTCCGCGGACCGGTTTGACAAGGCGGCCGCTTGGGCAAGACAGTCGCCGCCAAACCGCTCCCCGAGGTGATCCGTGTCCGCTGTCGATCCCGCTCGCGCCGCCCGTCGCCACACGGCGATCATGACCCTGCGCACCCTGGCGATCGACGCCATCCAGAAGGCCAACTCCGGCCACCCGGGCGCGCCCATGGCGCTGGCGCCCGTGCTCTTCGCCATCGCCGAGCGCCTGCGCTACGACCCCGCCGACGCCGCCTGGGACGATCGCGACCGCTTCGTGCTCTCGGCCGGTCACGCCTCGTCGCTCTTGTACGCGTTCCTGCACCTGGCGCGCGTCAAGAAGCCCGACGGCAGCGCCGCCGTCACGCTCGACGACCTCAAGCGCTTCCGCCAGCTGCACTCGCCCACGGCGGGGCACCCCGAGCGCGGCCTGGTGGTCGGCGTCGAGACCACCACGGGCCCGCTCGGGCAGGGCGCGGGCACGTCGGTGGGCATGGCGATCGCCGCGCGCTACAAGGCCGCGCGCTACAACCAGCCGGGCAGCACCCTGTTCTCGCACAAGGTCTACGCCATCCTCGGCGACGGCTGCATGATGGAGGGCGTGTCGTCGGAGGCGGCCTCGCTGGCCGGCCACCTCAAGCTCGGCAACCTGTGCTGGCTCTACGACAGCAACAACATCACCATCGACGGCGGCACCGAGCTCGCCTTTACCGAAGACACGGGCGCGCGCTTCGCCGCCTACGGCTGGCACGTGGAGCGCGTGGCCGACGCCAACGACGTCGAGGCCGTGGGCCGCGCGCTGGACGCGTTCGGTGAGCGCAGCGCGCAGCCCGGCGCGCCGCCCACGCTCATCGTCGTCAAGAGCCGCATCGGCTTCGGCTCGCCGAAGAAGGAGGGCACGCGCCACGCCCACGGCGAGCCCCTCGGACCCGACGAGGTCAAGGCCACCAAGAAGGCGTACGGCTGGCCCGAGGACGCGGAGTTCCGCGTGCCCGACGAGGCGTACGCGGCCTTCGACGAGGCCATGGCGCAGCGTTCGGCGACGGCGCGGGCGAGCTGGCGCGGCACGGTGGAGCGCTACGCCAAGGAGCACCCGGCGCTGCACGCCGAGCTCACCGCCATGTGGAAGGGCGAGCTGCCCGCGGGCTGGGACGCCGAGGTGCCGACGTTCCCCGCCGACCCGAAGGGCGTGGCCAGCCGCGACGCCGGCGGCAAGGTGCTGAACGCCATCGCCAAGCGCGTGCCGTGGATGATCGGTGGTGCTGCCGACCTGGCGCCCTCCACCAAGACCACGCTCACCTTCGAGGGCGCGGGCGTGTTCCAGGCGGCCACTCCGGGCGGGCGCAACTTCCACTTCGGCGTGCGCGAGCACGGCATGACGGCGGTGCTGAACGGCATGGCGCTCTCGGGCCTAAGGCCCTTCGGCTCGGGCTTCCTGGTGTTCGCCGACTACGCGCGCGGCTCGCTGCGCCTCTCGGCGCTGATGAAGCTGCCGGTGGCGCACGTGTTCACGCACGACTCCATCGGCGTGGGTGAGGACGGGCCCACGCACCAACCCATCGAGCACCTGGCGTCGCTGCGCGCCATGCCCGGCATGCTCGTCTTGCGCCCGGCCGACGCCAACGAGACCGCCGAGGCGTGGAAGCTGATGCTGCGCACCACCAACCGCCCGGCGTGCTTGTGCCTGACGCGCCAGAACCTGCCCACCGTCGACCGCGCGACCGCGGGCGCCGCCAGCGGGGTGGCCAAGGGGGGCTATGTGCTCCTCGATGCGCCCACCGGCAAGCCCGCCGTGCTGCTCATCGCCACCGGCTCCGAGGTGGGCCTGTGCGTCGACGCGCGTGCCAAGCTCGCCGCCGAGGGCGTGCACGCGCGCGTCGTCAGCCTGCCGAGCTGGGAGCTGTTCGCCGAGCAGGACGCGGCCTACCGCGAGAGCGTGATCCCGTCGTCGGTGAAGGCGCGCGTGTGCGTGGAGATGGCCTCAGCGCTCGGCTGGGAGCGCTTCGCCGGGCCCACGGGCGCCATCCTCGCGATGCACGGGTTCGGCGAGAGCGCGCCCTGGCAAGAGGTGGCGAAGCACTTCGGCTTCACGGTCGACAACGTGGTGCGGCTCGCCAAGGCACAGCTCGGCGCCTGACGGTCGCCACGGCACCTCGCCGGCTACTGCAGCTGCCAGTACCCCTGGAACAGCACGCCGTCGAGGTAGAAGCCGGCCCCCGCGGTGCCGCCGCCATCGACGATGAGGCGGAGCTCGAAGTGTCCGGTCTCGCCCGGGTTGCTGGTGACGCTGGCCGAGTCCTGCTGCCACACGGCGAGGTTGTTCGCGCTGGTGTACTGGCGGAGCAGCTCGGGCGAGCCGCCGTCTTGTACCCAGTACAGCTCCACGACGTCACCGGCCCCCAGCGCGATCCAGCGCCGGAAGATCATGTTGCCGCTCAGGCTCGGCAGTCTGATGTCGCCGGTGGACAGCACCGACGTCCCCGCCGCGCTGTCGGGGTAGTCGCCGGTCAGGTTCGTGCCCCACACGGCGGTGCCGTCGAAGGCCGCGCTCGGCCCCGCGGTCGGTGTGCCGCGCGACCATGGCGCCTGGCCGCTCCAGCCGAAGTCGGCCTCCATGTCCCACTCCGACGTCATCGCGTATTGGTTGTGTCCCGGGAGCCCCGGCGGTGGGAGCGAGTCGTCGCATGCGACGTTGCCGGACGGGTCGGCGAGCGCGCTGACGTCGACGACGTAGCGATCGAGCATGGCGCTCTCGCCGGCTGGGAGGATGCCCGTCAGCCTCATGGTGTCGTGATCGACGATCTCGAGCGCGAAGCTCGACGGCGCGAACAGGAAGCCATCGCCGTCGGGGAAGACGTAGTTGGTGAAGGCGATGGTGGGAGCCGTGGCGGGATCGATCCACTCGGCGCCCGCGGCGCTTACGTCGAAGTACACCTCCACGTCGGTGGTGCCGGTGTTGTCGAAGGTGCCGCCGCGCGTGACCGTGAACCTCGGGCAGGCCACGTCGGCCACCGACAGCGCGGTGGCGGGGAACGGCCCCTCGTTGGTGCCGATGAGCGCGACCACCGCGATCTGCACGGTCTCACCGAAGCCGAACGGCGTGTGGACGCCGGGCGCGCTGTCGAACGCGGTGGGCAACGTGAACGAGATCTGCGGCGCCGTCGGGTTGAGTGACGTCGTGGGCACCGACGCCACCTGCAGCCAGTCGCTCTGCTGCGCGTCGTTGCGCGCATAGACGCGGTAGCCCGTGGCGTCAGACACCGGATCGAAGCCGACGGTGAAGATGGGCGAGGTGAAGCTCAGGTCCTCGGCGTCACCCACGAGCGCGACGTTGGCGACCGCGCCGGGCTGCCGATCGCCGCCGACCATGAAGGCGTACGGGCCCCAGTCGACCACGTCGTTGTTGCTGGTCGTCGCCGAGACGCGGATCGTGTACTCCTGACCGACGCTCAGCGGCGCGCGCGGCGTGATGGTCAGCACCAGCCCCTCGTCGTCCCACGCGTGCTCGGTGGCGACGCGCAGGCCGCCCCGCAAGAGGTCGACGGTGGTGCCGCCGGGCGTGGTGCTCATGGGCGCGGCGTACACGAGCTCGAAGGTCGCGTCGGGCTGCACCGCGAAGCTCTCCTCGTTGTCGAACGAGTTCCACACCACCTCGTCGTTGGTGAACGGATCGACGATGACGTTCTCCACGACGGCGGCGACGTCGAGCGCCCCCAGGGTCGTCAGCGAGGTCGCGAAGTCGGGGAGGCCGTCGGCGTCGAGGTCTTGCGCGGGGACCAACAGACGCAACGTGACGCCCGCCGGCAGCCCCGTGAAGGCGTAGGCGCCGTCGCTGCCCGTGGTGGTCTCGAGGGTCACGCCCGACAGATCGAGCACTCCGGCGAACGACGGGTCGACGCGCACGATGACGCGCGCGCCGTCGATGGCGTCGAGGCGGCCGGTGCCCGCGACCACCCCGCTGACGCTGCCGGCCAGCGGGTACATGGTCACGTCGCTGACGACGTGGATGACGAAGGATGACTCGGGTGTGTCGCCGAACGCCGCCGCGACCGTGCGCCGCGTGTCGACGTAACCGTCGGCCGACACGAAGACGAGGAAGGTACCGAAGCCCTCGAAGCGCACCGAGTAGATGCCGTTCTCGTCGGTGACCTGGTGGCGCTTGTCCTCGCCCGCGGCCGGAATGTCGACGCTGGCGCCCTCGAGCGGCAGCCCGGTGACGGCGTCGCGCACGAGCCCTTGCACCTGGACGAAGACGGTGGCGACGGTGGCGGCGGGGCCGTCGGGCACCTCCGGAGGTGTGCCGCACAGGCACGCTTGGAGCATGAGCGCGGGCACGAGCGACGTGCGAATGACAAGGGTGCGGCGCGTGGTCGTCGTGAGCATGGTGAGAACCCCCCGGGGGAATGAGGTGCAACGCTCGCACGCACCTCGATCGCGGGGCAACCGGCGCTCACGGTGAGACGGCGTGCGCGCCAGCTGCCCGCCGGCGCGCGGCCACGGTGCTCGTGAACCCCGGCGGCGCGCCGCGCGAGCGTCCCGAGGTCGCGCGGTGATCTATCGACCGCGCCTTCGGCCCGGCGTGCGGCTCGGCCGCGCGGAGTTGGAGGTCGCGCTCTTGCGCCGATGCCCCACGAGGCCCGCGGCCTTGGTGCGCGCGTCGACGCGGGCCAAGCCCGCGGCCATGCCGGGGCGCAACAGGGACGTATGCGGGATCTCGCAGAGGTGCTCGGCGATGAACCACACCGAGCCCTCGTGGGTCATCCAGCCACGGTCGTCAAAGCGCGACAGGTCGACGGGCCGCGAGAAGCGCCGCAACGATCGCTGTCCGCGCAGGTTGAAGTAGTCGTTGAAGTAGCTCATGGCCAGCTCGCGCAACGAGCGATAGACGGGCTCGCGCCCGCGGCAGCCCGCGTAGTTCGACGACGCGATGGCGCCCCAGTGGCCGCGCTCGCGATAGACCGCGAGCACGTGGTCGGTGTCGTGGTCGGCCTCGAGGTCCCACACCAGCGGCGGGTAGCCGAGCACGCGCAACGCGGCCGCGCCGAAGATGGCGCCCTCGAGGCAGTGGGCCGTGCGCTCGCGCAGCACCAGGCGCGGCGACCACGACGTGGAGGCCAGGTGATAGGGCAGGTCATCGAGGAACCGTTGGACGCCCGAGGGGGTCTTGAGCGCGCGCAACGCGCGCAGCTCGACGGAGGTGAAGTCGCGCAATGGGCTCACGGCGCACCACTCTGCCACGCCGCGCGCGGCGCGCGAGTGGCCAGGGCGAACCAGCTCAGGCCGGGCACCTCGAGCCCACGGCGCGCGGCGCGGATGCTCAGGCGCTGCTCGGCGCGCAGCGCGGCCGCGACGACGTCGGCCACGGTGCGCCCGGCCCGCCACCGGCCCACGCCCATGGGCGATCCGCGCGCGTCGGCGCGCTCGACGAGCACGGCGAGCGCGCGCGCCAGGAGCAGGCCGTGAAAGAGGCCGCCGGCCTCGTCGATGGAGAGCCCCGCGCGCTCCAGAAGCTGGCGACACGACGCCGGGGTGTAGCGGCGGCGGTGGTGCAACGCTCGATCGTGCGCGGAGAACAGCGCCGGCCAGGCCGGCACCGTCACCAGCACCGTACCGCCCACGCGCACGCGCTCCACGGCCTCGCGCAGCAGCGCAGCGTCGTCGTCCGCGTGCTCGAGCACGTCGAGGAGCACGGCGGCGTCGAAGGGCCCGTCGGGGGGCGCGCGGCACGTCGCCAGGCCGCGCGCGCGCAGGCGCTGTTCATCCTCGTCGGTGAAGGCGGCGTCCCAGCACGTCACGCCGCAGCCGAAGGCGCGCTGCACCTGCTCGGCGAGCCAGCCGTCGCCGGCGCCCACGTCGAGCACCCGCGCGCCGGGGGCCAAGCCGCGCCCCGCGAGCCGGTCGAGCACGAAGCGCGCGCGCGCCTGCTCCCACGGATGCCGCACCGGGGGGCCGTCGGGAGCCGGGTGTGCACGCTCGCGCAAATCCACGGGTCGCGTCGGCCTACACCGGCCTCAGCGCCGCGTCACCCCAGCGGATCCGCGCGTTGGTGCCGGCGGGGCTTCATGTTGCGAGCCACGGAGCCGATCTCCCTTCGATGGCCGCCCTTGCGCCTGCCACGTACGACATCGCCCTACAGGGTGCCGTCCGCCCCGACGCCGACGACGTCGACATCGCTGACGTCGACATCGACGCGTTGTTGGCGGAGCGCATGGCGGCCCAGGAGACCGTGCGCTTGCCCTCGACCGTGGAGCGGGTGGTGGCGGCGGCCGCGGGGCGCGCGCCGCTCGGCGAGCTCACCAAGATCATCGAGGGCGACGCCGAGCTGACCGCGAGCATCTTGCGCCTGGCCTCGTCGCCGGCCTTCACCGGGACGCCGGGCGAGCGCATCTCGTTGCCGTACGCCGTGATCCGCCTGGGCCGCGAGGGCGTGCGCAGCGTGTGCCTGACGGCGTCGTTGGCGCGGGTGGCGTTGGTGGCGGGGCCGCTCCAGGCGCTGCGGCGCCGCGTGTGGCGCGAGTGTCTAGCGTCGGCGCTCACGTGCCACGCGCTGGCGCAGGTGCGCGGTCTCTCGGCCGACGACGCGTACCTCGGGGGGCTGTTGCACGACGTGGGCAAGATCGCGGCGCTGTTGGCGGTGGAGGCCGACCACCCGCACATCACGGGTCCGTCGGACGAAGAGTTCTGGCTCGAGGTGGTGGAGCGCCACCACTGCGACGCCGGTTGGATCATGACCGATCGCTGGCTCTTGTCGGACGCCGTGCAGTCGGTGACGGCCCGCCACCACCTACCTAGCGGCGGCGAGCCGCTCCACGACGTAGTGCAGGTGGTCGACGAGGCGGTGGCGCGCGCGCGGCGCCAGGGGTGGCAGGTCACCGCCGAGGAGATCGGCACGATCCCGGGCGTGCGCTCGCAGGACGAGGCCATGGCCATGCGCATCGGGCTCGCGCGCCACCCGTACTTCCTCGTCGCCATCGGCTGATCACTGCCGCGGCTTCGGCCCGTGCGCGCCGCGTCGTCGCCGGCGCACGGCGCGCACGCGCGCGGCCGTGGGCGAGGCGGGCGCCAGCGTGGCCTCGCGCGCCGCGCGCGTCAGCTCCTGCAGGGGCCCGGCGCCGTCGAGGTGCGCGGCGATCACGGTCGCGACCTGCGCGGGCTCCACGCCGCAATAGACCGTCTCGCCCGGCGCTTCGGTGAGCGACAGGCGATCGGCGCTCTCGTCGGGCAGCTCGCCCGTTTGGTGTTCGCGCACCACCACGTTCGGGCCGAGCTCGCACAGGCCGTAGCAGCCGCCGCGCAGCACGCGACAGCGCCCATGTGACAGCGCCGCGGCGTCTCGCGCGCGCGCCGCCAGCGCGTCGGCGCCGTTGGCCGTGCACATGCGGCCCTGGCAGATCCACACGTCGAGGAGCGGCGCGCGGGCGCCGTCAGATGCCGTAGAGCGGGCCATACTTGGCGTGGACGTAGCGAAGGAACGCGCCCGCGTCGGGCGCGCGCCCGGTGGCGTCTTCGATGATGCGCGCGCCGCGCGCCGTGGCGCCGCGGCGATGCACGCGCTCCACCAGCCACGCGCGCAGCGCCGACGGGTCACCGGCCGCGAGCTCGTCGTCGAGCGTGGGCAGCGCGGCGCGCGCCGCCTCCATGAGCTGCGCGCCGAACACGTTGCCGAGCGCGTAGGTGGCGAAGTAACCGAAGGCGCCGAGCGACCAATGCACGTCCTGCAAGCAGCCGCGGGCGTCGTCGGGCGGCGTGATCCCGAGCGCGCGCCGGTACTCGTCGTTCCACGCGCCGGGCAGGTCGGCCACGCGGAGCGCATCGGTGATGAGCGCGCGCTCGAGGCGCACGCGCACGGCGATGTGCAGGTTGTAGGTGACCTCGTCGGCCTCCACGCGGATGAAGCTCGGCTCCACCCGGTTGACGGCGCGATAGAACGCGTCGAGCTCCACGTCGTGCAGCGCCTCGGGGAACACCGCGCGCAGCGTGGGGTAGTGGTGCCGCCACCACGGCAAGCCACGGCCCACCAGGTTCTCCCACAGGCGCGACTGCGACTCGTGCACCGACAGCGAGCGCGCCTCGCCGGCGGGGGTGCCGTCGTGCGCGGGATCGAGCCCTTGCTCGTAGAGCGCGTGGCCGGCCTCGTGCAGCACGCCGAAGTACGCGCCGCGCGGGTCGGCCTCGTCGTACCGGGTGGTGATGCGCAGGTCGCCTACGCCGATGCGCGTGCAGAAGGGGTGCGCGCTCACGTCGAGGCGGCTGCCGTCGGCGCGCAGGCCGATGGCCGCGGGCAGCGCGCCGCATACCACCCGCTGGCGATCGAGCGGGAAGCGCCGGCCCGCCCACGGCAGCGGCGCGTTGCCCTTGGCGATGATGGCGCGCACCACGGGGGCCAGGCCGTCGACGAGCGCGTCGAGGAACGGGGCCACCTCGGCGATGCGCGCGCCGGGCTCGAACTCGTCCATGAGCGCGTCGTAGAGGTCGCCACCGCTGCCGGCGACGGCGCGCGCCTCGTCGCGCTTGAGCGCCACCATCCTCTCGAGGTGCGGGCGGAACAGCGCCACGTCACTCGTGCGCCGCGCCTCGGCCCACGCGTGCTGCGCCGCCGGTACCGTGCGCGCGATCTCCTCGACGAGCGAGCGCGGCACGCGCGTGAGGCGGTCGTGCACGCGGCGCGTCTCGGCCACGTTGGCGCGCGCCGGGACCGGCGCGCTCGCGAGCCACGGCGCGGCCTCCACCTCGGCCAGCAGGTCGGCGGTGGCGGGCGCGGTGAGGCGGTCGTGCACCAGGCCGGCCACGAGCGCTTGCTGACGCCCGCGGTGCGCCGCGCCGGCGGGAGGCATGTTGGTCTCTTGGTCCCACGACAAGAGCCAGCCGATGGACTGGAGCACGGACGTGTCGCGCACGCGCTCCATCAGTCGCTGGTAGGCCTGCTCGCTCATGCTTCACTCCCGGTCCGGCGCGCGCCCGCTCGGGACCCTGGCGCAGCGCCGTGCCGCGAGCAACGCGCGCGGGCCTCGGAATCTCGTGGGTCGCGGGTTTCTGACGCAGGGAGACATGGGGCGCGCGGTGTGCCGCGCGTGTGCGGCCGCGCGGCACGTGGGTGTGACACCGGCGTCAGCAGCGCGTCGGCGACACACGCCGGCCGCATCCGGGGACCCGCGCGAGGCCGCGTCCGGGCGCGACCCCGCAGGTGGCACGTGCGGTGCAACTGCGGGCCCGACGCCGGGCACACCGGCGGACCTTGGAGGGATCATGAAGACAGTGAAGCACCTCAGTCGCGCCGTGTTGCTCGGGGGCGCCGCGCTCTCGCTGCTCGGGGGCGTTGGCTGCGCGCGTGAGTGCGTCGACGACGGCGAGACCGCGGTGTGCGGCGCCTTCGGCAGCCAGCGCTTCTCGGTGGACTGGCTGTGGGGCGTGCGCTGGCCGGCGGTGGCCACGCAGGACTCGCGCCTCTTGGTGTCGTCGTTCGACAGCGTGCAGGAGATCGACGAGGACGGGACCACCCGCACGGTCCAGACCTTCGAGCAGGGCGAGCCGGTGGACCCGTGGGCGCCGCAAGCCAACGCGTCGGCGATCTCGATGGACGACCAGGGCAACGCCTTCGTGATGGCGCCGAACGGCGAAGTGCAGAGCTACAGCGGGCAGGGCGCGACGCGACGCTGGGCGCAAGCCGTCGGGCTCGGCACCGCCGCGGCGCCGCCCGCCGTCGGGCAGGGCGCGGTGCACGTCGCGGTGGTGTCGGCCGACCGCTTCGGTCGCGACCTGGTGACCCTCGACGCCGCCACGGGCGCGTCGCGGACCACGCGGCCGGGCGCGTCGGCGCCGGTGGTGCTCGGCGACGAGGGCCTGGCGTACATGAGCGAGACCGACGACTGCGGCGCCAGCTTCCGCAGCCTGGTGGTGGAGAACGCGGACGGCAGTGTTCGCTTCCGCCACGACGAGCCAAGCGGCGTGCGCGACTTCGCGCCCGGCCCCGACGGCGAGCTGTACGTCGTCACCGGCGACCGTGAGCTGCATCGCCTGTCGGCCGCGGGCACCCCCGAATGGACGTTTACGCCCGACTGCGCCGATTGCACGGTGGCGGGCGCGCCCACCGTCACCGGCGACGCCATCTACTTCCCGGTGTGGGAGGGCGAGCCGCCGAACACCGGCTGCGACGACACCGATCCCACGTCGAGCGAGCAACCCATCGAGGCGAGCGATCCGCTGTATGCGCTGCGCCGCGACGGCACGCAGCTGTGGTCGTACGACGGCTTCACCACGCTGGCGCAGCGCTACGTCGACGGCAACGGCGCCACGGGGCTCCTGGGCTTCGCCATGCAGCAGCACGTGCAGCACCACCCGGCGGGGCGCCCCGTCATCGCCGCCGACGGCACCCTGTTCGTCCCCGCCGACGGCGCGGTGGTGGCGCTCGACCAGAACGGCAACGAGCTCGGCTACGCGCTGTTCAACCCCGGCCGCGGCGAGGTGGGCGTCAACGGCGACCCCGACACGACGTGGCTCAACAGCGGCACGGAGAACGCGCCGGTGCTGAACGAGGAAGGGCGCCTCTTCCACTTCGACGGCACGACGGTGCGCGCGTTCGACACGGCCAAGCCGGCGGGCAAGGTGCCGTGGATGGCGCCGTTCGGCGGCAGCAAGAACGGCAGCCGCGTGGGCGGTTGAACGCGCTCGGCGCATCGTCGACCATGGGCCCGGCGTGTTCGTCTTCACGCCGGGCCCTTTCGTCTCGGGAGCTGCCTGTGACCTTCCACGTGCGCGCTCGCATCTGTTGGGCCGCGGTGCTCTTGTCCTCGACGGTGTCGGCGCGCGTGGCCCGGGCCGACGAGCTGCCGCCGCCCCCCGCGCCCCTCGACGATCCCGCCGAGGCCGCAGCACCCCCCGAGGCCCCGCCGCCCGCGCCGGCGCCACTAATGGTGGAAGCATCGCCGTTGCCGCCGGTGGCTCCCGCGCCGCCACCCACGCCGGCGACGCCCGCGCCGGCGACGAACGTGGCGCCGACGGACGACGGCATGCTGTCGC
>CAZONM010000177.1:0-11343 GCA_964580865.1 uncultured Myxococcales bacterium | reverse complement strand
ATGGCCTTGACGGTGGCGCCCGGCGCACCCAGCTCGACGTCGACGCCGCTCTCCTCGCGGATGGCGCGCACCCACGCGAGCGTGGCCGCGCGGCCGGCGAGCCCCAGGTCCACCGCGGGCCCATCCTGGTCGTGCTCGAGCTGCGGCCCGAGGATGCCCGCGGCGGCGCCCGACGCCTCGCCGCCGAGCGCCGCGCCCTCGCACAGCACCACGTCGTGCCCGCGGGTGCGCAGCGCCGCCGCCACTGCGCAGCCGATCATGCCGCCGCCCACCACCACCACGCGCTCGTGCTTCGTCGTCGTCATGATCACTCCTCCGCCAGCCGCTGCAGCTCGACGAACCGGGCGTACCGCCCGCCTGCGACCATCAGCGCCGCGTGGGTCCCCTGTTCGACCACCGCGCCGTCCTCGAGCACCAGGATCTGGTCGGCCTGTTCCACCGTCGACAGCCGATGCGCAACCACCATCGCCGTGCGCCCAGCCAACAGGCGTTCGGTGGCGCGCTGCAGCTTGCGCTCGGTGTGCCGGTCGACGCTGGCCGTGGCCTCGTCGAGCAAGAGGATGGGCGGGTCGGCCAACAGCGCACGCGCCAGCGCCAGCAGCTGGCGTTCGCCGAGGGAGAAGTTCTGTCCGCGCTCGAGCACGTGGCCGGCGAGCCCTCCATGCGTCTCCACGACGTCGAGCGCCTGGCATGCCGCCAGCGCGTCCTGCAGCTCGCCGTCGGTCGCCGTGGGCCGCCCGAGGCGCAGGTTGTCACCGATGGTGCCCGCGAACAGGAACACGTCCTGCGGCACCGCCACCGTCAGCCGGCGCAGGGCGCGCGGATCGAAGCGCCGCACGTCGACACCGTCGATGGTGATGCTGCCCGCCCGCACGTCGTACAGCCGCGGCAGCAGCTTGAGCACCGTGGACTTGCCGGCCCCCGTGAGCCCCACCAACGCGACGCGCTGGCCGCGCTTGACGACGAACGACAAGCCCTTGAGCACCTCGGGGCCGTCGCCGTACGCGAAGCGCACGTCGATGAAGCGCACCTCGTCGAGGAAGCGCGCGGGCGCGGGCGCGGCCGGCACGTCGATGAGCTCGGGCTCGGCCTCGAGCTCGACGATGCGCTCGGCGGCCACCAGCGCGCTCTGGATGACCGTGGTCTTGTTCGATAGCTCGCGCACCGGCAGGAAGAAGCGCCCGAGCGCCTCGACGAACAGCACCAAGGTGCCGAGCGTGAGGCCGCCCGCGTCGGCAAGGCCGGCGCCGATGGCCAGCGCCACCGCCACCGCTGCCGTGGCCACGGCGTCGACGAACGAGAACACCCCGGCGTCGAGCGCGATGGCCTCGCGGTTGGCCATCATGTAGGCGCGGTTGTGCGCTTCGAAGCGCTCGCGCATGCGCGCGCTCTGCGCGAACAGCTGCACCACCGACATGCCCGAGAGCTGCTCTTGCAGCGTGGCGTTCATGGTGGCCAGCGCGGCGCGCACCGTGGTGAACGCGGCGCGCGTGCGCCGCCGAAACCACGCCACGCCCACGACCAGCACCGGCATGATGGCGAGCACGCCGAGCGACAGGGGCACGTCGACGACGAAGAGCAACACCAGCGTACCAACGAGGAAGACGGCGTCACCGAGGACGCTGATGGATCCCGTGGCGAACAGCTCGGCCACGCTCTCCGTGTCGCTGGTGACGCGTGTGACGAGCTTCCCGAGCGGCGTCTTGTCGAGGTAGCTCATGGGCAGGCGCTGGATCTTGGCGAACAGGCGCGCGCGCAGCGCCGTGACCGCGTCGACACCGAGGGATTGCAGGAGCCACGACTGCGCCGTCTCCACCGCCACGCGCGCGATCACGGAGCCGAGGTAGAGCAGGGACCACCGCGCCACGGCGTCGAGGTCGTGCGCGCGATAGCCGCGGTCCACGATGACGCCGATGATGAGCGGCTGCGCGAGCTGCGCGGCCACCAGCGGCAGGTAGAGCGCGGTGGCGACGACGAGCGCCGTCTTCCGCGGTCCGAGCTCGCGCACCAGGCGCACGGCCAAGCGCCAGTCGCTCGCGCGCCGGGCGCGGTCGGCCGCCGTCCCCGAGAGCGCGGGGCTCGACCTCATGCGTCCGCTCCGAGCGCGCGCCGACGCTGCTCGCGGCCCCAGAGCTGCGCATAGCCGCCGCCCCGCGCGAGCAACGCCTCGTGGGTGCCGCGCTCCACCACGCGCCCACCGTCGAGCACCAGGATCTCGTCGGCCTCGCGCACGGCGCTGAGGCGGTGCGACACCACCAGGAGCGTGGGCGGCCGCACGCCCCCGTCGGCGGCCACGAAGCCACGGCGCAGCGACGCCACGATGTTGGCCTCGGTCTTCGAGTCCACGGCCGACAGGCAGTCATCGAGCAGCAGCACCGCCGGCCGCGTCAGGATGGCGCGCGCCAACGCCACGCGCTGGCGCTGGCCGCCCGACAGCGTGACGCCGCGCTCGCCGACGAGGGTGGCCAGGCCCTCGGGCAGCGCGTTCACGTCGCGCCGCAGGTCGCACAGGTCAACCGCCGCCTCGATCTCGTCGTCGCGTGCGTCGGGCCGCCCGAGCGCGAGGTTGTCGCGCAGCGTGTCCGAGAACAGAAACGCGTCTTCCGGCACCACGCCGACGCCCGCGTGCAACGCCCCCAGGTGCCAGTCGTTGACGTCGACGCCGTCGAGGGTGAGCTGGCCGCGCGGGCACGGCACCTGACGCGCCAGCGCGCGCAACAGCGTCGACTTGCCGGAGCCGTTCTTGCCCACGATGCCGAGCACGCGGCCGCGCTCCACCTTGACGTCGAGGTCGGCGAGGCCCACGCGGCCCGGCGCCACCTCCACGGTCAAGCCGCGCGCCTCCACCACACCCTCCACCGGCCGCGCCACCGCGCCGTCGACGATGTCGGGGCGCGCGGCCAGGAGCTCGTGGATGCGGCCGAGCGACGCGCGCCCGCGCTGGAACACCGCGATGATCATGCCGAGCGCCATCATTGGCCACCCGAGCTGCACCAAGCGCGTGCTCAGCTCCACCACGTCGCCCACGTCGAGGCGCCCGGCCACCACCGCCGCGCCGCCGGCGTACAGCGCCACCACGATGCCGAGCGCGCCGAGCCCGCCCACGGGCGCGAACAAGAGCCGCGCGCGCGCGAGGCGCAGCGCGCGCCGCCGCAGCTCGAGGTTGCACGCGGCGAACGCCTGCTCCTCGGCCGCCTCGCGAGAGAACGCGCGCACCACCACCTGCCCCGCGAGGTTCTCCTGCACGCGCGTGGTGAGCTCGCCGAGCGCCGCCTGCACCTCGCGGGTGCGCACGAACACGCGGCGCGCCGTGAGCCGCGCGCCGAGGATGACCACGGGGAACGGCGCCAGCGCCAACAGGGCCACCTGGAGATCGAGCGCCAGCACGATGGGCAGCGTGGCCGCGAACACGATGGCCGTGTTGAGCGCGTTCAGGAGCGCGAAGCCCCCGAGTAGCCGGATGTTGGTCATGTCGCTGGTCAGGCGGCTCATGACGTCGCCGACGTTGTGCTCGCGGTACCAGGTGGGCGACAGCGTGCCGAGGTGCGCGAAGGTCTCGGCGCGCAGCTCGCGCTCGACGTCACGCCCGACGTTGAACACCACCACGCGCGACAGGACGCGCGTGCCCGCACCCAAGAGCGCGCAGGCGCCGATGGTGGCGATGACGGGCCACAGCCGCCCGGTCGGCAGCCCCAGGGCAGCAACGAGCGACCCGCCCCGCCCGGCCGTCCCTTCGACGAGCGCGATGCCCTCGTTGACCAGGCGTGGCACCGCCAGCGCGAGCGCGTTGGTCACCAGGAGCCACACGGTGCCGAGCGCGAGCTTCCCCAGGTGCGGCCGAAAGAGCGCGGCGATGCTCGGCAAGCGCGCCGCCGGGCGCTCGCCCATGACCGTGATCGAGTCTCCGTCGCCACCCGGCATGCCCGGGGGGAGCTATCGGTTTCACCGCCGCCTGGCTACTCGACCGGCTGGCCGCCGGCGTAGCGCACCCGGTCGACGAGCTCGCCCGTGTCGGCCCACGTCACCCACAGCCCCTCGCGCTCGCCGCGGGCCATGCGCCCTTCGGCCTGCGCGCGCCCATCGGGCCAGAAGGCGCGCACGGCGCCGTCGGCCATGCCGTCGACGTACGGGACCTCGGTGTGCAGCTGCCCGTTGTCGTAGAAGCGGCGCTCCACCAGCATGCCGCGCTCGGGCCCGAACACCACCTCGCTCTCGAGCACGCCGGTGGAGTACCAGGTCTGCCAGCGACCATACGCGATCCCCCAGTGGAACTCCTCGACGGCGCGGAGGACGCCGGTCGGCCACAGGTGCTCCCACCGCCCATCGCGCACGCCATGGATCATCATCCCCGTGGACTCGAGGGCGCCGTTCCAGTGCCAGGTCCGGATGCGACCGTCCTTCTCGCCGTACGCGTAGGTGCCCTCGGCGCGCTTCTGCCCATTGGTGAAGTACTGCGCGTACGGGCCGTGCCGGGTGGCACCCGACCAGGTCACGACCTCCTCGACGCCGCCGCTGTTGAAGTACTTGGTGCGCACCTGCACCCGCGGCTCGTTGGCGGCCACCACGATCACGGCGAGAACGCCGGGCACTGCCAGCGCCACCGCCAACAGCGCCGCGCCGGCGAGCCGGCGCCGCCGGGCGAAGGTCCGCGCTTCGGCGGGGGTCAGCTCACGCCCGGGCAAGCCCGAGCCGGCCGAGAACGACGAGGCGGGGACAGCGCGGTGTTGCTCCATGATGGGCTCCCTGCTGCGCGGGCGTTGAGGTCGTCGCCCGCCCGCGCGCCAAGCGTGGCGATGGGCGCGCGGCGAGCCATCGACACCGCGGGGGCGTCGCGGGTTCCCCAGGGGATCGCCGCGGTTGGCCCTTGGTTGATTTGGCCCACGCCGCTGGGGGATACCGTCACACCAGCCGCGTCGCCGCCGCGTGCGCACGGGCGGACCTCCGCGGCACGCCGGGCGCATACGGAGCTCGGTCTCTGCACCACAAAGGAGCACTCGATGTCCCCCACGCTCGTCTTCGCGGCCCTCGTGTCGATGGCGGCCCAAGCGCCGGCCGAGCCCCCTCCCGCCGCGCCGACCACCGAGCCCACCGCGAGCCCGGCGGGCGACGCCCCCGCGGCCGAGGCCCCGCCACCGGCCGCCGAGGCCCCGCCGCCGGCCCCGCCGCCGAAGGCGGAGGAGCCCGCCCCGGCAAAGGACGAGAAGCCGGCGCCGCCGAAGGACGAGAAGCTCGCGCTGGTCGTGGGTGACCTGCGCTTCGCGCCACGCGCGCAGCTGCGCGTGCGCGCCGAGTACATCGGCGACCGCACGCTGAACGCCGGCTACCCCGCCACCATCCTCCATCACCGCGCGCGCGGCGGCTTCGACGCCGAGTGGAAGGACACGGCCAAGCTCGTGTTCGAGCTGCACGACACGCGCGGCTGGGGCGCGGAGGTCACGGCGGCGCCGCCGGCGCCGCAGGACGTGTCGCTGTTCGGCAAGGTCGCCAACAGCGTCGACCTGCACCAAGGCTACGTGGGCCTGTACGTGGGTGGTAGCGAGGTGCGCGTCGGCCGCCAGGAGATCGTGTTCGCCAACGAGCGCGTGCTCGGCGCCGTCGACTGGAGCATGACGGGCCGGTCCTTCGACGCCATCCGGCTGACCAACAAGGCGCCGGGCGACTTCGGCTACTCGGCCTTTTGCGCCATGGTGCGCGACGTCGACCACGTGCCCACCGCGACTACGCCCGGGCTCGCCCTGTGCGCCGCGGGGGTCGAGCACAAGCTCATGCCAGCGCTCCGCTACGCGCCGCTGGTGATGGTGGAGCTCACCGACAACGACACCCTCCTGAGCCGCGCCACCTTCGGCGCGCGCGTCGACGGCGCGGTGTCGGGCTTCAGCTACGACGTCGATCTCTTCGGGCAGACCTCGTGGGTCGGCCGCGACGTCAAGCTCGCGTACCTGGCGGGCGCGCGCGCGGCCTACGAGGTCGACACCATGATGCACCCCAAGGTGGGCGGCATGGTCGATTACGTGTCGGGCGGCGATCCCGCCACCGCCGACGTCGTCACCTTCGACACCGGCTGGGGCACCAACCACAAGTTCTACGGCTTCCAGGACCTGTTCACGAACCTCCCGGTGCACACGCTCAACCGCGGCCTGCTCGACGCCGCGGCCACGCTGGCGGTGAAGGAGGGGCCGTTCTCGGCGCAGCTCGCCGTGCACGCCTTCGCGCCTACCGCGTACCAGGGCGGCGGCAGCGCGTTCTATGGCATCGAGCCCGACCTGGTGGCGCGCTACGCGCTCACGAGCAACCTCGCCTTCGATCTCGGCGGCGCGCTGTTCGTGCCCGTCGGTGACGCGCTCGGCCGCGGCACCAACGCCACGCCGTGGATGTTCGCGGCGGTCGACGTGAAGCTGTAGCGCTTAGAAGGCCTACAGCACGTAGCGGGTGAGGTCCTGCTTTTCCAGGAGCGGCGCGAGCCGCTCCTGCACGAAGCGCGCGTCCACCACCACGGCGCTGCCCGCGCGATCCGAGGCGTCGAAGCTCTCGTCCTCGAGGAGCCGCTCGAGCACCGTCGCCAAGCGGCGCGCGCCGATGTCCTCCTGCGCTCGGTTGACGTCGGCGGCCACGCCCGCGAGCGCCACCAAGCCGTCGTCGGTGAACGACAGCTCGACCTTCTCGGTCGACAACAGCGCGATGTGTTGCCGCACCAAGCTCGACTCGGTGTCTTTGAGGATGCGCACGAAGTCGTCGCGCGTGAGCGGGGACAGCTCCACGCGGATGGGTAGGCGCCCCTGCAGCTCGGGGATGAGGTCGCTCGGCTTCGACATGTGGAACGCGCCGGCGCAGATGAACAGCACGTGGTCGGTCTTGATGGGCCCGTGCTTGGTGGCCACGGTGCTGCCCTCGATGATCGGCAGGATGTCGCGCTGGACGCCCTCGCGGCTGACGTCGGGGCCATGGGCGCGCCCGGCGCTGGCGATCTTGTCAATCTCGTCGATGAACACGATGCCCTGCTCGGCCGCGCGCGCGCGCGCTTCGCTCTTGATGCGGTCGTGATCGATGAGCTTGCCGGCCTCCTCGGCCTCGAGCACCTCGCGCGCCTCGCCGAGGGGCACCTTGCGGCGCTTCTTCTTGCCGCCGCCGAACGCCGAGGACAGCGCGTCTTGCAGCGAGCCCGCCATGTCGGAGACGCCGAGCTCGGCGCCTTGGCTGCCGAACATCTGCAGCATGGGCCCCGACGACGCCGGCGGCACGTCGATCTCCACCTCGCGGTCGTCGAGCGCGCCGGCGAGCAACAGCTCGCGCATCTTGTCGCGCGAGCGCGCATCGCCGCCGGGGAGCAGCAGGTCGAGCACGCGCTCCTCGGCGGCGGCGCGGGCGCGCTCCTTCACCGCCGCGGTGTGCTCGTCGCGAACCATCTGGATGGCCACCTCGACCAGGTCGCGCACCATGGAATCGACGTCGCGGCCCACGTAGCCGACCTCGGTGAACTTGGTGGCCTCGACCTTGACGAAGGGCGCGTTCGCCAGCTTGGCCAGGCGTCGCGCGATCTCGGTCTTGCCGCACCCGGTGGGCCCCATGAGCAGGATGTTCTTCGGCGTGATCTCGTCCTTGAGCGCGCCCTGCACCTGCCGCCGGCGCCACCGGTTGCGTAACGCCACCGCCACGGCGCGCTTGGCGGCGCGCTGGCCCACGATGTAGCGGTCGAGCTCGCTCACGATCTCGCGGGGGGTGAACACGCGCTCGGTGGTCATGCGAGCTCCTCGACGACGACGTTGTGGTTGGTGAAGGTGCAGATGTCGGCGGCGATGTGGATGGCCTGTTCGGCGACCGCGCGCGCGTCGAGCGCCGAGTGCGCCAACAGCGCGCGCGCCGCCGCCAGGGCGTAGGGCCCGCCGGAGCCGATGGCGTGGCAATCGCCGTCGGGCTCGAGCACGTCGCCGGCGCCGGAGATGAGCAGGATCTTGTCGCGATCGGCGACGAGCAAGAGCGCCTCGAGGCGGCGCAGGATCTTGTCCTTGCGCCAGTCCTTGGCGAGCTCCACGGCGGCGCGCACCAGCTGACCGCCGTGCTCCTTGAGCTTCTGCTCGAACAGGTCGAAGAGCGTGAGCGCGTCGGCCGTGGAGCCGGCGAACCCCGCGATGACGGCGCCCTCGTGCAAGCGGCGCAGCTTGCGCGCGGTGGCCTTCACCTTGGTGTTGCCCATGGAGACCTGGCCGTCGCCCGCCAGGACGACCCTGCCGTCGCGCTTGACGGCGACGATGGTGGTGGCGTGGAACATCGAGCGTCTCCTTGGGTTCAGCGACGTGCAGGTCGGGAATCGAGCGCGGCGTGCGGGTGACGTGCCGAATTTTGGACTCGTGGGGGATTGCCGCTTACCGTGGAGCACGTGGACGCCGATCGGTGCCACAGAGGATCGGGAGGCTCAAGGGTCGACCGTTCCAAGAGGAGAGGTGCCCGTGAAGGGAGACAAGAAGAAGCAGAGCCTCTACTTCCCCGTGGAGATGCTCGACGAGATGCAGCGGGAGGCGGATCGCCAGGAGCGCCCGCTCTCCTGGATCATGCAGCAGGCCTGGAAGCTCAGCCGCGACCGGATCATGACCTACCCGGCCGTGGAAGAGCTGAACGCGTGACGGTTGGCGGCGCTTCCCCTCACCCCGCGCGGGGTGAGGGGGCGCCTGAGCGGCGCCACCGGGACCGGCCACTCACGCCCGGTCCCGGTGCGCTCTTGCCTCACGCTTGAGTCCATCTCCGCCCGTGTCCTATGGTGCCCTACACTGTGATGATCACTGTGCCGATCACGGTATGGAACCCACTGCCGGCGAATCGCGGCAGGCACCCGGCAGGAACACGAAGGAGCCAGCATGGCCTCGGCTGACAAGCGCAAGCAGTCCCTCTACTTCCCCGAGGAGATGCTCAAGGAGATCCAGGACGAGGCGAACCGCCAGGACCGCAGCCTGTCGTGGATCGTGCAGCAGGCGTGGCGCATCTCGCGCAACGAGATCAAGCGCTTCCCCTCGGTGAACGACGTGCTCGACGGCGGCGAAGGCCGCGACGAGCGCGAAGAGGGCTGAGCAGAGAGCCGCGTGGGCGCCGCGACACGATCGCGGCGCCGTCCGTCACCGCCTCGCGAACTTCATGTCGCCGGCGAAGCGGAACGTCTTCTTGATGCCCCGCACCTCATAGAAGCCCTCGATCACGTAGGGCACCGTGGGGCTACGCAGGATCGCCTTCAGCTCCTTGCCGAAGGCCTTCTCGTTGATGTCGACGGTGGCCTCATACTCGGCGATGGACGAGCCGGGCACCTTGTCGGCCTCGCCGTCGCCGGCGGCCTTGAGCTCTTTGTCCTTGATGGTGATGCTCCAGGCGAAGCGATCGATGGTGACGTCGAAGGGGTTCTTGTTGTCGAGCGCCACCTTGAAGAAGCCGGCGCCCGCCTGACCCTCGTTCTCGCTCGCCACCTGCGACTCCTTGAGCACCACCGCCGGCAGGTGCGGCGGCGCGATGTCGCGGTGGCCGCCCAAGCGCACGCTCTTGAGCCCCACGCGCACGGTGCCCTCCACGTGCAGCAGCATCTTCGACCAGCCCACCACCTCCTCGAGCAGGGCGGCGTCGCTCGGCAGCGGCATCTCGATCACGATGGGCAGCTCGCTCGTGTTGAACGCAGCGGCCTTGCCGCTGCCGCGCCCGGCGTGGCGCTGACCATCGACCGGCGCGCTGCCGCCCTCGCCCCCCGCGGCGGCCTCGGCCTCGTCGCCCTCGAGCTTGTCCGCCGCGCCCTCGTCGCCCTCGCCGCCCTCGCCGTCGGCGGGCGCGGCGGCGTCGTCGCCCTTGGCCTCGCCTACGATGGCCACCGATGTGTCGGCGCTCACCTCCACGTCGGCGCCGGTGCCGTTCTCGACGGCCACCACCACCTCGAGCTTCATCTTGTCGAAGTCGGCCTCGACCACGTCGATGCGACGGAGCACGGCGTTGACCTCGCCGGTCTCGCGCACCTGCGCGCCGGGGCAGCCGGCGAGAGACGAGAGGGCGAACAGCGCGGCGAGCCGAAGGTGCGTCGTCATGGCCGTGGCGTAGCCAGACACTCCTTCGGCGACAACCGGGCTTCTGCTACGATGCGCCGCCGTGGCCACCAAGCCCACCGATGACACTGTGCTGCGCGGCGAGCCGGTCGCGCGCACGCCGCTTAGGCTCGGGCGCTACACGCTCAAGGCGCGCCTGGGCGTGGGCGGGATGGCCGAGGTGTACCTGGCCGAGCAAGACGGGCCCGCGCAGTTCAAGAAGCGCGTGGTGGTCAAGCGCATCCTGCCGTCGCTGGCGCAGGACCCGTCGCTGGTCGAGATGTTCCTGCGCGAGGCTCGCGTGGCGGCGCGCCTGCACCACACCAACGTGGTGCAGATCTTCGAGCTCGGCGAGGAGAAGGGCGACGATGGCTCGCACGAGTACTTCATCGCCATGGAGTTCATCGACGGGCTGACGCTGCAGCGCCTGGCGGGCGCCTCGTGGGAGGCGGGCCGCGCGGTGCCCCCCGACGTCGCCATCCGCGCCGTCGCCGACGCCGCGCGCGGCTTGCACGCCGCGCACACGCTGGCCGACGAGCACGGTCGTCCGCTGCACCTGGTGCATCGCGACATCAGCCCCGACAACCTGATGGTCGCCAAGGACGGCGTCACGCGCGTGCTCGACTTCGGCATCGCCAAGGGCGAGCTGGGCGGCCCGAAGACGCGCACGGGCAACCTGCGCGGCAAGATCCCATACCTGTCGCCGGAGCAGATCGAGGGCGCGCCGCTCGACGGGCGCTGCGACCAGTTCGCGCTCGGGGTCTCGCTCTATTGGCTGCTGTGCGGCGAGCGCCCGTTCGATCGCGCCACCGACTTCCACACCATGGGCGCGATCCTCAAGGACGCGCCGCGCCCACCGCGCGAGCTGAACCCAGGCATCCCGCCCGCGCTCGAGGCCGTGATCCTGCGGCTGCTCGAGAAGGACCGCGCCAAGCGCTACGGCAACTGCGCCGAGCTCGCCGACGTGCTGGAGGAGCTGGCCTCGCCCGGCACGGGCGCCGGTCGCAAGTCGATGCTCGCCTTCGTCGAGCGCCACGCGCCCGCCGGGGGCGCCGTCGGCAACCCGCTGTCCGAGAGCGGCGATCAGACGAGCAGCACGCGGCCGCTGTCGGGCGCCTCGAGCGCGGCGCTCGACCAGGCGCTCTCGGGCGAGCCCGTGGTGTCGGCCGCGGCGGCGCCGGGATCGCCGCGCGCCGTCACCTGGCCGCAGGACGGCGTGCCCGCCGTGGCCTCGCCGCCGCCCGTCATCAGCGTGGTCCTGACCGAACCGGCGACGTCGACGGGCGCCCCGCCCACC
>CAZONM010000176.1:0-11373 GCA_964580865.1 uncultured Myxococcales bacterium | reverse complement strand
GCCACGGTGGGCGCCGGCGGCCTGCCCCTCGACCTCGCGTTGGCGCTCGTCGAGCGCGCGCCCACGCGCTTCGCGGCGGCGCGCGCGCCGGGGGCGCAGTGGGCGCACCTGGAGCTGAACCTCGACGACCCCTGGCTCAAGGACGTGCGCGTGCGCCGCGCCCTGGCGCTCGCGATCCCGCGCGCGCGCATCGTCGAGGCCACGCAGGAGGGCGCGGCGCTGGTGGCCGAGACGTACTTTCCGCCGCAGCACTGGGCGCACGCGCCGCTGCCGCCCCTGCCCTTCGACCCGGCCCAGGCGCGCGCGCTCCTCGACGAGGCGGGGCTGATGGCGGGGCCCGACGGCATGCGCGTCGACCGCGACGGGGTGCCCTTCGCCCTGGTGCTGTCGTCGTCATCCGAGAACGCGGACGTGGAGCAGACCCTCCTGTTGGTGCAGCGCGCGCTGGCCGACGTGGGGGTCGCCAGCCGCTTGGAGCTCTCGCCGTTCAAGGTCTTCTTTGGCGAGGGCGTGAGGAAGCGGCGCTTCCCGCACGTGGCCTACCTGGCGTGGACGGTGGACGCCTCCACCATCGGCACGCAGCTCTGGCGCAGCGATCGTATCCCCAGCGCCGACAACGGCTTCAAAGGACAGAACACCACCGGCTTTCGCAACGACGAGGTGACGGCGCTCTTGGCCGAGGCCGACCGCACGCTGGACCTGCAGCAGCGCACCCGGCTCCTGGCGCGCGTGCAGCAGCTCCTGCGCGACGAGCTGCCCGCCATCCCCGTGGCGTTCAAGCCGATGGTGGTGGTCCACCGCGTCGGCGTGCACGGGCTCATGCCTACCGGTGGCGCCGCGCCGCTCGCCTGGAACGCGGCCTCGTGGTCGGTGACGACTTCGACCCGGCCGTAAGGGCTCAGCGCTGCATGCGCAGCTCGTCGACCACCCGGCCACCCACCAAATGCTCGTCGATGACCCGGTCAACCTCCGCGATCGTGCGCAGCGTGTACCAGACCCCCTCGGGCGGATCCTTGGCGCCGTACACCACCACCGCCGGGCCCTGGCCGCACGCGTCGAGGCAGCCGGCGGTGTTGACGCGCACCCGACCCTTGAGCCCGAGCTGGTGACAGCGCACCTTGAGGTGTTGCTGCAAGGCCGCCGAGCCCTTGCGCGCGCAGCTGCCCTTGGGGTCGTCGACCGAGCGCTCGTTGGTGCAGACGAAGACGTGGTGCTCGAAGGCAGGCATGCCGGCGGCTTACTGTCGCTCAAACATCAAGTCCAGTATGGTGGGGCGATGGCGCCCTCGCCACAGCGCATCCTCGTGGCCGAGGATGACGACGACAGCCGAGCCCTCATCAAGCGCTACCTCGAGGGTAAGGGCTATGCCGTGACCGCCGTGGCCGACGGCGACCACGCGCTGGCCGCGCTGGCGGGCGAGGGCGTGGACCTGGCCGTGCTCGACCACATGATGCCCGGGCGCACGGGCCTCGAGGTGTTGGCCGCGGTGCGGGCCGCGGGCAACGCCGTGCCCATCATCATGGCGACGGCGGTGACGAGCCCCGAGCAGATCGTGCAGGCGCTCGAGCAGGGCGCCGACGACTACGTCACCAAGCCGTTCTCGCCGAGCGTGCTGGCGGCCCGCGTGGCCCTGCGCCTGCGGCTGCGGCCGGCGCCGCCAGCGCGCGACCTCCTAAGCGATGCCCCGGCCGACGACGTCGTCACCTCCACCGTGGACCTGCCGCCCGTGGAGGTGGAGACGCCGGTGCCCGCGCCCGGCGACGACGCGGGCCCGCAGGTGGGGCCGCTGGCCGCGGGCACGCGCATCGCCGGGCGCTACGCCGTGGTGGGCGTGATCAGCGAGGGCGGCTTCGGCACGGTCTATCGCGCGCGGCACCTCGATCTCGAGGCCGACGTGGCCATCAAGGTGGTGCGCGGTCGCCTGCAGCCGAGCGCCGTGGCGCAGTTTCGCCGCGAGGCGCAGCTCGCGTGCCGCGTGCGCCACCCGAGCGCCGTGCGCGTGCTCGACTTCGGCGCGCTGCCCGGCGGCGCGCCCTTCCTGGTCATGGACCTGCTCGAGGGCCCCACGCTCGAGAGCGTGCTGCAGCGCTCGGCCCCCCTACCGGTAGAGCGCGCCATCTCCATCCTGCAGGCGGTGCTGTCGGCGCTGGCGGCCACGCACCGCGTCGACCTCGTGCACCGCGACGTCAAGCCGTCGAACATCATCCTGCGCCACGCGGACGGGGGCGAGGTGCCCACGCTGTGTGACTTCGGCATCGCCACCGAGGTGAAGGACGCCAAGGACTCGGGGAAGCGCGGCATCGCGGGGTCGGCGCCGTACATCGCGCCGGAGCGCATCGCCAAGCAGCGCTACGACGGACGGGTGGACGTCTATGCGTGCGGCATGATCCTGTACCGCGCGCTCACCGGCGGCTTCCCCTTCGACCCCGCCGACCTCGAGGGCATGATGGAGTGGCACCTGCGCGCCGAGCGCCGGCCGCCGTCCGAGTGGCGGCCCGAGCTGAGCCGCGCCGTCGACGCCGCCGTGGCGCGACTCCTGGCCGTGGATCCGGCCGAGCGCCCCACCGCCGAGGAGGCCGAGACGCTGATGGCCTCGCTGGTGTGGGAGGCGTGACGCGACCGGCCTGACCGCGCGCGTCACCGCGTTGACACCGGATGGGGTGCGGCCTACGTCGACGGGCGTTGTCGGTCATCGTCGTCGCACGAGGTCACGCCATGGCGCGCAGCTCCCTGTTCACCTCCGAGTCCGTCACCGAGGGCCACCCCGACAAGATGGCCGATCAGGTCTCGGACGCCATCCTCGACGCCATCCTCGGCAACGACGCGAACCCCGCGCAGGCGCGCGTGGCGGTGGAGACCCTGTTCAAGACCGGCCTGTGCGTGGTGGCGGGCGAGGTCCGCACCACCGCGCACATCGACGTGCCCGCCATCGTGCGCCGCACCATCAACCGCATCGGCTTCGACCACTCCGACAAGGGCTTCGATGGCACCACGTGCGCGGTGCTGAACGCCATCGAGGGCCAGAGCCCCGACATCGCCATGGGCGTCGACACCAAGGCCAAGAAGGGCAAGGAGAAGGAGCAGGGCGCGGGCGATCAGGGCCTGATGTTCGGCTTCGCCTGCGACGAGACCGACGAGCTCATGCCCATGCCCATCGCCTATGCGCACCGCCTGACGCGGCGCCTGGCGGAGGCGCGCCGGAGCAGCCTCAAGTGGCTGCGCCCCGACGGCAAGAGCCAGGTGACCATCCAGTACGTCGACGGCAAGCCCGCGTGGGTCGACACGGTGGTGATCTCCACCCAGCACAGCCCCGACCAGACCGCCAAGCAGATCCGCGAGGCGGTGATGGACGAGGTCATCGTCAAGGCGCTGCCGAAGGCGATGCTCACGCGCGACACCAAGTACTTCATCAACCCGACCGGGAACTTCGTGGTGGGCGGCCCCATGGGCGACGCCGGCGTCACCGGGCGCAAGATCATCGTCGACACCTACGGCGGCATGGGTCGCCACGGCGGCGGCGCCTTCTCGGGCAAGGACCCGTCCAAGGTCGATCGCTCCGCCGCCTACATGGCGCGCTACGTGGCCAAGAACGTGGTGGCCTCGGGCCTGGCGCGCCGCTGCGAGGTGCAGGTGGCCTACGCCATCGGCGTGGCCGAGCCCGTCAGCGTCATGCTCGACTGCTTCGGCACCGAGCTCGTCGACGTGGAGCAGCTCGAGAAGGCGGTGCGCGCGCTGTTCCCGCTCAAGCCCGCGGGGCTCATCGCGCACCTCAAGCTGCTCACGCCCGTCTATGAGCGCACGGCCGCCTACGGGCACTTCGGCCGCCCCGAGTTCTCGTGGGAGCGCACCGACCTGGCTGGTGCGCTCAAGGCCGAGCTCGGTGGGAAGAACGGCGCGGCGCGCGCCAAGCGCCCGAGCGCGCGGGCATCGGCGCAGGCCTGAGCGCGCTCACCCCAGCGGTCAGAAGCGCTGCGCGAGGCGCGTGCCGTCGTCGCCGACGGCGCGCTCCACGAGCTTGGCCGGCCGGCCGGGCAGGCGCGGCGCGTTGATGCGCACCACCGTGCCGTGCACGCGATAGGTGCGCGGCACCAGGCAGCCGAGCGTGCACGTGCCGATGGCGACGTCGCCGCAGGTGTGCTCGGACTCGTAGCGCAGCTCGATGGCGCCGTCGCCGCCGCGCTTCTGCACCGCGGCGCGGAGCTCGGCCGACAGCAGATCGCGCGGTGGCGCGCCCACGAGCCCGTCGAGCAAGAACCAGTGCCTCTTCTCGACGCTGAAGGTGCCCAGGCGCTCGTGCTCCGCCGGCGCCACGTCGCTGCGCAGGACGCCGGGCAGCTCGGCGTTGAGCGTGAAGCAGCCGCTCGCCACGAGCGCCGCGATGCACAGCACCAGGCGCGTCATGGCGCCGACGCTCCCGCGCGCGCCGGGCGATCGATGGTGGGGGTGGCCTCGGGGGCCGGCGCCCGCGACGCGGCCTCGTCGACGAGGGGCGCGTCGGCGTGCGGCGCTTCCCTCGCGCCCTGCGGGCGCACGCGGGTGCCGGCGACCTGCACCGTGTAGCTCGGCAGCATGGTCGCGGTGCCGAGGTCGACGCAGGGGATGGGCAGCGTGCACGCGTAGAGCGCGGCATCGAACACGGAGATCTCCTCGCGCAGCGTGAGCGCCCGCAGCGCGCCGCCCGTGCCGAGCGCGCCGCGCACCTCGTCGGCGGCGCCGTCGCCGAGCGGGAACACGCGCAGGGCCCAGACGGCGCGGTCTTCGGCCACCACCGCCCCGCCCGCCTTGGCGCTGACGCCGGCGCCCTTCATCCACGCCTCGAGGCCGTTCCGAGTGGCCTCGGCGGGCACGGGCGCGGTCTCGAGGGGCGCGTCGGCGCCGTCGGAGCGCAGATCGAGCGTGCCCGGCAGCTCCGTCTGGTAGTGCTGACACGCGGTCAGGGCGCAGACGGCGAGCAGGGCCGCGCACCCCGCGCGCCGACGCTCGTGCACCCCGGTGACGACGACGTGCGTCAAGCGCTCCCTCGCGTGGGCGCGCGATAGCAGCTTGCGCGACGCGCTGCTAGAAGCCTCACCCGTGCGTCGCTGGTCCGCGCTCGTGCTCGCCTCTGCGTTCGCCTCGGCGGCGGCCGCGCAGGAGTCGCCGCCCGCGCCCGAGGCCGTGCCCATCACGCCGCCCGAGGTGGTCGAGGCCCCCGAGCCCCTCTACCCGCCCGACGCGTTCCTCGAAGGCGTGGCCGGCGATGTGGTGATGGACATCGACATCGACGACGAAGGCCTGGTGCAGCGCGCGCACGTCAAGGCGAGCCCCGACGCGCGCCTGAGCTGGGCCGCGCTCGGCGCCGCCACCAACATGAGCTTCATCCCCGGGCGCCAAGGCGAGCAGTCGATCTTCGTGCGCATCGAGTACCAGCTCACGTTCACCATCGACGAGGTGGTGCGCGAGCGCATGCTGGCCGAGGAAGAGGCGCGCGCGCTCGCCCTGCGACAAGAGACGGCGCCCGTCAACCTGCGCGGGCGCGTGCTGGTGGCCGGCGAGCGGCTCGCGATCCCGGGCGCGTTCGTGTCGGTCGAGGGCACCGAGCTCGAGACCGTGTCGGGCGACGACGGGTCGTTCGAGCTGCGCGGCGTGCCCGAGGGCACGCGCACCGTCCACGTGGAGGCGAGCGGCTACCTGCCCGGCGACGTCACCGACGCGCTCAAGGCCAACGAGGCGCTCGACGTCAACATCTACCTCGTGCACCGCCCGGGCGCGCAGGACGAGACCGTGGTGTACGCGCGCCGCACCGAGCGCGAGGTGACCAAGCGCGTGCTCACGCAGAAGGAGCTGCAGCGCGTGCCCGGTACCTTCGGCGACGCCGTGCGCGTGGTGCAGCGCCTGCCCGGCGTGGCGCGCGCGCCCTTCGGCCTGGGCGCGCTGTTGATTCGTGGCGGCGCGCCCGACGACTCCACCATCCTCATCGACGGGCACCTCTCGCGCATGCTGTTTCACCTCGGCGCCGGGCCGAGCGTGATCAACGCCGACCTGGTGGAGCGCCTGGAGCTCTACCCCGGCGGCCAGGGCGCGCGCTTCGGCCGCGCCATCGCCGGCGCCGTCGACGTGGTGACGCGCGATCCGCGCACCGACACGTTCTCGGGGCAGGCCAGCGTGGACCTGTTGCAGACCTCGTTTCGCCTCGAGGGCCCGCTCACCGACGACGGCAAGGTCGGCTTCTTCCTGGCGGGGCGCAAGAGCTACGTGGCCGAGGTGCTCAACATCGGCGACCTGATCGTGAAGTACGCCGACACCGACATGAACACCTTCATGCTCGCGCCCCGCTACTCCGACTACCAGGCCAAGCTGGTGTGGAAGCTGCCGTGGCAGCAGACCTTGGCGCTCAACTTCTACGGCTCCGACGACGACCTCGACCTCGCCTTCGACGCCGGCGGCGTGGGGCCGATGATGCCGACCAACGTGGGCGTGAGCATGGGCTTCACGCGCCTGAACCCGGTGTGGCGCATCCAGTCGGCCGACAAGAACCCCGACGGCACGCCCAAGCTCAAGGCGTTCGTGTCGCCCATGGTGGAGACCAACTACAGCGAGAACCGCTTCGACGCCTCGCAATTCCGCCTCGACGTCAACCGCGCCTCGCTGCGCGCGGAGGTGGAGCTCCGACCGCTGCCGGGCTTCGGCCTGGTGCTCGGCACCGACGACTCCTTCGCCAATTTTCACTCGGTCACCGACGTGCCGATGGTCTTGCCCGACGAGCGCCTGTTCCCGCGCCCGGCCACGTCGGACGCGCCGCGCTATCTGTTCGAGGAGGACGTGCTCGGCGGCAGCCAGAGCTTTTACGCCGAGGGCGACGTGCGCCTGGGCACGCTCACGCTGGTGCTGGGCGGGCGCGCCGACCTGTGGACGTTCTATGATCAGGTGCGCACGGCCTTCGACCCGCGCTTCACCTTCCGCTGGGACATGGTGACGCACGCGACGCTCAAGGGCAGCCTCGGCGTCTATCACCAGACCCCATCGCCGTTCGAGCTCGCCACCAAGTTCGGCAACCCCGACCTGCCGCTCGAGCGCGGCGTGCAGGGATCGCTCGGCGTGGAGGTGGACCTCACCCGCTCCCTCGAGGTCGACGTGCAGGCCTTCGGGCGTAACGCCGACGACATCGCCGAGTTCGTGGTGTCGCCCATCGCGTTCTTCGCGTCAGGCGCCGCGCGCATCCAGCCCGTCGCCCACGAGCGCGTGTACGGCGCCGAGCTCCTGCTGCGACAGCGCCTCGATCAGGCGCAGTGGTCGCAGCTCTTCGGCCAGGCGCCGTGGGGCAAGATGTTCGGCTGGGTCGCGTACACGCTCATGCGCGCCGAGCGCCGCGGCGACGCGCCCGTGGGCGTCGAGGGCGCGGAGCCCTACGACTGGGAGATGAGCGACTTCGATCAGACGCACATCTTCTCGCTCGCGGCGTCGACCGAGATCCCGTGGGGCATCGAGGTGGGCGCGGCCGTCCGCTATGTCACGGGCTTCCCCGACACGTTCGCGCACGGCGGCATCTACGACGCCGACACCTCGCGCTATCGCAGCTACGACGCGCCCTACAACTCGAGCCGCATCCCGGCGTTCTTCCAGCTCGACCTGCGCGTCGACAAGCGCTGGGTGTTCGAGACCTGGAGCTTGGCCGCGTTCTGCGACCTGCAGAACGCGACCAACCAGCAGAACTTCGAGTTCTACACCTACAACTACGACTACACGCAGGTGCAGGGCTTCCCGGGGCTGCCGATCATCCCCGTGGTCGGCGTCGACGCGAAGTTCTGACTCCTCCGCGTCGACGCCTGCGCTGCCTCAGAACGTGCAGCCGCCGTTCTCGCCGCAGGTGCCGCCGGCCAAGCACACGGTGGCGGTGTCGCCATCGGTGTCGGTGACGCTGACGGCGTCGGTGTCGACGGCCTCGCAGTCGGCCTGCTCACCCACCATGGCGCACTTGTGGTACCCGGTGGTGGTCTCGACGCAGCGCTCACCGCCCTCGCATTCGCTGGTGGCCGTGCACTCGTGATCGCCGCTGCCCGTGGCCGAGGCCGGGTTCAAGAGCTGACAATCGAGATCCTCGGTGCACTCGCCCTGGTCCGGCACGCACACGCTCGCGTCGGTGTCGCAGTAGGGCGTCTCGTCGCCGGCGGAGTTGGTCTTGCCCGCGCAGTCGGCGTCGGACGTGCAGGTGGTGACACCCCCGCAATCGCCGAGGCCCATGAACACGGCGGCCAGGGGGACGGTGAGGACGATCACGAGCAGCTTCTTCATGGCGGTCTCCTGTGCGCGCTTGCGCGCGGGGTCGGGGCATGAGCCGAGCGCACTCTTGCGCGATCCTGCGGACGGCCGCAAGCGCGCGCGGATTCACGACGACGCCACCGCGACAGCGATGTCACGGTGCGCGGCGCCGGCGAACGGCGCCGGGCGATCGCGCGCAGGCGCTTGCATGCCGACGCCGCGCGCGCTCTACGAGCGCCATGGCACGCGAGCCCATCCCCACGCATGCGTTCTCCCTGGTGCTGGTGAAGAGCGGCCGGCGCTTCTTGTTGGTGCACGAGAAGAAGCACGGCGGCTGGTACCTGCCCGCGGGGCGCGTGGAGCCGGGCGAGACGTTCCAACACGCCGCGCTGCGCGAGACCAAGGAGGAGGCGGGCATCGACGTGGTGCTCGAGGGCGTGCTCAAGATCGAGCAGCGCCCGGGCCCGAGCTTCCTGCGCCTGCGCGTGTTCTTCCTGGCGCGCCCCGCCGACGACGCGCCACCGAAGACGGTGGCCGACGAGCACACGCTCGAGGCGGGTTGGTACTCGCTCGACGAGGCGAAGAAGCTCACCCTCCGCGGCGACGAGGTGGAGCAGCTCTTGACGTCGGTGCTCGACGGGGCGCTGCCGGTGGCGCCCCTGTCGCTCCTCGGCCTCGAGGGCTGACGCGCGGCGCCACGCGGGCCGGCCCGCCGGTTGCGCGCGAGGAAGCACCGACGGTATGCGAGGGCATGCTGTCGCTGCGCTCGGCGCCCCCCCAGGTGACGCTCACGAGGTCCTTCGCGGCGCCGCTCGACAACGCGGTGGCCACGGCGCGCACCTGCTACTCGTCGCGCGTCATCACCGACGACGACGTGCGCCAGAACCTGCCGCTGCGCGACCGCATCGCGCGCTCGACCTTCAAGGCCGGGCACCACACCACGCTGCAGCACGCGCACTTCCAGTTCACGATCGAGCACGTCTCGCGCCAGGCGCTGTGGTCGTTCTTCCACGCGCACCCCTTCTACAACTCGGAGCAGGTGAGCCAGCGCTACGTCGAGGTGAAGGCGGGCCGCGTGCTCAAGCCCGACCTGTCGGCGTGGAGCGCGGCGCTGAACGCGCGCTGGGACGCCGTGGTGGAGCGCCAGATGCGCGTCTACCACGAGCTCATCGAGCTCTTGCAGCCCACGGTGGAGCGCCTGTACTTCGCCACGTTCCCCGCGCGGCGCCGCGAGCGCGCCAAGGGCGAGGGTGACGTCGACAAGCGATGGCAGGGCTCGATGCAGAAGCGCGCGCAGGAGGTGGCGCGCTACGTGCTGCCCATCGCCACGCACGCGCACCTGTACCACACGATCTCGGCGCTCACGCTCCTGCGCTACCGCCGCTTGGTGAACGCGCCCGACTGCCCCACCGAGCAGCGCCTGGTGGTGGACCAGATGGTGCAGGCGGTGCTGGCGCACGACCCCGACTTCGCGCTCCTCCTCGAGGAGCCGCTCGACGAGCGCGACACGCCCGACGCCCGCGTGCTCGCCGCCGTGGGCCGCGCGGGCGTGGACGTGGACATGACGCGCGAGGTGCTGCGCGAGTTCGACGCCGCCCTCGAGCACCGCACCTCGAAGCTCGTGAGCATGACCGAACAGCCCGAGCGCGTGCTGGCGCGCGCGCTGCGCGAAGCGCTGGGCGTGCCGCGCGCGCGCTTGTCGGACGAGGCCGCGCTCGCCCGGCTGCTCGACCCCGCGGGCAACGGCGCGCTCGGCGAGAGCCTCAACCTGTTGACGCTCGGCAAGGCGTCGCGCGCGCTCGAGCTCGTGCACGTGACCTTCCAGCGCAAGATCTCGCATGCCGCGGACAGCCAGGCGCAGCGCCACCGTATGACGCCGGGCGCGCGGCCCATCTTGTGGACGCAGGTGGTGCCCGGCGAGGCCGACTTCGTCTTGCCCGTGATCTTCCACGAGCCCGACGCCGAGCGTGCGCGCGCCGTCTATGAGCACGAGATGCGCGACGTGGCTGGCGACGTGGCCGCGTTCCACGACGCCGGCGTGCCCCCGGAGGCGTGGCAGTACCTGCTGCCGAACGCGGTGCCCGTGCGCTACACCGAGACCGGCTCCCTCCTCGACCAGCACCACAAGTGGACCACGCGCCTGTGCTTCAACGCGCAAGAGGAGATCTGGCGCGCCACCAAGGACGAGCTCGAGCAGGTGGCGCAGCGCGCGCCCGCGCTGGTGCAGCACCTCGTGCCGCCGTGCGGTCAACGCTGTCGCGCCGGCGTGACGCCCTACTGCCCCGAGGGCGATCGGTTCTGCGGCCAGCCCGTGTGGAAGCAGGCGCGCAGCGAGTACCTGCGCGTGCTGTAGCGGCGTGGACGAGCGGGCCGCGCTCCTGGCTGCGCTCGGCGACATCCTCGCGGGTGCGGGCACCGAGCGGGTGGTGGCGCGCACGCTGCGCGCCTTGACGCTCGATCGGCGCGGCCGACGTCGCGTGGCGCGCACGCTCTTTCGCGCGAGCGTGCTGCGCCTGCGCCTGGCGTACCTCGTGAGGTCGAGTGCGCCTGCCGCGCTCCTCGACGCGCTCACGCGCGAGCACGAGCTCGCGCTCGACGACGCGCGCTGGCCGAGCGATCCGCACGAGCGCCTGTCGGTGCAGGCGAGCTGCCCTACGTGGCTGTGCGCGCGCCTGATCACGGCGCTCGGCCACGATGGCGCGCGCGCCTTCCTCGAGGCGTCGAACCGGCCGGGCCCAAAGACGCTGCGCGCCAACGCGCTCCGCTCCACGCGCGCCGAGCTCGCGGCAGCGCTCACCAAGGAGGGCGTCGCCACGCGCCCGGGCGCGCTCACGCCGTGGTCGCTGGTGGTCGACGAGCCCGACGACGACGACGCACCGCGCCCGAGCCTCACGGCCACGCGCGCGTGGCGCGACGGGCTCTTCGAGATCCAAGACGAGTCGAGCCAGTGGTGCGCGCTGGCATGCGGGGCGAAGCCCGGCGCCGTGGTGCTCGACCTGTGCGCGGGGCGCGGCGGCAAGGCGCTGGCGTTGGCGGCGTCCATGGAGGACCGCGGCGCGCTATGGCTCCACGACGTCGACGAGCGCGCGCTGGCCGACGCGCGCGCGCGCCTGGCGCGCGCCGGTGTGCGCGCGG
>CAZONM010000175.1:0-11384 GCA_964580865.1 uncultured Myxococcales bacterium | reverse complement strand
GTGCGCGCAGACATGCGGGCGCCCATTAGCGCTCACGGCGGTGGGGGCAACGGGGCTGCACCCGCCGGCGCCGGCGCCGGCGCGCCGGCCGTCAGCACGGCCCGCACGCGGGCTGGCAGGTCGGGCGCGCACGCGTCGGGCAGCACGGCAGCGATCGCGCCCCCGCGTGTCACCAGCGCGAGGCACGCGTCCGAATCGATAACCCCAAGCTGCGCCATGACTTTCTTGCGATCGACGAAGAGCGGCACGTAGCGCGCGTGGCGATCCCGCGGCACCGAGAGGCGCTGGCTCGTGAGCACGATGGCGCGCACGACCGCGTTGACGTCGCCGATGACGGGCGCCTGGTACACCGCCAGGCCGGCGTGCGCGCGCTCGAGGGCGACCAGGCCCCGCCAGGCCCGGTCGAGGTCGTCGGCGCGCGCGCGCTCGAAGGCGACCAGGAGCACGGCGGGGCCGCCGGGTAGGCCGCCGGGCACGAGCACGGCGGGCCCGGCCAGCGGCTCGGCGGTGATAGGCGCCAGCTCCGGCGGCGCGGCGCACAAGAGGGCGGCGAGCGCGACGATCATGCCTCGAGCATGCCACCGCCCACCCGCGCGCAGCAGCGGTCGCCACTGGACCCCACGCCCCCGAGCATGCCGGCCGCCGCCCACCCGCGCGCAGCAGCGGCGCTGGGGCCAACGAAGCACTGCCGCAGCCCTGCCGCAGCCAGGCGCCGCCGGGCCCTCGACGGGCCTGGCCGGTTCCGCTAGCAGGCCGCGTCTGGCTGAAACCCTTTGGAGGATCGCATGCGGTCTGTGTGGCTGTGGCTCTCGGCGTTCGCCGCCTTCTTCGTGGGCGCCCCCGGCGCGCTCGCGAGCGAGGGGGACATCCCGCTGCCGCAGTTCGCCGAGGTGACGGTGGGCGGCATGCCGGCCACCACGCTCCTCGGCGTGGGCGTGGCCATCTCGGTGGTGGGCCTGGTGGTGGGCTTGGTCATGTTCCTGGGCGTGCAGAAGCTGCCCGTGCACCAGGCCATGAAGGACATCTCGGAGCTGATCTACGCCACCTGCAAGACCTACGTGATCACGCAGATCAAGTTCATCGGCGTCCTCTGGGCGCTGGTGGCGGTGGTGGTGGTCGCCTACTTCGGCGTGCTGCACCCGCTCAAGGCCGGGCCCGGCGCCGTCGTCATCATCCTCGCGTATTCGCTCCTCGGCATCGCCGGCTCGTCGTTCATCGCCTGGTTTGGCATGCGCATGAACAACTACGCGAACTCCGCGTCGGCCTTCGCGTCGCTGATGGGCAAGCCCTACCCGGCGTACTCGATCCCGCTCAAGGCCGGCATGTCCATCGGGATGGTGCTGGTGTCGCTGGTGCTGCTCATCATGCTGGTCACGCTGCTCGTCATCCCTGCCGACATCGCGGGCGCCTGCTTCATCGGCTTCGCCATCGGCACCTCGCTCGGCGCCTCGGCCCTGCGCATCGCCGGCGGCATCTTCACCAAGATCGCCGACGTCGGCTCGGATCTGATGAAGATCGTCTTCAAGATCAAGGAAGACGATGCGCGTAACCCGGGCGTCATCGCCGACTGCGCGGGTGACAACGCCGGTGACTCGGTGGGCCCCACGGCCGACGGCTTCGAGACCTACGGCGTCACGGCGGTAGCGCTCATCACCTTCATCATGCTCGCCGTCGCCGAGGGGCTGCGCGGCATGCTGATCACCTGGGTCTTCGTCATCGCCGCCGTGATGATCGTGACCTCGCTGGCGTCGTACGGCATCTCGTGGGTGCTCGACTCGGCCAAGAAGAACGCCGACAAGATGGACTTCGAGGCGGGGCTGACGCGCCTCATCTGGATCACGGCCATCGTCTCCATCGCCGCCACGTTCGGCGTCACCAACTGGCTGCTCGGCGACGTCGAAGCCGAGGCCGGGCTGTGGTGGCGCATGGCCGCCATCATGAGCTGCGGCACGCTGGCGGGCGCGCTCATCCCCGAGGTGGTCAAGGTCTTCACGTCGATGAAGTCGGGACACGTGCGCGAAATCGTGGACGCCTCGCGGCAGGGCGCGTCGCTCAACGTGCTGTCGGGCATCATCGCCGGCAACTTCGCCGCCTACTGGCTCGGCCTCTGCATCATGGCGCTGATGGGCGTCGCGTACCTCGTCGCCGCCGACATCCCCACGACCGTGATGCAGGCGCCCGGCGTGTTCGCCTTCGGTCTGCTCGCCTTCGGCTTCCTGTCGATGGGCCCGGTCACCATCGCGGTCGACAGCTACGGCCCCGTCTCCGACAACGCGCAGTCGGTCTACGAGCTCTCGCTCGTGGAGACCCTGCCGAGCTTCAAGGACGACGTGAAGAAGCAGTTCGGCTTCGACGTGGACTTCGACAAGGCCAAGCAATACCTCGAGGACAACGACGCCGCCGGCAACACGTTCAAGGCCACGGCCAAGCCCGTGCTCATCGGCACCGCCGTGGTGGGCGCCACCACGCTGATCTTCTCGCTGGTGGTCACGCTCACCTCCGGCCTCACGGTCAACGTCGACAAGCTCTCGCTCCTCTACCCGCCCTTCCTGCTCGGGCTCGTGCTCGGCGGCTCGGTGATCTTCTGGTTCTCGGGCGCCGCCACCCAGGCGGTGGCCACGGGCGCCTTCCGCGCGGTGGAGTTCATCCGCGACAACATCAAGCTCGACGGCAGCGTGGAGAAGGCCAGCGTCTCCGACAGCCAAAAGGTGGTGCAGATCTGCACCGAGGCGGCGCAGAAGGGCACCTTCAATATCTTCTTGTCGGTGTTCTTCGCCGCGCTGTCGTTCGCGTTCTTGAACGAGTGGCTGTTCATCGGCTACCTCGTCGCCATCGCGCTCTTCGGCTTGTTCCAGGCCAACTACATGGCCAACGCCGGCGGCGCCTGGGACAACGCGAAGAAGCTCGTGGAGGTGGAGCTCAAGGCCAAGGGCACCGAGCTGCACGCGGCCACCGTGGTGGGCGACACCGTGGGCGACCCCTACAAGGACACGAGCTCGGTGGCCATGAACCCGGTCATCAAGTTCACGTCGCTGTTCGGCATCCTCGCCGTGGAGCTGGCGGTGGGCATCACCTCCACCGGCCTGCGCGCGGGGCTCGCCGCCGTGTTCTTCGTCATCTCTGCGGTGTTCGTGTACCGCTCGTTCTACGGCATGCGCATCGGCACCGGCCTCGGCGGCGAGGTCACGGTGGCGGCCACCAAGAAGAAAGAGCCGAAGGCGGCATGAGTGTCGCGTGCCACACGCACGCCCCCATCATGACCTTGACGCTCGGCCGAGGCGAAGCACACTGTGTCCGTCCATGAGGAAGGTGCACCTCGCCGTCGTCTCCCTCGTCGCGTCGATCGTGGCGGCGTGCCCAGCCGCGCACGTCCCCGCAGGGAACGACGACGACGGGGGCACGGGGCGCCGCTGGCGTGACGCGGGCTCGGCGGCAGATGGCGGCCCGGCCCATGCGGACGCCGGCTCGACCCCGGGCGAGGGCGAGGGCGAGGGCGAGGGCGAGGGCGACGCGGGGGCCGAGGATGCCGGTGCGGTGCAAACCGACGCTGGCACCGGGGCCGCCGACGCGGGCGTCGTTGACGCCGGACCGGCGCCGGCCGGAACGTCGATTGAAGTGGGCCGGACCCAATGGGGCACGGACTTCGCCGTGCGCAATGACGTGCCGCCTGGCGGTCTCTTGTTCTCCGTGTGGTCGCGCATCGCCGACCCGCCTCCCGCGAGCCTGCCGTGGGAGCGCGGCAATATGGATGTCTTCGTCCTGCGCGGCGACCGGTGGCACTTGCGCTGCCTCGGCGGCAACATCCACGTCTACAGCACCGACTCCTTCACCTACAACGCCAACACCATGCTGATGGTCGATGCGCCAGGGGAGTGGGTCGACGACTACACGTTCTATCTGGCGAACCCCGGCATCCCAGAGGCGGAGCTGCACGACTGGGTTTGGCTCGCCTGGCAGGTCATCGTCGAGAGCGACGCGTTCCGCATCCGGCAGTGGGTCAAGTTCGGCCCCGATCGGCCCGTGCTGCCCATGATCGAGAGCCGCGTCACCTTCGACGAGGTCCGCACGACCCTCGTGAGCCAGCGCGGCTGGTCGGTGGCGACGGCGACCGCCTGGGTCCCGGGTCCCGCGACCGGCTTTCAGGTCGGCTCGGATCACGGCTACCTCTTCCACGCGCGCGTGGACGCGACCAGCGGCACACCCACGCAGTCGCAGCTCGACGCCATCGCCGCCGCGGGCGCCGGCGACGCCACCGCCTGGGCCGACTACGCGCTCACCTGGCACGACGGCGCCGCCGACCTGAACGACTACAGCGGCCACTCGCGCCACCTGTCGCTGGCGCCCGGCGGTCAGCTCCACCAGGGGGTCGCGCCGCCACAGTAGCCAGCGGCGAGCTCAGCCTCGGCGCCGCGTCTGCGATGGTCCGCGAACCGGCATCGGCATCGGCGACGGGCCCTTACTTGGCCCAGGCGGCTGGGTACGTCACGTAGAAGATCCGCACCCGGTGCGGGGTGCCGAAGACGATGGCGCTCCCCTTGGGGATGAACACCACGTCGCCCTCGCCGGCGCGCACCTTGCGATCGCCCACCGTGATCTCGAGCGTGCCCTCGAGCACCAGGTCCACCTCGTCGTAGTCGAGGGTCCAGGCGAACGAGTCCTCCCGCCGCCACGCCATGAAGCCCGCGCTCATGGGCGATCGATCCGCGCCCGTGACGACGTCCGTGAGCTTGACGTTCTTGCCCGGCCCCGCGGCGGGGAACGGATCGAGGCGCAGGCCGCGGCCGCGGACCACGGTGACGCCCGACGGGTCGACGGTGCGCTCCATGACGGTCACTCGAGCAGGAGGCGAGAGCGGGTGAGCGGGCGTGACCGCCGCTCAGCCGCCCGCCTTCTGCAGCTCCTCGAACCCCGGCAGCGACGACAGGTCGGGCACCACCACGATCTCGATGCGGCGGTTCTGCGCCTTGCCCTCGGGGCTGTCGTTGGCGGCGGCGGGCTTGGTGTCGGCGAAGCTGGCCGCGCTCACGCGCGTGGCGGCGAGGCCGCTGTCGGTCATGGCGCGCACCACGGTGAGCGCGCGAGCGCTCGCCAGCTCCCAATTCGACGGGTACTGCTCGGTCTTGATGGGCACGTTGTCGGTGTGCCCTTCCACCTGGAAGGCGCGCTCGGGGATCTGCGCCAGCACGCCGGCGACCTCGACGATGGCGACCTTGCCGTCTTTGGAGAGCGCCGCCGAGCCCGAGGCGAACAGGATGTCGCTCGCCAGCTGCACCACCATGCGCCCGTCGACGATCTTGACCTTGAGCTTGCCGGCGTCGATGAGCTTCTGGAAGCGCGACAACAGCGAGCGGAACTCGGCGATGCGCCGGTCGGCCTCGGCCTTTCGGCGCGCCAGGTCGTCGAGGGCCTGCTTCATCTCGTCGATGGAGCCCTTGAGCGCCGACTTGTCCTTGAGCACCTGCGCGAGCTCGCCTTGCGTGGTGCGCTGCGCGTCCTCGGCGTTCTTGAGCTGGCCCTCGAGCACCTGGCGGCGCGCGTCGAGCTCGGCGCTCTTCTTCTCGGCGGCGGCCAGCGCCGTGGCCAGGTCGGTCTCGCGCGCCTTGGCGGCGTCGAGCGACTTGTCGCGCATGGCCACGTCAAGCTGGGAGTTGGCCAGCCGCTCCTTGGTCTCGGCGTGGGCGCGGATCAGCTCCTCGTGGGTGCCGAGCGAGACGCACGCCGGTGACACGACCGCCGCGGCGAGCACGGCGCAAAGGGTGGTGCGCATGGAAGACCTCCGGCACCGCCCTTAGCACGGCGCCGACAGACGGCGTACCCTCGGTCGTGGAGCGCCCATGAGCCGGCTCGTGAAAGATCGCGGCAGCGTGGGGCGGCGCATCTGGCGCCGGCGCAAGCGCCGCGGCCCGTCGGCGCCCATGGGCACCGCCGCCGCCGAGGCGGGCGAGCTCGAGCGCGACCTCGTCGAGGAAGACGACGGGACCCTGGATGAGCCGCCGTCAGCGCCGAAGCCGCCGGCCGGTGGCGGTCTGCTTGCGGCCGTGCGCGCGCTCTTCTCGCGTCGCGGCGAGCGCGCGCAGGCGTCGCGCCCCACGCGGACCGCGCCGGAGCCGAGCTACCTCGTCATGGATCCCACGCGCGACGTGCTGTCGGTGCCGCGCGGCGCCGCGCGCCTCGACGCGTTCGAGCGCGCCCTCGCCGAGACCCCCGCGGGCACGCCCCAGCACCGCGCGCTCGCCCTGGCCTACCACCGCGAGCTGTCGGCGCTGGCGGAGAGCGCCGGCATCGACCTGTCGCTGCTCGAGGCGCGCGTGGAGCGCTGCGCGCAGGCGCTCATCGGCGCCGGCGAAGAGGAGCGCGCCGGCAACCTGTTCTTGCGCGTCGGTCGTCGTCACCAGGCCGCCGAGCTGTTCCTCAAGGCCGGCGCCGTCGACGAGCTCGAGGAGACGCACGCGCAGATCCATTGGGACGAGGGCGGCGCCCGCCACCAGGCGCGCCTCGAGCTCGAGCGCTTCGAGGCGCTGTGGCTCGTGGGTGCGCGCGACCAGGCCTTCGACGCGCTCACGCGCGCGCACCAGCTGTGGCCCGAGAACCCCGTGTACGCGCAGATGCACGGCAGCTTCGTCGAGCGCCTGGGCGCGCCCCGTCGCCTGCGCCTGCGCGCGCGCGATCATGAGCGCTTCATCGTGGGCACATGGCCCCTGGTGGTGGGCCGCGGCGAGGAGGCGGCGCTCGTGCTGCAGAGCCCCATGCTGTCGCGTGCGCACGTGCAGGTCGAACGCAAGGACGGCGCGCTGTGGGTGCGCGACCTCGACAGCCGTGGCGGCACGCGCGTGAACGGCGCGCCCCTCACCGGCGTGGCGTCGCTGCCGCCGGCGGCGGTCATCGACATGGGCGGCGTGGTGGTGGAGACGGCGCCCGTCGACGGGGGCGTGATGCTGTGGGCGGCGCTGGCGCCGCAGGCCCGCACCATCGCGCTCGTGGGCGAGCGCACCCGCGTGACGCCACCGGGGGCCGGCGGCGGCGGCGTGGTGGTGGGCTTCGACGCCAAGGGCCGCGCGGTGGTGGAGCCGCCCGCGCGCGTGGGCGGCGAGGCCGTGCGCCGGGCCACGCTGCTCCTCGAGGGCGACGTCGTCAGCGAGGGCGGCTGGAGCTGGAACGTCGCGCGCGCGTAGGACGCGCGCTCATGGCGCGGGCGGCCGCGCGGCGCCCATCACGGGCGGCAGCTCGACCATCGTGTGCAGGCCGCCCGGCGCCCGCGCCACCACCGGCACGGCGTTGGCGACGATGGCGCAGGTGGCCACGTCGCCGGGGATGCCGCCGTCGATGCGCACGTCGAGGCGCGGCTCGCCCTCGAGGAGCACGCGGTCCCACGCGCGCTCCTCGCCGAACGTGGCGCGAAACACCAGCTCCACCACCAGCAGCCCGGCTCGCGTGGCGCGCCCGATCTGCTCGACGCCGAGGGCTTGGCCCGGCTCCACGCGGCGCCCGGCGCGCTCCACCGCGCGCTCGGCCACCACCACGCGGCGCTCCTCGGCGAACGCGTCGGCGCCCAACCCCAGGCTCCCCGCCACCAGGGCCGCGCTCTCGGCGAGCCCCACGTGACCGATGCGCCGCGCGGCCAGCGCCTCGGCCACCGAGGTGGGCTCTTGACCCACACCGATCTTGTCCTGGAACGGCCGCCGCCTGGTGGAGGCGTCTTGCACGCGCTCCACGCGCACCGCGTCGACACGCAGGCACGGCGCCGTCAGCATGACCGGCAGCGCGTCCATGACGAAGCCCGGGTTGACGCCGGTGCCAAGCACGGCGCGGCCGGCGCGGCGAGCGGCCTCGTCGATGCGCCGCGCCACCTCGGGCGTGCCCCACGGCCACGCCAGCTCCTCGCACGTCGACACCACCGCCATGCCGCGAGCCAGGCACTCGAGCACCAGGGGCTCGAGCCGCGCCAGCGATGACGAGGTGGTCAGCACGGCCACCCGCGCGTCGTCCGATGGGGGCGGCAGGTCGCGGCGCACGGTGACGCCGGCGACCTCGGCGCCCACCTTGCCCGCGTCGGTGTCGACGACGGCCACCAGCGCGAGCCCGGGGCGGCGCGCCACGGCGGCGGCGGTGCCGGCGCCGATGGGACCGGCGCCGACGATGACGACCTCGATGGGGGGATGGGAGGTATGCAGCGGCATGGCCACCTGAACCTACAGGATATCCGTCGTATGGGAGATCGGCGGTGAGACGGCGATAACCAAGCGAGAGCGACGCTGGTGAAGACCAACGCCCTGTCCCTCGTGTTGCTGGCCGCCGCCCTGACGGGCGCGGGGTGTCGTCCCGTGGTGGTGTGCCGCGGCGACGGCGACTGCGCGGCGCCCGCGCGCTGCGTCCAGGGCTCGTGCCTAACGGACGCGGACCTGGTGTCGGAGGGCGAGGGCGAGGGCGATGGCGTCCCCGGCGCCGACGCGCTGCTGGTGGTCCGCGGCGTCGACGCGCTCGACGGCGAGCGCATCACGCTGCCCTTGGAGCTCGTCGCCGACGACATCGAGGTCGACCCCGTGGGCGTCGACGACTGCACGGTGGAGTTGTCCGACGTCACGCTCGACGCCCGCGCGCCGGTGGCCCTACGGCTTGCGTGCTCGCGCCTGCACCTGGGCGAGGTGACCTTTCCGCTGGTGCTGTGGCACGACGGCGTCGAGCTGTCGGTGGCCCTGACGGTGCGGTTCGTGCCGTCCGACTGGGCCGACGTGCAGCGCGCCATGCGCGAGCTCATCACCGTCGACGTCAGCGCGGTGGTGGGTGGCGCGCCGGCCCCCGATGGCGCGCCGGTGTTCGTGGGCCGCGAGCGCTTGCCCGCCGACGTGTTCGGCGCGTCGCCGCGCTTGCTCGCCGTCGACACCGCCGGCGCCGTGGAGGTGCCGTTTCAGGCCGATGGCGACGGCCTGTGGTTCGCGCTGCCCGCCAGCGCGCGCGTGTGGCTCTACTACCAGCCCGTGACGGGCGCCGCCGAGCGCGCGCCGCCGCCGTCGCCGTGGTCGAGCTTCGTGGGCGTGTGGCATCTCGACAACCAGGGCGATCCGCTGGCCGACGCCGCGCCCGCCGACGGTGAGCACCTCCTCGAGGGCGCCGCCACGCCGACCTCGGGCGTGGTGGGTGGCGCCGCCGGGTTCTCGGGCGCCGACGGCCTGTTCACCGAGCTCGAGCTCTCGCCCACGAGCGGCGCGCTGTCGGCGTGGGTGCTGCTCGATGGCTCCGCGGAGGGCGACTACCAAGCGGCGGTGAGCGCCGGCAGCTTCGACGCCGCGGGCACCTTCGATCCCGAGGCGGCCGCGCTCTACGCCAGCGACGTCGAGCAGGCCTGCGGTCACCTGGGGGCCGGGCACGACGTCGACAGCGCGCAGCGCTGCTCGACGGTGTCGCCGGCGGCGCTGAGCGACGGCCGCTGGCACCACGTGGCCTGGAGCTGGCAGGACGGCGACCATGAGCTGGTGGTCGACGGCACCACCTTCACCAAGGCCGGCGAGGCACCGTCGAGCTTCGCGCTCGAAGTGCTGGCCATCGGCAGCGCCGTCGATGGCGACTACGGTTGGATCGGCGCCGTCGACGAGGTGCGGGTGGCAAGCAGCGCGCTGCCGGCGTCGTGGTTCAAGGTCGAGCACGCGTCCGTGGTGAACGCCGTCACCATGAACGGGCGGCCCTTCGTGGAGGGCCTGCGGCCCGACGTGGCGGTCGACAGCGCGGTGGTGACGTCGAGCGGCGCGCCGTGGGCGCCGGCGCCCGTGGTGCCCAGCTTCGCGCGCGGCGTGCTGGTCGCGTTCGTGGCCGCGCGCGGCGAGCCCGCGTCGGGCGCCGGCTTCGACGACGTCAGCATGGCGCGCCTGGCGCCTTCGGCGGTGGGCACCGACCTGTCGCTGACGGCGCTCTCCTGGGAAGGCGCGCTCGCGGGCGCGCCCTTGGCCGTGACCCACGACGGCCCCGCGCCATCCCACGCCGTGGTCGGCACCATCGCGTTCGGCGGCGGCACCACCGCGACCCTGGGGGGCGGCGTAGGGCTCGCCATGGAGCCGGTGGTGGCGGCGGGGCCGCAGCTCGCGCTGGCGGCCGCGACGCCGAGCGCGCCGGCGGCGTGGATCCTGGTGGCGGTGGCGTCGCGCCAGGGCGTGGCGCGGTGCGACGCGTGCGGGCGCCGCGTGCTCGGCCCGGTCGAGGGCGGCGACGGCCTGGTGCTCGACGTGTTCGCCGGCGAGCGCGAGCCCACGGCCCACGTGCTGGCGCCGGTCGTGAACGGCGATGACCCCGCCGCGGTGGTCGTGGTGCGCGTGGGGCCGTAGTGCTACTGCGCGGGCCCATGGTGTGGGACCGGGAGCAGATCGCGCAGAAGGCCGCCGCCCTCGTGCACGACGGTGACGTCGTCAACCTGGGCATCGGCATCCCCACGTTGGTGGCGAACTACCTGGGCGCCAAGGACGTCATGCTGCACTCGGAGAACGGCCTGTTGGGCATGGGGCCCTTCCCCTTCGAGGGCGACGAAGACCCCCAGCTCATCAACGCCGGCAAGCAGACCGTCACGGTGGTGCCCGGCGGCAGCACCTTCGACTCGGCGCTGTCGTTCGCCATGATCCGCGGCGGCCATGTCGACGTCGCCATGCTCGGCGCCATGGAGGTGGCCAAGAACGGCGACCTGGCCAACTGGCAGGTGCCCGGCGAGAAGGTCACGGGCATGGGCGGCGCCATGGACCTGGTGAGCGGCGCGCGCCGCGTGGTCTGCCTCATGACCCACACCGACAAGAGCGGCGCACCCAAGCTGGTCGATCGTTGCACGTTGCCGCTCACGGGGCTCGGCTGCGTCGACGTCGTCATCACCGATCGCGGCGTCTTCGAGGTGGACAAGGCCGCCGGCTCTTTCCGCGTGGTGGAGCTGGCGGAGGGCGTCACGCTCGACGAGGCCCGGCGCCTCACGGGCGCGCCGCTCACCTGACGCGCTACTCGCCCGCCAGCACGGCGACGTAGAACACGCCCTCGCGCGGATGCAGCGCCAGGCCCACGCCGAGCTGCGCCACGTCGAGGTCGAGCAAGAGCGCGGGCACGGTGCCCTCCACCAGCGCCAGCGGGTCGTCGATGCGCGCCACCAGCGGGCGCACGCGCGTGAGGGACGCGTCGGCCTCGAGCGCCAGCGCGCCCACGGGGCCGCCGAGCACGGTCTCGTCGACGCGCCCGGCCTCGCTCATGGCCGCCGCCAGGCGCGCGGCCAGGCGGTGCAGGTGCGCGCTCTCCACGAGCGGATCGAGGCCGCGCTTGCCGCGCGCCTCGTTGGCTTGCTCGAGGAACTGGGCGCGCACGTCGTCGGGCGCGCGCGCCGGCGGTCGGCGCGCCACCAGCGCTACCAGCGTGACCGTGGGGCG
>CAZONM010000174.1:0-11459 GCA_964580865.1 uncultured Myxococcales bacterium | reverse complement strand
CTGGTGGCCGACGCCGCCGGGCGCGTGCCGCGCGCGCTGGCGCTCGCGCTCGACGGCTGCGCGCAGGCGCTCGCGGGGCGCAGCGCGACCTTGTGCGTCGACGTCAAGGTCGAGCCAACGTCGGTGCGACTGGCCCTCGACGGCGAGCTCGCCAACGACACGGTGGCGCGCATCCGCCCGCTGCTCGAGCCCATCGGCGGCGGCGTCAGCGTGCAGGGCGGGGAGGCCACGCTGTGGTTGCCCCGCGCCTGAGCGAGCCCACCACCGGCGAGCACACGCCGCCCTCGGGGCTGCGGCGGGAGGCGCGCCCGGGCGACCCCGCGCCCGAGCTGGCGGCGCGCGACCGGCGCACGCTGGAGCTGCGCCAGTTCTTCCAGCTGCCGCGCAAGGAGGGCGAGGAGCGCTCGTACGAGACGCGCGTGTGGCTCTACTTCCCGCGCGGCTTCGGCATCAGCGGGCAGAGCTGGAGCAACGAGGCGTTCTACCGCGACGCCAGCGTGTACCTGCGCCTGCACGCGCCGAGCCTCACGCTGCGCGAGCTGGCCGACCTCGAGCACCCCACGAGCCCGGCCAGCGTGCTGCGGCGCGAGCTGCCCGGGCTGCTCGACGAGCAGGCGCCGTCGGCGTCGTCGTTGGAGACGCTGGCCAAGAGCCTGGGCGCGGAGCTGGCCGACGCCGTCACCGTGGCCACGCGCGCCTTCGCCGCGCGCCTGCGCGCGCTCGAGCGGCCCGACCCCGCCGGCATCCTGGTGCTCGAGCTCAACACCCTGTGCAACGACGTGCTGCGCGCGCTCGCCGCCGTGCGCCGCGTGCGCGCCAAGGCGCGCGCCTATCGCACGGTGGCGCCCGCGAGCCTGATCCCGTCGTTGGCGTTCGCCGAGGAGTACGCCGGCGCCGTCATCGACGAGCGCCTGGCGGAGCTGGCGCGCGTCATCGAGGAGCTGCCGCACCTGCGCGACGGCCGGGGCACCGCGGTGCGCATGCGCCTCGTGCTCGCCCAGTGCGCCGAGGAGGTGGTGCGCCGCCGCGTGGAGCAGGGCTTCCCGACGCCGGCGGGCGACTCGCCCGAGTACTTCACCTATCGCACGGGCATCTTGAAGAAGGAGCTGCAGCGCGCGCTCTACGTCGACACGCGCGCCTCCACGCGGGACCCGTTCTTTCGCAACAGCGCGGCCATGGTGGCCGCGGGCCTGGCCGCCACCTGGGCCACGCTGGCGCAGGTGCCGCTGATCTCGGGCGGCCTCACCACCGGTCAGAGCCTGCTGTTCATCGCGCTGGCCGTGGGCGCCTACGTGCTCAAGGACCGCATCAAGGAGTGGGTGCGGCTGGCGCTGTCGCGGCGCTGGCTGCGCTGGGATCACGATCGCCACATCGTGGGTGACGCGCTGGCGCCCGCGGGCCTGGGCAGCTTCGGCGGGCGCGCGCAAGAACGCGCCCGCTGGGTCGATCCCGACGACATCCCCGACGACGTGCGCCTGTTGCGCGCGCGCCACCGCACGGTGCGGGGCGTGGCGCCCGAGCTCGAGCACGTGCTCGAGTACCAGCGCGTGGTGCGCTTCGAGGCGGGCAAGGTGCCCGTGCCCGAGGGCTTCGGCGTGCAAGAGCTGGTGCGCGTGTCGCTCGACGAGATCTTGAAGCGCCTCGACGATCCCGTGGACGAGGTCAGCTACTTCGATCAGCGCACCGGCGCCTTCGCCACCGCCGACATGCCGAAGGTCTATCACCTGAACGTCATCGCCCACGCCGTCGACCAACGGAGCGGACAGCAGGCGCTGCTGCGCTGGCGCGTGGTGGTCAACCAAGACGGCATCGTGCACATCGATCCCATCGTGCCCCGGCGTCGGGACGGCGCCGGCGCACCCACCTCGCTCGTGCCTGCGTCGGCGGCGTGAGCGCGGGCGGCGCGCGGCCGGCGCGCCATCGGCGCGCTGCCTGATCCGAGGTGATCTGGCGAAGGCGGTCGACCGGCGCGGGCGCTCGCCGCGCCCCCTTCGCGTCCGGACGCGACGAGACACGGGGCGATAGGCCCTCGCGCGCGTATCGGTCAGTTGACCGATACGACGTTGGGCGGGTGCACGAAACCTACATGTCGGACGGGCCGAAACCGTATCCAACCAGCCGTTTTATCACGGTGCGCACATTGGATCACATCGCGTGTAGGAGCGTGTACGACCCTGGAATTGCAAGAGATTGTGCGAGGGATCACCGTTGTCAGGTGCGGTTTGGCCACCTACAACGGGCGCCGATTTCCTCCGGTTCACGACGGTTCTCCACGCCACGCCTGAGGTGACGCAGATGCATACGACCCGGACGGCCGCGCTCGCCACGTTGCTCACCCTCACGGCCTTCGCGGGCTGCTTGTGCGACGAGCCGCTGCAGGTGCTGGCGCCGAAGATCGAGATCGGCGATCCGTACGATCCCGTCTTCTCGGTGTGCGCGACCGACTTCGTCAAGGACTGCGCCTACGACTTCGGCGACGTCGACATCGGGCCGCCCAAGTTCTTCTCGTTCGTCATCAAGAACCCGTCGTCCACCGATCTGCACCTCTTCGACATCAGCTTCGCCGAGGGCAGCGCGCCCCAGTTCAGCTTCGAGGGCGAGCTGCCCGACACCATCGAGAACGAGATCGGCGGCACGGGCAAGATCGTCACCGTCAAGTACGTCGCCGAGCTCGAGTCGACGCAGAACGCGCAGATCGTCATCGACAGCGACGCCAAGAACCTCCTCGAGGACGAGAAGGTCACCATCGACCTGTCGGCCACCGGCGTGGATCGCTGCAACCCCGAGGTGGTGGTGTCGCCGCCCCAGTGTGACTTCGGCGCGGTCGGCATCGGCTCCACCGCCTTCTGCGACATCTCCGTGAGCAACGACGGCGCCTGTGAGCTGCAGATCACGGGCGCGCGCTTCTCCGACGGCACGCCCACGCCCACGGTGTTCGGCAACCAGAGCCCGCTCATCGTGCCCACCTTCATCCAGCAGGGCACGGGCACCAGCATCCGCCTGTACGCGCGCCCGCAGTCGACGTCGGTGGCAACGGGTGGGCTCATCCTCGACACCAACGACGTCGACCACCCGTCGGTGCAGATCCCGCTCTCGGTGCAAGGCGCGCAGGCGCCCACCGCCATCGCGCGGGTCAAGAGCATCAACGGCACCGCCAACAGCTCGCCGTCGCCGGCCGTGGAGCCGCTCGATAACGTGGTGGTCTCGGGCGACGAGAGCACCGGCGGCAGCGCGGGCGCCACGGTCACCGCTTGGCAGTGGGAGATCGTGGAGAAGCCCGCGGAGTCGTCGGTCACGCTGACCGCGCCGAGCTCCGTCGACACCGGCTTCCGCTTCTCGTCCGCCGCCGGCGTCGTGCAGGGGCTCGACGTGGCCGGCACCTTCGTGGTGCGCCTCACCGTCACCGACTCCACCGGCGCCGTCTCCTCGAACGACGCGCGCGTCACGCTCAACGCCGTGCCCACCGAGGGCCTGCACGTGCAGCTGTCGTGGAGCGCCGCCGTCGACGACATCGACCTGCACCTGGGCAAGGGCACCACGCCCGACTGGTGCTCGGCCGACGACTGCTACTACGGCAACTGCACGTACGCGCCGCCCAACTGGGACACGACCACGGGCTTCTCCGACGGCGACCCCAAGCTCGATATCGACGACCTCACCGGCTACGGCCCCGAGAACATCAACATCGAGGCGCCGGTGGCGGGCACCTACGTCATCGGCGTGCATGCCTTCAGCGGCAACGGATCGAGCGGCGGCGGCTTCACTCCCACCGACGTGACCATCAAGGTCTTCCTGGGCGGCGCCTTGGCCGACGAGTACTACGGCCACCTGCAGAACGACGACGACTACTGGACGGTGGCGCGCGTGGACGTGGCGGCGAGCGGCGCCGCCACCGTGTCGGCCATCGACTCCATGCAGACGAGCTGGTCCTGCTACTGAGCGCGCCTCGGCTCGCCGTTACCACCTGCTACGACCCCGCGCCCGCTCACCTCGAGCGGGCGCGCGTCGTTTCGGCGCGGCTTCACGCGCCGCTCGTGGCGCGCGCTGCGTTCGACGCCATGTTCGCGAGCAGCGGCGCCACGCACCTGTACGTGGTGGCGCGCGCCCACGACGAGGTGCGCACGCCCGCGGGGGGCGCGTGCTTCGTGCAGCCGTCGCTCTTGAAGATGAAGCTGCAAGACGGCGCGCGGCACCCCTTCCTGCGCGCGCTGCTCGGCGCCGATCCGCACCTCGACGCGGTGTTCGACGGCACCCTGGGCCTCGGGGCCGACGCCATGCACGTGGCCTGTGCCCTGGGCTGCGAGGTGCGCGGCACCGAGGCGAGCGCCGTGCTGTTCTCGCTCCTCGAGGAAGGCCTGGCGCGGCTGGCGCGCGCCGACCCGCGGCTCGGTCGCGTGCACGCGCGTCACGGCGAGGCGTGCGCCGCGTTGGCCGCGCTGCCCGACGGCGCCGTCGACGTGGTCATGCTCGACCCCATGATGTCGCGCGCCAAGCGCAGCACGCCTTCGTTCTCGGTGCTGCGCGACTTCGCCAAGGCCGAGCGCGCCGACGCCGCGCTCTTGCGCGAGGCCGCGCGCGTGGCGCGGCGACGCGTGGTGCTCAAGCTCGGCAAGGGCGCGCCGCTGCCGACGGACGCACCGTACGCGTTCTCGCGCGTCGAGCGCGGTAGCTCGGTCTGTTACTGGGTGCACGAGACGGCGTGAGCGGCGGCGGTCATGGCACGGGCGCGGCGAGCACGAAGGTGCGCGCGTCGTCGGCAACGGCGCCGCACTGGTCGGCCACCTGGCCGCGCAGGCGCAGCGTGTGGCCGACGCGCGCGGCGGCGTCCTCGAGAAAGATCACCAGCTCGCCGAGCAGCACGTCGACGTCGTCGGCGCCGTCGATGGCGGCGAAGGCGCGCGGCTCGTCGCGGTAGCCGCCCACGAGCGCGCCGGCGTCGTCGTGGACGGTGAAGCTGACCACGGGCAATCGGTCGGGGTGCGCCTGGGGGTCGTCGGGCATGGTGAGCCCCCGCGCGCGCAGCGCGCCGTCGACGTGGGTGCCGCCTTGGATGCCGCGCACGTAGGGCGCGCTGTCGCCGTTGGTCAGCGGCGTGAACGCCTCGTGCCCGGTGCCCACCTCGAGGGTGGCGGTGGAGCCGGCATGCACGCACGGGTCGGGCTCGCACGCCGCGGTGACGGCGAGCACGGCGCACGCCCACGCGGCCGACGCCCGCATGCGGTGCGCCGGATCTGGGGTGGTGGCGCGACCCGCGGACGAGCCGCGCATCCGAGCCCCGACGGGGCCGGCACATCGCGTCCGTTCCCGCCCGGGAGCGCCCATGCGTGGTTTGGCCTGCATCACGATCGCGGTCGCCGTGGCTTGGATTCTCCCCGCGTGCCCGGGTTGCGTGCCCTTGCCCCAGCACACGTTCCACGTCGCCGCCACCGACCCCGCGGCGGCACTGCTGTCGGTGGGCGGCACCGGGCCTGGCGACGTGTGGCTGGTAGGTGCGCAGCCGGCGCCGAACGCCGCGCCGCTGGTGCTCCACGGCGACGGCGCGAGTTGGACGCCGGTGGACACGGGCGCCGTGCACGATCTTTGGTGGGTGCACGCGTTCGCAGGCGGGCCCACCTACCTCGGGGGCGCCGGCGCCACCCTGCTGCGCGTGGACGATGGCGTGGCCACGCGGCTACGCACGCCGGGGTTCGCGGGGCAGACGGTGTTCGGCGTCTGGGGCGCGGCGCCTGACGACGTGTGGGCCGTCGGCGGCTTCGCCGGGCGCGCGGGCTTCGCCTGGCGCACGGATGGCGCGACGGTGCAGGACGAGCCCCTGCCGCTCGACGTGCCGCGCGGTCCCGACGGGGAGATCGGCGCGCTCTTGAAGGCGTGGGGCCGCGGCCCCGACGACGTGTGGCTGGTGGGCGGCGTGGGCACCGTGCTGCACTGGGATGGCGCCGCCTTCCGCGTGGTCCCGTCGGGTACCGCCGAGACGCTCTTCACCGTCACCGGCGACGCCACCGAGGTGGTGATCGTGGGCGGCGGGACCGCCGGCGTGCTTCTGCGCGGCGGACCGGAGGGCCTGGTCGACGACACGCCGGTGGGCGCGCCGCTGTTGCAGGGGGTCACCAAGGACGCCGCGGGCAACCTGTGGGTGGCGGGCGCCGGCGGCTTCGCCGCGGGCCAAGCGCCCGGCGGCGCCTGGCAGCCCGTGGATCTCGGCTTCGCCGACGCGCCCGCATCGGTGCACGCGCTGTGGTCGGACGGCGCCGGCGACCTCTACGCCGTTGGCGGCGCCGTGCTCACGCCCGCGCTCGACGACGGCGTCGCGGTGGCGAGCCGCGTCACCACGCCGTTCACGCCCGCGCCCGCGCCGCCGCCGTCCACGACGTGCCCGGCCGACGCCATCGACCCGGTGCCCACGGGCTCCATGGCGCGCCGCGTGCGCGAGCAGCTGTTGAACGCCATCCGGCGCGACATCCCGAACCCGCCCGTGCACGCGCGCAACCTCTTTCACACCTCGGCCGCCATCTGGGACGCGTGGGCCGCGTACGACGACACGGCCCTCGGCGTGTTCGTCACCGAGCGCGTGCCCACGGGCAGCGTTGTCGACGTCGAGGCCGCGCGCGCCACCGCCATCGCCTACGCGGGCTATCGCGTGCTCGTGCACCGCTACGCCAACGCGCAGGGCGCCGCCGTCACGCGCGCCTGCCTCGACGACTTCATGGCGGTGGTGGGGCTCGACCCCGGCGACGCGCACGCCGTCGGCGACGACGCCATCGCCGTGGGCAACCGCGTGGGGCAGGCCGTCATCGACGGCGCGCGCGCCGACGGCGCCAACGAGGCGAACGGCTACGCCGACACCACGGGCTTTCAGCCCGGCAACCCGCCGTGCGTGGTGGACCGCCCGGGCACCACGCTCGACGATCCGAACCACTGGCAGCAGCTCAACCTCGCGTTGGCCGAGACGCAGAACGGCATCGTCCTCGACACCACCGTGCAGCCCTATCTCGGCGCCCACTGGCGCGAGGTCACGCCCTTCGCGCTGCAGCGCGACCCCGACAGCGGCCTGTACAGCGCGGCCGGCGACGTGCCCTCGCTCGATGACCCCGACCTCATCGACCAGGTGGTGGAGGTGCTGCGCCGCACCGCCGAGCTCGACGCCGACGACGCCACCACCATCGACGCGTCGCCGGGCGCGCGCGGCAACAACCCGCTCGGCGCCAACAGCGGCGCGGGTCACGCGCTCAACCCCAGCACGGGCGCGCCCTACGCGCAGAACGTGGTGCGGCGCAGCGACTACGCGCGCGTGGTGGCCGAGATGTGGGCCGACGGCCCGCGATCGGAGACGCCGCCCGGCCACTGGCTGCGCATCGCCCACGAGGTGGGCGATGCGCTGGAGGCCACGGACACGCCGCTCATCCCCTGGGGCGAGGGCGCGCCCGTCGATCGCCTGGCGTGGGACGCGGCGCTCGGCCTGGCGGTCAGCGGCGCCACCCACGACGCCGCCATCGCCGCGTGGGAGCACAAGCGCGTGGGCCTCGGGCCGCGGCCCATCTCGCTGGTTCGGTACTTCGCGGGCAAGGGGCAGCGCTCCGATCCCGCGCTGCCGTCGTACCACCCCGAAGGGCTGCCCCTGGTCGACGGCCTCATCGAGCTCATCACCGCCGAGTCGTCGGCCGAAGGCGAGCGGCACTTCCCGCTGCGCTTCTACGTGGGCGAGCTGGCCGTACGCTCGTGGCCCGGCGAGCCCGGCGACCGCGTGCGCGAGCACACGCCCGTGCAATGGATGCGCGCGCTCGACTGGATCCCGTATCAGCGGCGCACCTTCGTCACGCCCGCCTTCCCCGGCTTCGTCTCGGGGCACAGCACGTTCTCGCGCGCGGCCGCCGAGGTGCTGACCGCGTTCACGGGCTCACCCTTCTTCCCCGGCGGGCTCGCGGAGTTCGTGGCGCCCGCAGGCGACTACCTGGTGTTCGAGGACGGCCCGAGCGACGACGTGCGCCTGCAGTGGGCCACGTACTACGACGCCGCCGACGAGGCGGGGCAGTCGCGCGTGTACGGCGGCATTCACGTCTTCGCCGACGACCGCGCGGGTCGTGTGGTGGGCAGCGCCGTGGGCGCGGCCGCGTCGTCGCTGGCGCGGGATCGGTGGCGGGGCGTGCCGTAGCGATGCGATCCGTCAGCCCTGCAAGAGCGACATCACGCCGCGCCCGCCGAAGAGGCCGAGCACACCGGTGACGCCGCAGACCACCACGGTGACGAGGGCGTAGAGCAGCGCCACGGGCGCGCGCCCCTCCTCGACGAGCGCGAGCACCTCGTGGTTGACGCTGGAGTACGTGGTGAGCCCACCGCAGAAGCCCACGGAGAGCGCCAGGCGCGCGTCGGCGGGCAGCGCCAGGCCCTTGAGGGTGAGGCCGGCGATCAGGCTCAGGATGAAGCAGCCGGCGGCGTTGACGACGAGGGTTGGGACGGGAAACGGCCGTGCGGGGGCCGCGAGCCACAGGGACACGCCGTAGCGTAGGAGCGTGCCGGCCGCGCCGCCGACGGCGATGAGCAAGAGGCGCATCCGCGCACCGTAGCGCGAGTGCTCCGCGGTGCGCGACCGGCCCTGCGGTTGGCGGCGGGGCCATCGAGGGCACGGCCACCTTGTCCCCCATTGGCACCCGGCGCCGTGTCGGCCTTCCGCCGTGCCATGGAAACCCGCACGCCCTCGGCACCCATCCGGTGGTCCCGTCCGCCGGTGAACCTCGTGTCCTGAGTGATCTCCTCGCTTCTCTACAGTCCCACGCGGCGCGGCAGGCGGGGACCGAGAGTATGCCGGACCGGGCGACCGCATCCTCGGTGAGCGAGTAACCCGGCGTGGCGGTGGCGGTGGCACGTCGCACGGTCGCGCTCGATCGGCCTTCCGATCGAGGCTCGTGGGTGCAGCACCCATCGTACGGCCTGCGCATGAAGAACAGAGCACACAAGCGCGACCCAGTCGTGACGATGACCCAGGTCCACACGTTCGTGCACGAGCTCCTCGAGGAGGATCTGCACGCTCTGCGCGTCCTGTCGATCGCGAACGCCGTTGCCGGCGCGGTCCACGCGGCCGCGCGCTCGGTCCACGCGTTCGGCGCAGCGCTCGCCGCGGCCTCGGACCTCAACAAGAAGCACGCGGTCAAGCAGGTCGACCGTTTGCTGAGCACCGCGGGGATCGTCGTCGAGGAGCTGCTCCCGGTGTGGGCGGCGTTCGTGATCGAGGAGCGCGAGAAGGTGCGCAGCGCGCTCGACCGGACCGACTACGAGACGGATGACCAGGTCACGCTGGCGCCCTGCCTGATCACGGAGCACGGCCGTGCGACCCCGCTGGTCTGGAAGACCTACAGGAAGTCCACGCTCGGCGAAAACCAGTCGGACCACGAATGCGAGGTCGTCGACCTGCTGGACTTGGCGATCGCCGACGACGTCGAGGTCACGATCGTCGCGGACCGCGGCTTCGCCAGCGTCGACCGCTACGACCACCTCGAGCTCCTCGGCTGCAAGTACGTCATCCGCTTTCGCGGAGCCATCCAGGCGACGGACGCCGACGGCACCACGACGACTGGAGATCAGTGGGTGCCGCCCAAGGGACGAGCGCGCGCATCGAGCAGGCCCGCGTCACGGCGACCAGGGAGGTCGTGCCGGTCGTCGTCTGCGTGAAGAAGGCGCAGATGAAGGACTCGTGGTACTTGGCGGGCAATCACGCGGAGCTGAAAAGCGCGGAGATCGTCAATCTCTACGGCCGGCGCTTCACGATCGAGGAGACGTTCCGCGACGTGAAGGACCAGCGCTTCGGCATGGGGCTCAGGGCGACGTCGATCCGGCAGCCGGAGCGCCGCGACCGCCTGCTCTTGGTCGCGGCGCTCGCGCATGCCCTCCTCGCGCTGCTCGGCGCCGCCGGCGAGCGGCTGGGCCTCGACCGGATACTGAAGGTGAACACGTCGAAAGCGAGGCAGCTCTCGCTCTATCGCCAGGGGTTGTTCTGGTACGAGGCGCCGCCGAACATGCGCGAGGAGCGCCTCGCCGCACTGATGACCGCCTATTCTGAGATGATTCAGGAGCATGCGTCATGCGGAACGTGTTCGGCGTCCTGTGACGGAAGCGAGGGGATGGCTCAGCCGCCATCGCGCTCCTCTCCTCGCTTTCCTGCAAGCGCAGGCGCGAGAACAGCTTGCGCTGTGAGCCCATCACTCGCTGCCCTGCCCTCTCGGAGCGGACGTAGACGTGGAGGTCGTCGGCGTAGCGCACGAACGCATGGCCGCGACGCTCAAGCTCCTTGGACGTTCCAGGCGGCGCCGCGTCCGCTCCCGATCCAGGCGATCACCGAAACATCGCGGTCCACAAGTGGTTCGTGAGCCGCGCGTAGCCAACGCCCACTACCGAGTTGTTCGGGCTCATGATGGCGTCGCAGTGGCCGCTCGTGGACGACATCCAGCCCTGCACGGCGGACGCCGGCGTGCTGTAGCCCCAGGCGATGTTCTCCATGTCCGCCGTTGAGGCCTGGGCCGTGGCGCGCTGCGTGAAGGTTCGGCCGTTGCAGCTCGTGTGCGAGAAGTACGCGCCGTAGGTCAGGTCCCACGAGTGCAGCTCGGCGGCGCGCTGCAGGCCCGCGTCCACGGCGAGGGCGGCCGCCACCGCCTTTGGCCCGGACGGACACGCGGTGCCGGCGGCGCGATGCTGGTTCATGAGCGCGACCACCTCGGCTTCCCACGCCAGCCATGGGGCGGGCCAGGTGCCGGGGCCGCAGTCCGCGTCGCACGCTCCCGGCTCGGCGCTCTCGCACTCGCCGTTGCCGCAGAACGCGACGGTGGTGTTGAGGTTGCAGTCGCTGCCGCAGGTGCCGCACGTCTCGGTGCCGAGGGCGCCCGCGCACGTGCCGTCGACGGAACAGGCCTGTGGGCACCGCCCGCAGTCCGATGCGCACGTGGCACAGCCCTCGTTCACCTGACAGATGAGATCGCCGCACGTAGCCGGCGGGCACGCGCCGCAGTCGTCGCTACACGACGCGCACGTGTCGCCGCCGTTACAGCGATCGTCGCCGCAGAAGGGGCACGCGCCGCAGTCTTGCGCGCAGGAGTTGCAATCCTCGCTGCCGTTGCAGGCCTGGTCCCCGCAGACGGGGCACGCGCCGCAGTCCGCGGCGCAGCTGGCGCACGTCTCGTAGCCGTTGCAGGACCCGTCGCCACAGGAGGGCGCCGGGCACTGCCCACAATCGTCGGGGCAGTTGAGGCAATTCTTGTTGCCGTTGCAGGCGCCGCTGCCGCTGCCGCAGTTGTTGCGGCACGCGCCGCAATCACCGCTGCAGCTTCTACAGTCTTCGATCCCGTAGGTGCAGAACCCGTCGCCGCATTGCCCTGGCTCTCCTTCTCCCTCGCCCTCGCCTTCGCCCTCGCCCTCGCCCTCGCCCTCGCCCTCTCCTTCGCCCTCTCCTTCGCCCTCTCCTTCGCCCTCTCCTT
>CAZONM010000173.1:0-11679 GCA_964580865.1 uncultured Myxococcales bacterium | reverse complement strand
GCGTCGAACGAGCACGAGACCATTACTGAACTCAAGCTACTCGGTGACGAACGTTAAGCACAGCCGGCACCGGCCGGGCGTGGCGTTCATGATGCCACGGACCCAGGCGACGCTGTACGTCGCTGCGACCGGCCGGTGACCCCGCCGCCGGCGCCGTGAAGCCTGTGGCAGGTGCCGGCGGCGGGGCTAGCGGCTGTGCTGTGTTCGCCGGCGCCCTCCGGGTCTACGGGACGCGGTAGAGGTTGATGAAACCATTCGCAGGTGCGCCGAGACCAAGGACAGCTGGGTTCGAGATCGTGAGGCTCGCGGTGTTCTCGATCGTGCAATAGACCTTGTGCTCCTGTCGCTCCGGTTGAGGGGCGCAAGGCGCGCCGACCCACGACAGTGTGACGCCGTGCGTGCTGCCCGCCTTCGCTTGGACCTCAACGAGGTACTTCCCTGTCTGAAGCGTGTAGGTCACAAGGCCGTCGTCGGGGATCGCGAGCGGTTCACTCTTCACTTTCTCGACGACCTCGAGGGAGGTCTGTGTTCCCACCGTGCCGGCCTTGATGGTCACCGTCGTCTTGCCAACGGCGCGACCCGTGACCCTGCCGTGTTGGTCGATGTCGACGAGCGACGACTCGTGCCCCTCGAAGCTCAACGGCACATCGGTCATGCGCGAGCCGTCAGTGGCACTCACCTGAATGTCGAGGTCCGCAGCGTCTGTACCGATGATGACGCGAAGCCCCTTCTTCGCGGTAACCGCGCCGACGAGGCGGCACTTGACAGTCGCAACTGCCGAAAGACCGCCGCCCGCCATTGTGACCGTAGCGTCGCCGGACTTCTCGCAGGTCGCGTTACCGGCGGGACCTACACTGAGGACATCAGCTGGAATCGCCGAGTACGTGACAGGTCCGCCCTCGGCGGGTCCGCCGGCGGCCGTGACCAAGTGTCCGCTGAAGTTGAACGATTCCTTCGAGAAGATCGCTGTTGGGGGCTGCGTGAACTCGATCTTCGCGGGCTTGGTATCCGGGCAGGCACCAACTGCGACAACGGTGAGCAGTGCGAGCAGAGCGCGCTTCAGCATCGATCCCCCAGGGTTGCGCTCGACTCTACTTCAGCTTCTGGGGCCGTTGGAACCCTGCAGCGTCGGCGAACAAAACTCTAACCCCCCTACTGTCGCCCAAGCACCCCCCTCCCAGCCACCATGTCCGCTAGTGGGCCACCCACATCCCCCACCCGCGCCCGCACGAGCTTCGCCGCCCGTACCCCCCACCACGCGCGCCGCCCCCGCCAGCGGCGCGCGCGATCACGCTCGCGCCCTTGCGCACATCACCTCCGCTCACGACCCACCGCCCGCCCGCCCGATGGCCACGAACCCCCGCCGCCCCCGCACCACGAACCGCCCCACCAGCGCCACCGACGCCACCACGAGCCCGAGCGTGAGCCCCCACCACACGCCCGCCGGACCCCAGCGCTTGGCGAGCACGAGCACGCACGGCAAGCCCACGGCCCAATGTGCGAGCAAATGAATGACGAATGTCGCGCGCGTGTCGCCGGCGCCGCGCAAGGCGCCCGACGCCACCGCCTGCAGGCCGTCGGAGAGCTGGAAGGCAGCGGCCACGGCGAGCAGCGTCGCCGCCAGCGCCACCACGTCGGGCTGGTCGGTGAGCGCGCGCGCCAGCGGCGCGCCGGCGAGGAGGAACAGCGCGCCCGTGGCGGCCATCACCGTCGTCGACATGACCAGCGCCACCAGCCCGGCGCGCAGCGCGCCTGCTTGATCGCCGGCGCCGATGCGGCGACCCACCACCACGCTGGCGGCGCTGCCGAGGCCCACCATCACGTTGAAGGTCGTCGACGCGCACTGGATGGCCACCTGGTGCGCCGCCAGCTCGCGGGCGCCGAGCTGGCCCATGGTGAGCGCGGCGAAGGCGAACACCGCCACCTCGAGCGCCATCTGCAGCCCGAGCGGCAGGCCGATGCGCGCGAGCTGTACCAGCTCATCGACGCGCAGGGCCGCGCGCATGCGGCGCGCGCGCTCGCGCAGCGACGCGGGCGCGGCCTCGCCGGCCAGCGTGCCGTCGGCCAGCGCGCGCTCGGCGGCCACCGCCACGATGACCAGGCGAATCGTGGTGGTCACCGCGTGCGCGACGCCCGCGCCCGTGACGCCGAACGGCCGCACGAGCAGGAGCGCCAGCACCAGCTCGGCCACGTTGGCCACCACCACGCCCACCACGGGCGCCGTGGTGCGCCCCTGCGCTTGCAGCCACGCCTTGATGGCCCAGTAGAGCAAGAACGGCGGCACGGCGGCGCTGCGCGCGACGACGTAGGCGCGCACGTGCGGCACCACGCTGTCGTCGACGCCGGCCGCCGGCAGCGCCGCCAGCGCCGCCGCGATGATCACCAGGATGACGGGCGTGGCCAAGAGCGCGGCCCACATGCCTTGGCGGAACGCCCGGCGCGCGCGCACGGCGTCGCCGGCGCCGAGCGCCTGCGCGATGATGGGCTCGCTGCCGAGCACCAGCCCCATGCCGATGATGGTGACGGCGAACAGCAGGCTGTTGCCGAGGCCCACGGCGGCCAGCTGCTCGGGCGTGGTGCGCCCCACCACCGCGGTGTCGATGACGCCGAGGAAGCTAGCGCCCACCTGCACCGCGGCCAGCGGCACGGCGAGCGCGACGAGCTCGCGCCACAGCGGTCGCGCCGGTCTCTCGTTGGTCACGGCGCGCTCACTTCGCGGGCGGCTTGGCGAGCGGGCCGGTGAAGGTCACGCAGCGCGTCTTCATGGGATCGCACGGCCAGCGCACGCCCTCGGTGCGCACCCAGCGCAGCGCCAGCGGCGTGTCGACCTTCACGCCCAGGTTCTCGAGCTGGCGCCACAGGTGGAAGCAGGCGTGGGCGCCGTCATCGTTGGCGGTGAGGAACGCACGGATGGCGCCGCCGTTCATCAGGTCGGGCGCGCGCCCGGTGATGGCGAGCTCAATGGTCTTGCCGGCGAACACCGGGTCCACGTCGATGCGCAGGCAGGTGCCCTGCAGATCGCTCGCCTCGTAGCTCTCATCGGCCTTGGCCACCAACGCCACCGACAAGCACGGCGCCGCCTTGCCGTCGGCCGTGCAGCGCGCGCCGCCCGGCCCGCGCCAGCGCTCGGGGGCCCGCGTCGCCGGCGGTCGCAGGCGGATCTCGCCGCGCGCGAACGAGATGAGCGCGTGCTGGCGCATGAGCACGTCGTTGCCGAGGAGGCCGAGCCCGCCCGACGGATCGCCGGCACCGCCGCGCATGGTCGAGCCGATGGCGAGCACGCGGCCCACGGCGACGCCGCCGAGCTTGAGCGGGTCGAGCACGAAGCGCCCGCGGTTGGTCTGCTCGCCGCCCACGGCCACCGTCACCGACTCGAAGTTGGTGTCGGCGGCCAGCCCGCCGTTGATGCCCGTGAGCAGCGGCACCGACGTGTTCCAGGCGCCCGTGTCGACGATGAGCGGGAACGTCACCTCGGCGCCGGCCACGCTGGCGGCGCTGCCCATGGCGATGAGCTGGCGCTCGCCCACGCGCAGCTCGATGACGCGGTCGCCGCTCTCGGCGGGCCCGCGCCCGGCGGAGAACACGCCCACCAACCCCTCGTCAGCCGCCAACAGCAGATCGAGATCGCGCAGCAGGTCGGCGCCGATGAGGAACAGGTCGGGCTGATCACCGAGCACCGTCACCTCGACGTCGGTCCAGCGGTGGCGCCCGATGCCGACCTCGCCGAGCAGGATCTTCTCGCCCGTGAGCTGCTGCCCGTGCGCGTCGGTGGCGGTGACGCGGCGCCCGCGGCGGCCGCTCTCGAACACGCCCAAGGCCTCGGCCACGGGCCCCGACATCGTCGTGCCCATGGCGCCGGTGTCGAGGGTGGCCACGGCGACGGCGCCGTTCACCTCCACCGGCGTCACCACCGCCATCGACAAGAGCGGCGCCTCGATGGGGAGCCAGTCGCCGTCGGGGTAGAGCTGCGGCAGGTCCGACAGGTCGCTGCCGTTGGCCGAGACGCGCGGCTCGCGCGGCGTGCCGTCGCGGCGCGCCTCGGCGATGAGCGCCACGGTCTCGCCCTCGGGGCCCAGGCGGACCACGCTCGGCGGGCACGCCGCCACCAGCATCGCGCCCAACGCGATCGCCGGCACCACCCGCGCAGCACGGCGCCTCATGACGTGAGACTCGCCGTCCGCGCGCACGGCGGTCAACTGCGCGGGCGCCGCGGTCACTCGTCGTCGACGATGATGGAGGGTCGCGTGGCGTCGCGCGGCCGCTCGGCGCGCGTCTCGGTGAGCGTGACGCCGCTGCCCACGGAGGGGGGCCCCAGCAACGTGGCCACCTCGGCCCGCAGCTCCGCCATGGCGCGCCGCAGCCGCTCCACGTCGTCGGCCGAGCCGCGCAGGCGGTTGAGCGAGCCGTCGTGATCGAGCTCGTCGAGCAGGTCGCGCGTGGGCGCCGCCGGCGCCACCCCGCCGGCGATCTCCCGCGCGCGCACCACCACCCAACTCGGCGAGCGCGGGAACGACCCGTCGTCGAGCCGCTCCAGCTCGGCGGCGAGCGCCAGCAGGTGGCCGCGGAGGCGCTCCTCGGGGTCCATCCCTACGTCTAGTCAGATGACCCGCGCTTTGGCCGCCGCCAACGCGTCGTTGACCATCTGCGCACGCTTGCTCGCGTCGGCCCAGTCGGCCTGGACGCGCGGGCTCAGGCCCGACAGCGGGTCGTACATGCAGAAGTACTGGTCCTTCTTGACGGCGGGCGCCGTGAACACCGAGATGCCGGTCTCGCGGTCGTACATCTCGTAGCTGTGCATGTCGCGCTTGCCGCCGCCGCCCGGGGCGTCGACCAAGAACAGCGGCGTGTTGAAGCCCGCGGTGCTGCCGCGCACGCGCTTCTCCACCTGTACGCCCGTGGCCACCGACGTGCGCAGGTCCTCGGTGCCGCGCACCAGGTCGTGCACGTACACGTAGTACGGGTGCACGTTGACGTAGCTGAGCTTGCGCACGAGCTCGGTCATGACCTCGGCGGTGTCGTTGACGCCGCGCTGGAACACCGACTGGTTTCGCACGAGGACGCCGCGCTCCATCAACAGGTCGCAGGCGCGCTTGGTGATGCCCGTGATCTCGTTGGGGTGGTTGAAGTGCGTGTGGATCACCACGTCCTTGTGCAGCTTGCGCCCCTTGTCGACGATCTCGGTGACCGCGTCGGTCCACGCCGTGTCGGTCAGGATCTTCATGGGCTGCACGGCGATGCCCTTGGTGGCGAAGCGGAAGCGCCGCACGTGCGGCATCGCCAACAGGCGCTCGCCCAAGAAGCGGATCTGCTCGGGCTTGAGCCGGTAGCAGTCGCCGCCGCTCACCACCACGTCCTCCACGTCGGGGCGCTCGGCGATGTACTGCAGCGCGCGCTCCCAGCGCTCATCGGTGGCCTTGAGCGACACCTTGTCGACGACGTCGGTGTCGAGGCCCACGGCATAGCTGCGCGTGCAGAAGCGGCAGTACACGGGGCAGGTGTCGAGCACGAGGAACAGCACCTTGTCCGGGTAGCGGTGCGTGAGGCCCGGCACCGGCGCGTCGTCCTGCTCGTGCAGCGAGTCGAGCGTCAACATGGGGTGATCGGGCTCGAGCTGGCTCCCCACCGGCAGGAATTGGCGACGGATGGGGTCCTGGTAGGGGTCGCTCCAGTCGATGAGCGACAACAGGTACGGCGAGATGCGCACCGCCATGGGCGCCTGGTGAAAGCCCGCCTCCACGTCCTTGATGAACTCGGGGCTGGCGAGGGACTGCACCGCCTCCACCAGCCGCGCCGGCGAGATGATGGCGTGCTTCTCCTGCCACAGGTGGTTGAGGAACGTGGCCTCGTCGACGTCCCTCCAGCCCGGGATGCGCCGCCAGAACTCGTCGGTGCGCAACGCGCGGTGCGTCAGGGTGGCGACGTCCACCGGCGGCTTCTTGTGGACGATGGGGGTGGGCGCGATCGCGGTGGTGCTCTTGACGGCGGCCGTGGTGGTCTCGCTCATGGCGGGCCTCGGGTGATGGGGCAGGCGTGCTGCGGGGTTCGGGACGGGGCGGGCGAGGGCAGGTGATCGCGGTGCGATCGACCGGGAGCGCGCGAACGCCGACGCGGCCGGCGTTCTACGCCCGCGCGACGTCGGGGCAGTGAAAGACCACGCCTTTGAACCACATGCCGCCATGGTATCGGCCGCGTGTGGTGCCGACAAGTCCGCATGGCGCGACCGGAGCGGCTACACTGCCCGCATGGTGCCTGCCCGGTGGCCGGCGGCGCTGGCCGCAGCGTCGACGAGCGCCGCTCTGCTCTGCGCGATCGCGGCCGCGACGTCGATGTCGGCCTGTCGTCACGACGTCGAGCAGGGCGGCGACGCGGGCGCGCCCGGCGAAGGCGAGGGCGAGGGCGAGGGCGAGGGCGAGGGCGAGGGTGAGGGCGAGGGTGAGTGCCCGCCCGACCCCGTCATGGGCCTGACCGCGGTGGTCACCGACAACGTCACGCAGTTTCGGGTGTGCGAGGCCGACGTCGAGGTCCAATCGGGCAGCTACACGGAGACGCTGACGCTCCAGGGCAGCACCGCGTCGGACTGTCGCTACCTCGGCGCCGAGGATCGACCGGGCACCTATCAGGTGCGGGTGACGGCCACGGGCTACGCCCCCTTCGACGTCAGCGGCATCGAGGTGGAGGAGAACGCCTGCGGCAAGCCCATCCCCGAGACCGTCAACGTGCGCCTCACGCCTGAGTAGGCCGCCGACCCGATCGGTACGCTACAGCCCTCGCAGCGCGAGCAGCGTGCCGAGCGACGCGACCGTGGCCGTGAGCGCCACCAGCGCCACCACCGCCCACCCGGGCACGCCCATCTGTCGCACCACTACGCGCTCGGTGACCGCGGCGGGCGGCGCGTCGGTCGCCGGCGGGGGATCGGGCACGGTGCGCGGCACGGTCGCGAGCGCCCTTGGCGCTGGTGGCGTCGTCATCGGCGCGGCCGCGCCGGCGGCGTTCGTCCCGCGCGCCGGGGCCCCGGGGGACAGCTCCAGCGGCCGGCCGTGGCTGGCACCATAGGGTCCGCTCGAGGGCACGTTGGCGAACGGGTTGCCGAGCCCGTCGCCGGCCGAGGGCGGCGCGCCGGGCAGGGGCAGGTCGCTCTTGGCCGCCTCGGCCTCTTGCTCGCGGTGACGCACCAGCTCCTCGAGGATGGCCTCGAGGCGGCCGCGCACCTCGCGCATGGTCTGCGGCCGACGGGAGGGCTCGCGGTCGAGGCACTGCAGGATGAGCTCGTCGAGCGACTGCGGAATGTACGCATCGCCCGTCACGGCGCTCGACGGCCGCGGCGGGTCGGTGGACAGCTGCGAGAACAGCACCTCGCGCTCGGTCTGCCCCGCGAACGGCAGCCGGCCGGTGGCGCACTCGTAGAGCACCACGCCGAGCGCGAAGATGTCGGCGCGCGGATCGATGGGCTGGCCGATGAGCTGCTCGGGCGACATGTACTCGAGCGTGCCCACGGCCACGCCCACGCTCGACTCGGTGGTGCTGACGACGGTGGGATCCGTGAGCTTGGCGACGCCGAAGTCGAGCAGCTTCACCACGTCGTCGCGGCCGCCGCGCTGCGTGAGGAAGATGTTCTCGGGCTTGAGGTCGCGGTGGATGATCTGCGCGTCGTGCACGGCCACCATGGCGCTGGCCACCTGGTACGCGATGCGCACGGTGCGCTCGGGGCGCGGCGCGCCCACGCTGCGCAACAGCTCCGCCAGGCTGCGGCCCTCGAGGGCCTCCATGATGTAGCAGGTGTGCCCGTCGTCGGTCTCGAACAGGTCGGTGACCTCGATGCAGTTCTCGTGACGGATGCGGTTGATGGCGCGCGCCTCGGTGAGGAAGCGCTCGATGGCGGCCTCGTTGCCGGCGAAGCGGCGGCGCAACATCTTGAGCGCCACGCGGCGGCCGAGGCGGATGTGCTCGGCCAGGTACACGCGACCCATGCCGCCGCGCCCCAAGATGTCGAGCAGCAGGTAGTCGCCCATGACGTCGCCGGGCTTGGGGATGCTGGCGTCGTCCTCGGGCAGGTTGCGCTGGCCGTCGATGGAGCTGGTGTGATCGTCCTTCGACGTGTCCTTCTTGGGCGCGGCCTGCGTGTCGCGCAGCTCCGCCGTCACCTGCCGCTTGGCCTCTTCGAGCGCGACCGAGCGGAAGTTGGCGCCCGAGGTGGGCGCGGCAGCGGCTGTGGGCGCGCGCGCGGTAGGGACGTTGCGCTTGATCTCGAGCGGCAGCTTTTGCCCGTCGCCGGCGTCGATGGCGAGCGTGAGGTCGAGGTCGGCGCCGAGCCACGCCTCCAGGGTCAGGAGCCCGGGGTGCTTCACGAGCCAGGCGGGCTCCACGCGCACGGTGCCGAGCACGTCGCGCTCGAGGCTGGTGGCGTCGACCGACTCGAACAGCCCGATGACCAGCGGCTTGTCCGTGGGCGGGCGCTCGCCGAGCGACAGGCGCGACACCGACGGCACCTGGCTGTTGGCCGGCACCAGCTCCTTGGTGACGCCGCCGGGCAGCTGCACGCCGATGGACATGCTGTTGACGTCGATGAGGCTCTGCGTGCCGCGCCCGAGCAAGGCCGCCCCCACCACCACCGCAAGGTCGGGGTGCACGTTGCTCGACGCGTTGAACGGGAAGATGCCGGCCATGCGGGTGTGGATCAGCGGCATGCGCGTCATGCCGCCGACGAACACGATCTCATCGATGCGCGCGGGATCGATCTTGGCGCGCTGCAGGATGTCGTGGCACACGGTCAGGCACTTCTCGACCAGCGGGCTGACCAGGTTCTCCATCTCCTTGCGCGTGAGACGCGCCTCGAGGTCGAAGAACTGCTCACCCTTGACGGCGATGCAGGGCACGCGGATCTTGGCGACCTCGTTCTTCGATAGCTCGATCTTGGCCGCCTCGGCGGCCACCAACAGGCGCTGCATCGACACCGCGCTCTTGGTCAGGTCGATGTCGGTGGTCTGCTTGAACTGCGCCACTAGGTGCTCGGCGATCTTCGCGTCGAAGTCGGCGCCGCCGAGGAAGGCGTCGCCGCCCGTGGCCAGCACCTTCACGATGCCGCCCATGATGGTCATGAGCGTGGCGTCGAAGGTGCCGCCGCCGAGGTCGAACACCAAGATGGTGCCGTCCTTGCCCTTGTTGCGCTCGGCGAAGTACGTGGCCGCCGCGGTGGGCTCGTTGATCATCGCCTTGACGCGCACGCCGGCGGTCTGCGCGGCGCGCCGGATGGCCGAGCGCTGCGTGAAGCCGTAGTGCGCGGGCACCGTCACCACCACGTCGGTGACGTCGCCGCCGAGGGAGAGCTTGGTCAGCTCGATCAGGCGCTTGAACATGTCGACGGCGATGTCGCCGAGCGACTTGACGCCGCAGCCGAGCTGCACCGCGCACTGCCCGTCGTTGCCCTCGATGAGCGTGAAGGCGAAGCGCCCCACGTGCTGATGCACGAACGGCGACGAGAAGCGCCGGCCGAGGAAGCGCTTGAGGCCGAACACGGTGTTGTGCGGGTCGTCGATGATCTGCTGGCGCGCCGCGTGGCCCACCAGGTGGTGGCCCTGGGGCCCGTACCAGGCCACCGTGGGCAAGAGGTACACGCCGTCCTTGATGGCGGCGACGCGCACACGTCCAGCCTCGTCCACCCACGCCGCGGCGGAATTGCTCGTGCCGAAGTCGATGCCCACGACGGGCGCCACGAGGGGAGCCTAGAGGAAGTGCGCGCGCGGCACCAACCTGCGCGCCGGGCGGTGTCTCCGGGTGGACGGGGACGGCGGGAGACGGTGCGCGCGCCGATGTCACCGCGGCGTCACGACCCCCTACCCCGCGTACTCCTCATGCAACCGATCGAGGTTGTCGAACCTCGTGATGTTCGAGAAGAAGCGCAGCTCGATGGAGCCCGTGGGCCCGTTTCGGTGCTTGGCCACGATGACCTCGGCCACGCCGAGCTTGTCTTCGGGTGTCTTGTCCTTCGCGTAGTACTCCTCGCGGTAGAGGAACGCGATGACGTCGGCGTCTTGCTCGATGGCGCCCGACTCGCGCAGGTCGCTCATCATGGGGCGCTTGTCGGTGCGGCTCTCGACGCCGCGGTTGAGCTGGCTGAGGGCGATCACCGGGATGTTGAGCTCGCGCGCGATGGTCTTCAGGCCCTTGCTGATCTCACCCACCTCGGTGGCCTTGTTGTCGTAGCCCGGCGGCCCCTGCATGAGCTGCAGGTAGTCGACGATGACCAGCGACAGCCCCGTGTCGTGCATCTGGCGCCGGCACTTGTTGCGCATCTCCGACACGGTGATGGACGGCGTCTCGTCGATGTAGAAGGGCGCCTCGCTCAAGCGCCCCGAGGCCTCGGCCAGCTTCGACCACTCGTGGCGCTGAATGAAGCCGCGCCGCAAGTTCGAGATGTCGATGCGCGCCTCGGAGCCGATGAGGCGCTGCACCAGCTGCTCGGCGCCCATCTCGAGCGAGAAGAACATCACCGGCTGCGACAGCCGCGTGGCCACGTGCGAGGCCAGGTTGAGCGTGAACGCGGTCTTGCCCATGGAGGGGCGCGCGGCCACGATGATGAGCTCGCCGGGCTGCAGGCCGCTCGTGATGTTGTCGAGGTCACGAAAGCCCGTGGCCACGCCGGTGATGGCGCTCTTGTTGTTGAAGGCCTTCTCGAGCTGCTTGGTGGCGCGCTCCACCAGCTCGCGCATGGGCACGATGGAGCGCTTGGAGTGGCCCTCGCTGATCTTGAGGATGTCGCGCTCGGCCTCGTCGATGATGTCGACGACGCGCTTGTCTTGCCGATAGGCGCTCTGCACGATGGACGTGGCGGTCTCGATGAGGTGGCGCAGCGTGCTCTTCTCGCGCACCAGGCGCGCGTAGGCGCCCACGTGCGCGGCCGTGGGCAGCATGGCCTCGAGCTGGCTGACGGCGGCGGCCCCCCCCACGGCCTCGAGCTGGCCGTGCTTCATCAGCTCGTCGACGACGGTGAGGGTGTCGATGGGCTCGGCGGCCGCGTGCAGCGCCTGCACCACGCGAAAGATGGTGCCGTGGGCGGGGCGGTAGAAGTCGTCGGGGCGCAGGCCCTCGTCGATGACCGCCTCGTAGCTCGAGGGCTCGAGCAGCAGGGCGCCCAAGACCGCGCGCTCGGCGTCGAGGGCGTGGGGCGGCGTGCGCGCGCGCTTGAGCACGTCGAGCGCCGTCTCCTCGGCGGTGGCGGCCGTGCGCTTCTGGATCTCCTCGAGCACGGCGCCGAGGGGGACCAGCGCCTCGTCGGCGCCGTCGCCCTCGTCGTCAGCGATCTCCTCGCCGCCGGCCGCGAACGCCTCGTCGGGGGGCGCCGCGTCCTGCTCGGGATCGCGGGGGTCCTGCGGGCCGGGGCCGTCGGTGTCGTCGGTGGTCGCCATGGTGATGCCCGAGGGGCGCTGTAAGGGAGATGACGGCGCCCGACAAGCGAATGCGGCCCCTCCCCAGCTTCTCCCCGGCTTTTCCCCAGGCTATCTCCCCACGGTCGGGCGCGGGAGGGTCGATGGTCGCTGCCGTTCTGCTCCTGCTCCTCGGATCTCCGGACGCCGCCGGCAAATGTTGCGCGCCCGGATCCGATCGGGCCGCCGCCGTGGCCGCCGCGCCGCCGCCCGCAGCCACAACCGCGCCCGCGCCGGGCAACGCCGCGGCGCCCCGCCT
>CAZONM010000172.1:0-11752 GCA_964580865.1 uncultured Myxococcales bacterium | reverse complement strand
CGCCGAGGCCGCGCGCCCGCCGGCGCCGGACTTTTCGCCGTGCCTGGCGCTCATCGAGGCCGGCGACCGCGCCGGCGCGCAGGCATGCTACGCGGCCCGCGCCGCTGCCGACGTCGACGAGCGCGAGGCGGCGCTGGCGCGCGAGCTGGCCGACGTGGTGTCGTCGCTGCGCTTGACCCTCCCCGACGTCGAGCTGCGCGCGCCGCCGCGCACGAGCATGCTCGACGCGGGCGCGCTCCTGACGTCGGGGAAGGCGGAGCTGGTGGTGTGGACCGCGATCGCGGGGGCCTTCGCCGCCGAGGTGACGGGATGGACGCTCTTGGTGGCGACCAACGGCTTCGGCTCCAACAGCGGCCTCATGGTGGCCGCGGTCTTGCTCGCGCCCGTCGGCGGCGGCCTCGCCGGGCTCGCGCTCTCCGCCGGCGCCGTGCTCGCGCTCCCCGAGCTGAGCGCGGGCGACGCCAACCTCGCGCGCGCCTTCCTCGTGCTCGGCATGTTCGACGCTGTCACGCTCGGGATCTCGATGGCGGGCCTCGGCTTCAACCAGGGTGGCTCGGGCGCGCCCATGCTCGCCGCCATGGTGCTGACCCAGGGCATGGCCACGGGCCTCGGCGCCGCCGCCACGCTGCTCGACGTGCCCGAGGGCACGGGCGCGGCCGCGCTCTCGGGCGCGCTGTGGGGCGGCGTGCTGACCGTGCTCGCCGTCAACATGTTCGACGGCTTCAAGTACAACCCCGCGTTCATCGCGCCGACCGTGGGCCTGGCGGGCAACGCCGGCTTCCTCGCGGGCGGCGCGCTCGCCGCCACCGTGCTGCCGCTCTCGCGCGCCGAGACCTGGGCCGTCGACGTGGGCGGCGCCGTGGGACTCTTCGGCGGCGCCGCGCTGGCGTTCGGGCTGAAGGCGCCGAACCCGCTGCTCGGCTACGGCGCCATGGCGCTCGGCTGCGTCGGCGGCATGGCGGCGGGCGGCGCCGCCGCGCGCTTCGTGCCGCCGCTCGTCGACAGCTTGCCCGAGCTCGTGGCCGTGTCCCCGCTCGTGGCGCCCGCGCCCCAGGGCGGCGCGCCGCCCGTAGGCCTCGCGCTCAGCGGTCGGTTCTGATCGCACCATCTCCCTCGCGCGCCGGCATGGTCCACATCGTGCAACGCGGGGCGCGGGAGGACGCCATGCCACGCCAGCGCGCTCTGGTCGTCTACGAGTCCATCTTCGGCAACACCAAGGCGGTGGCCCACGCCATCGCCGATCGCCTGGCCGATCGCTTCGACGTCGACGTGACCGAGGTGTCGACGGCGCCGCCCGCGCCCACGGGCTACGCGCTGGTGGTGGTGGGCGGGCCCATCCACGCCTTCGGCATGACGCGCCCGGCCACGCGCCAAGACGCGCTCGCGCAGGCCGCGAAGAAGCAGAAGGCGCCCATCTCCACCGGCATCGGCGTGCGCGACTGGCTCGACGCGCTGCCGACAGCGGCCACGGCGACGTCGGCCGCCGCGTTCGACACCGCCGCGCGCGTGTGGGGCTTCACCGTGGGGTCGGCGGCTCGAGGCGAGGCCTCGCGCCTGAAGGAGCACGGCTACACCATGGTGGCGCCGCCCGAGCACTTCTATGTGAGCGACGTCGACGGCCCGCTGCTCGACGGCGAGCTCGAGCGCGCGCGCACCTGGGCCACCACGCTCACCGGGGCGTGAGTGTTCGCGCAGCGCGCCGGACGTCGCGGCGCGCGCCCCATCACTCGATCTTGTACTTGGCGAGCTTGTAGTAGAGCGCGCTGGTCTTGATGCCGAGGCGCCGCGCGGTCTCGGTCTTCACGCCCTGCGACCTCTGATACGCGCGCAGGATGAGGGCCTTCTCGAGGCCCTCCAAGATCTCGTCGAGCGTACGCGCGTCGTCCTCGGGGGGCAGCTGCTCGGCGGGCGCCGCCACCGAAGGCTTGAGCGTGCCGAGCAGCGCGGGCAGGTCGTCGGCCGTGAGCCGATCGCCCTCGGCGAACACCAGCGCCTGCTCCACGACGTTCTCGAGCTCGCGCACGTTGCCCGGCCAGCGATACGCGCGCAGCGCCGCCAGACAGCCGTCGTCGAAGCCGCGCACCTTGGTGTTGGTACGCGGCGCGAGCTTCTCCAAGAAGTGCTGCGCCAACAGCGCGATGTCGTCGCCGCGCTCGCGCAACGGCGGTAGCTCCACCGGGATGATGTGCAGGCGATAGAGGAGGTCCTCGCGGAAGGTGCCCTCCTTCACCATGTGCGTGATGTCGCGGTGCGTGGCCGACACCACCCGCACGTCGACGGTGACGGGGGCCTCGCCGCCCACGCGCTCGATCTGCTTCTCCTGCAGCGCGCGCAGGAGCTTGGCCTGCATCTCGAGCGGCACGTCGCCGATCTCGTCGAGGAACAAGGTGCCGCCCTGCGCCAGCTCGAAGCGGCCGAGCTTGCGCTTGACCGCGCCCGTGAAGGCGCCGCGCTCGTGGCCGAACAGCTCGCTCTCGAGCAGCGTGGGCGGGATGGCGGCGCAGTTCACACCCACGAACGGTTGATCGCGCCGCGAGCTGAGATCGTGGATGGCGCGCGCCACCAGCTCCTTGCCGGTGCCGCTCTCGCCGTGGATGTAGACGGTGGCGTCGGTGGCCGCGACCTTCTCGATGGCCTTGAACACCGCCTCCATGGTCGCGCTCTTGCCGAGGATGCCCTTGACCTTCCGGCGCTCGCCCTGGCGCGGCGCCTCCACGAAGCGCGCGCTCATGTCGGCCTCGCGCACGTCGGCGAGCTGCGAGACGCGCTCCATGCGCGTGCGCTCCTCGCGCAGCGCCAGGCCGGCGGTGACCTTGGCGCGCAAGACGTCGGGCGAGAACGGCTTCTCGATGAAATCGAAGGCGCCCTTCTTCATGGCGTCGACGGCGGTCTTCACGCTGCCGAAGCCGGTCATGATCATGACCACGGCGTCGGGGTCGGCGGCGCGCAGCCGGTCGAGCACCTCGATGCCGTCGGCCCCCTCCATCTTGAGGTCGGTGAGCACCATGTCGGGTGGCTGCGCCTTGCCGAGCGCGATGCCCTCGGCGCCCGAGGCGGCGAGCACGGCCGTGTGCCCCATCTTGCGCACCACGCTGGCGGCGCCCTCGCGCAGGGTCTCGTTGTCGTCGATGATCAGGAGCGTGGCCATGCCCGCGCATAGCACGCGGCGCGGCGCGCCGACACGGGCGACGTCACCGCTCCTTGGTGCGCGCCGCCAGGCGCGCGTCGCGCCGCGCCCTGGCGGCGTCGGCGCGCCGACGATCCTCGTCGCTGGCGAGGACGAGCTGCGGCACCTTCTTGGGTCGCCCGTACTCGTCGAGCGCCACGAACGTGGCGTAGGCCTTCACGGCCTTGTGCAGCTCGCCCGTGAGCGGCGACTCGCTCCACACCGACACGCCGCACTCCATCGACGTCTGGAACGTGGCGTTCACCTGCCCGCGCAGCACCACGATGTGCCCGGCCTTGATGGGGTTGATGAACTCCACGGCGTCGATCGACCTCGTCACCACCACCGAGCGACAGTGGCGCTGTGCAGCGATGGCGGCGCAGATGTCGATCCAGCTCATGATCTGCCCGCCGAAGATGTTCCCGAGCGAGTTGGTGAACTCGGGCAAGACGTGCTCGGTCATCTCCACCTGGGAGCGGCGCACGCTGTGGAGCGGGGCGAGAGTGAGGTCGGGGTCCATGGGGCACGGTAGCGCGACGTCGCGGCGCGCGCCCACTCAAGCGCTGGCAGAACACCGGCGACCGGCGGCCCCGTGTGTCGATCCCCCGGGCGCCGGTCTTCGGGGCGATTCGGGCGCCCTTGTCGACGACAACGGAGTACTTGAGGCGGCCAGCTCTTGAGCCATTTGATGGGTCTTCGAACCGCGCAGTGGACCCGATTCTCTGCCAGGCTCTCAGAGCTGCTCGAGCATCTTCTGGTACGCGGCCTCGTTGGTCTTACCCGTCTTGTCCTTCATCTTGGCGATGCGCGCCTTCGCGTCTGCGACGCGCTCGCTCGGCATCGGGTGGCTCTGCAGGAACACCAGGAAGCCCGGCCCCTCGCCCTTCTTGAGCTTCTCGAACAGGCGCACGAAGCCCTCGGGGTCGTAGCCCGCGGCCACGGCGTAGGGCAGCCCGTGCTCGTCGGCGTCGCTCTCTTGCTCGCGGCCGAACGACAGGAGCGCGCCCTGCCCCGCGAGCTGGCCCGCCAGCGCGCCAAGGCCCTCGCGGTTCTTGCCGGCCGCCATGCCGAGGAGGCCGTCCAGGCCCACCTGTGCCATCAGGCGCTCGGCGATGTGCCGCTGGCTCACGTGCGCCACCTCGTGGCCGAGCACGCCGGCGAGCTCGGCCTCGTCGGACGCGAGCTTCAACAGGCCCGAGTACACATAGATGTGACCGCCGGGGAGCGCGAAGGCGTTCACGGTCTCGTCGTCGTCGATGACCTTGAAGGTGTACGTGATGCCCTTGGGCGTGTCCTTCGCCTTGGCCGCCACCTTCTTGCCCACCTTGGCGACGTAGTCCTGCACGGCCTTGGACGTGTGCAGCTTGTTCTCCTTCTCGGTCTCCTTCGCGAGCTTCTTGCCGAGCTGGTTCTCTTTCGCGACGGGCAGCGCCGCGTCGGTGGCCAGGCGCTCGGCCTGGTTGAGCACGCTCTGCCACGACAGCCCGCCGCCCGCGTGCGCGGGGGTGCCGAGGAGCGCGAGCAGCAGGGTCAACGGAAGCGCGAGGAAGGGGAGAGGTCGCAGCATGACGCCTTTGACGCATGGCGCGGCGCGCGATTCAGCGGGGATGACGGCGGTCACGCCGGGCTGCGGGCCGGCCGGTCCGCTCTCCGATGCCGAGCCTCCGGGCGCCCGCGAACGTCGCCACCTTGAGAATCAGTACGTAGTTTGCTGTTTTTCATTCGTGTCGCGACGACGAATTGCCGGTGCTCGTGTGGGCGCGCTGCTCCGGCGCGCGCCGGCGCTGGCGATCTTCGGCCCGCGCCCGATCGGCAAGTCCACGCTGGCGCGCGCTACGTTCGCGGACTTCGATTCGCTCGACCTGGAGCGGCCAGCGGATCTGGATCGCCTGGCCGCCGACCCCCGCTTCGTACTCGCCCAGCTCCCGCGCCTCGTGATCGACGAGGCGCAACGGCTGCCCGCGCTCTTCCCCGCGCTGCGCGTGGTGCTCGAGGAGCACCCGCGGCACCGCGTGGTGCTGCTCGGGTCGGCGTCCCCCGGGCTGCTGCGGCGCTTCTCGGAGTCGCTCACGGGCCGCCTCGCGATCTTCGAGCTTGGTCCGGTGTCCGTGTTCGAGCTCGACGACGCCGAGGCGCTGTGGCTGCGCGGCGGCTTTCCGCGGCTGCACTGGACGAGGCCGCGGCCGCGGCCCGACGACTCGTTTGCAGCCTCTGTGCGCACGACGCTGGAGCAAGACATCCCCCAGCTCAGGTTTCGCACCTCGTCGCACCGGCTGCGCACGCTGCTCACCATGGTGGCCCACGGCCAGGGCTCGGTGCAGAACCTGAGCGAGCTCGGCGGTGCGCTGGGCATCGACTACCACACGGTGGCGCACCTGCTCGACATCTTCGAGGGGACGTTCCTGGTGCGACGGCTCCCGCCCTTCCACACGAACCTGGGTAAACGCCTGGTGAAGTCCCCCAAGCTCTACGTGCGCGACACCGGCATGCTGCACGCCCTGCTCGGCATGGGCTTTTCGCGGCGGCAGGTGTTGGCGCACCCCAAAGCGGGCGCGAGCTTCGAGACCTTTTGCATCGAGCAGATCGTGCAGCACGCGCGCCTCGCTGACCCCGGCGCGAGGCGTTCTTCTTTCGCACGCAGACGGGCGTCGAGGTGGACCTCGTCCTGCGCTTGCGCGGCCGCTTGGTGCCCATCGAGATCAAGCTCGGCACCTCACCGCCGAGCGTGCGCGCGCTCGAGATCTGCATGGCCGACCTCGGGATCGAGCGCGGCTACGTCGTGAACCTGTCGCCGAAGCCCGTGGACCTGCGGCGCTCGGTCCGCATGCTCGGGCTCACGCACCTGCTCGACGAGCTGCGCCTGCGCCCGCCGTCGAGGACGGCGTCGTCGTAGCGAGCGCCGTGCGCGTCATCGGAGCGAGCGAGCGCCCGGTCGGGGCACGAGGTCCGATGGGGGTTGCGCGCCTGATGGCGAGGGATCGCGCCGCTTTGAGCATCCTGAACCGCCGGTTTCTTTGTTCTCAACGGTGCGGCAGCGCCAGCGTCACCCGCGTCCCCACCCCCGGCGTCGACGTCACGGTGGCCTCGCCGCCGTGGTCGCGCGCCAGCTTGCGCACCAGCGGCAGCCCCAGGCCCGAGCCCTTCTCCTTGGTGGTGAAGAACGGCGTCCAGATGCGCTCCAGCGTGGCGGCGTCGATGCCCTTGCCGGTGTCGTCGACGGCGAGCACCAGCATGCCGTCGTGGCGAGTGGCGCTGAGCGTGACGGTGCCGTCGAGCGGTGTCGCCGCCAGCGCGTTCTCCACCAGGTTCAACAGCGCCTGCTTGATGCGGCTGCGATCGAGCTCCACCGCGCCCGCGCCGTCGCAGCGCACCTCCACGCGCGCGGCGCCCTCGCGCCGACACAGCGTGGCCACGTCGTCGAGGAGCGCCGCCACGTCGACCGGCTCCTTCTGGAGCGGCGTGTCGCGCGCGAACGCGAGGAAGTCGTTGACCACGCCCGTGAGGTAGCGCAGCTCCTTCCGCACGCGCTGCGCCTGGTTGACGAGCTCGTCCTTCACCGGCGCGCCCACGTGCTCGGCCGGCAGCTCGGTGAGCCCCTCTTCGAGCAGGCCCGAGAACAGCTCCATGCCGCCGAGCGGGTTGCGCACCTCGTGCGCGATGCCCGCGAGCATCATCTGCCGCTCGGCGTCGCGGTCCACGAGCGCCTTGCGCATGCTCTCGAGCGTGGCGCCCAGGCGCGCCACCTCGTCGTCCCCAGCGGGCACGGGCAGCGGGTCGCCGAGCTCGCCCTTGCCCAGGCGCTCGGCCTCGGACGCCAGGCGCAACAGCGGGCGCGTGATGGTGCGCGCCACCACCAGCGACGACGCGGCCACCAACAGCACCGCCAGCGCCACCAGCACGGCCACCCGGCGCGCGGTGGCGTCGGTGGCGTCGAGCGCCACCGCGGGCGCCTCGAGCACCAGCACGATGGTGGGGAAGGCGCGCTCGCCGTCGGCGCCGGCCAGGTCGTCGTGCGGCGCGGGCAGCCGCGCGTAGGCCGCCAGGAAGCGCCTGCCGTCGTCGAGCGCGAAGGGCGCGCTCACGGCCGGCGTGCCGGCGCGCGCGCTCGCCAGCTCCACGCGATCGAGCGCCACCCGCGGCGCCGGCGTGCCGATGGCGATGGCCCCGTCGTGATCCGCCAGCACGCGCTCGCGCTCGTCGACCAGGAGCACGCGGCTCGAGCCCGTGAACGACGCGATCTGCTGGAGGCGCGCCACCGTGCGCCGGTAGGCGGCCGTGTCCTCGCTGCCTTCGATGAGCGTCGAGGCCGAGCGCACGCTCACCGACGACGCCGCCGCTACCGCCGTGGCGCGCAGCTCGCGGCTGAGCGAGTCGTGCACCGCCACGGTGGTGGTGCGCCACGCCAGCGCGCCCAGCGCCACCACGATGAGCGCCGCCGGCAGGCCCACCGCCCAGAACAGGCGCGCGGCGATGGAGCGGCCGCGGCGCGGCGGCGCACGGGGTGAGGTCGCGAGGGGGGTGCCGGCCACGACTCCAGGTGATACCCCAAGCGCATGAGCGCAGCCTCACCTTCCGGGACCCTCGCGAGCGTCTTGACCATCGCCGGCTCCGACTCGTCGGGCGGCGCCGGTGTCCAGGCCGACCTGCGCACCTTCGCGGCGCTGCAGGTGCACGGCTGCTCGGCCATCACGGCCGTCACCGCGCAGAACACCCAGGGCGTTCGCAGCGTGCTGGCGCTGCCGCCAACGCTCGTGGCCGAGCAGGTCGACGCCGTGCTCGACGACATCGACGTCGCCACCATCAAGATCGGCATGCTCGCCAACGCCGCCATCGTCGCGGTGGTGGCTCGAGAGCTCGCCAAGAGCGCGGTGCCGGTGGTGCTCGACCCCGTCATGGTGGCCAAGGGCGGCAGCGCGCTGCTCGAGCCCGACGCCGTGGCCGCGCTCACCGAGCAGCTGCTCCCGCGCGCCGCGTTGGTGACGCCCAACCTGCCCGAGGCCGAGCGCCTGGTGGGCTTCCCCGTGCGGACCGTCGCCGAGCAGGAGCAGGCGGCCAAGGCGCTGTGCGCGGCGGGCGCGCGCGCGGCGCTGGTCAAGGGCGGTCACGCCTTCGGCGATCCCGTCGACGTGCTGTTCGACGGCACGGAGCTGTTTCACTACAAGGCGACGCGCATGCGCACGCGCAACACCCACGGCACCGGCTGCACGCTCGCGTCGGCCATCGCCGCGCGCATGGCCCGCGGGCGCGGGCTGGTGCAGGCCGTGCAAGACGCGCACACGTACGTGCAAGAGGCCATCCGCCAGGCGCCCGCCATCGGGCGCGGCAACGGGCCCATCCACCAGATGCACCTGTGGTACCGCGCCGGATGAACGCCATGCCCGAGCCCGCGGCCCCGCGCGACGTCGACGAGACGCACGTGCGCCGCTGCCTGGCGCTGGCGGAGGAGGCCGCCGCGCTCGGCGAGGTGCCCGTGGGCGCGCTGGTGGTGCACGACGGCGTAGTGGTGGGCGAGGGCTTCAACCGGCGCGAGCTCGACCGCGACCCGCTGGCCCACGCCGAGCTGCGCGCGCTGGCGCAAGCGGCCGCGCGCCTCGGGCGGTGGCGGCTGTCGGGGTGCACGCTCTACGTCACGCTCGAGCCCTGCTTCATGTGCGCGGGCGCGCTCGTCAACGCGCGCGTCGACCGCCTGGTGTACGGCGCCGCCGACCCCAAGGCCGGCGCCGTGCGCTCGCTCGGCGCCGTGTGCGACGACGCGCGCCTCAACCATCGCCTGCAGGTGGTGAGCGGCGTGCTCGAGGCCGAGTGCGGCGCCGCGCTCAGCGCGTTCTTCGCGCGCCTGCGCGACCGTCGAGGAGGAGCCGCGTGAGGCAGCACCTGCGCGACATCGCCGGCATGGTGAGCGCCCCGGTGACCACGCTGCGCGGTCTGGCGGCACGTGCGCGACCGCCGCTCTGGCCGCCGCTCGCGCTCTGGCTCGGCGTGGTGGTGCTGTTGCAGGCCAAGCTCCTGGTGCGCTTCGCCTACCTCGCGGCTGACGGCGGCTCGGTGATGTTGCGCCGTGCGCGCGAGGCGCTGTGGGAGCCGGCGCGCACCGATCTGCTGGTCCTCGTCGTCACCGTGGCCGTGGTGGCGCTGCTCGCGCGGGTGCTCGCCAAGGGTCGCGCGGCGCCGGCCGCCGCCGCCGCCGCCGCGGTGTGGCTGTTGGTGCCGGTGTTGGCGCTCAAGGCCGTGGGCGGGGGCGTGGCCGGCTTCGGCCTCGAGCTGTGGTGGGCCCCGCACAGCGCCGTCGACGCGCTCGGCGCCATCGTCGTCGACCGGCAGATCTCGTGGGTGCGCTTCGCCGTCAAGTGCGTGGTCGCGTACGGCGCGCCGCTCGCCATCGCGCTCGCCTGGGTGCGCTCGTTCGCGCGCGCCGACGACGCGGCGCCTGCGAGCCCGTCGGCGCTGCGCGCGCGCGTGGGCGGGGGCGTCGCCGTCGTGAGCGCCCTGGTGCTGGTGGCGGGCAGCGCCACCGGCGTGGCCACGCACCTGTCACGCATCCGTCCGGTGCTGCCCGGCGACGAGGCGCCGCCCATGGCGCTGCGCCGCATCGACGAGCTCGGCGTCGACACGAGCCGCATCAAGCTCGAGCGGCTGCGCGGCAAGGTGGTGGTGCTCGACTTCTGGGCGAGCTGGTGCACGCCGTGTCGGCGCTCGATCCCCGAGCTGTCGGCGCTCTCGGTGGAGCTCAAGGACCGCGGCCTGGTGGTGGTGGGCGTCAACCGCGAGCCCGAGGCGCCGGCGCGCGCGCGCGCCGCCCTGGCCGAGCTCAAGCCCGCGTTCGACAGCGTGCTCGACGACCGCAACTACGGCGATCGCCTGGGCTTGACCACGCTGCCCACCTCGTACGTCCTCGACAAGCAGGGCGTCGTGCGCCATCTGCACATCGGTTACACCGAGATCGCGGTGCTGCGCGCCGAGGTCGAGGCCTTGCTCGCCGAGTAACTCGGCTCTCCCCGGATCGTCACCATGCTGCGCGCTCGTCGTGTCGTCGTCGCCCTCTCCCTGCTGGCACTGCTGGCCGCCTGCGCCGGGCGCTCGGCGTCCGTCGCCGACGCAGGCCCGCCCGGTCCCGCGCTCGGTTTCGTCGCGCTCGCGAGCCCCGTGGGGTGCGACGCCGACGCCGACCTCGACACGGACGGCCTGCAGCTCGACGTGACGGTGGAGCTCACCGACGACGACGGCTCGGGGTTCACGCAGGTGCTGGTGGCGAACGCCGCAAACGGCGCCACCGCCAGCGCCGGCCTCGACAGCGGCGCCGCCAGCGTGCGCGTCGAGGTGGTGGCCAGCGCCGCACCTGCCACCGACAACGCGCTGACGGCCACCAGCACCAACGTCGACGGCCGCGTGATCCAGGCCGCCGCGGTGGTGACGGTCGACTGCGCGCCGCCCGTGCCCAGCGTGAGCTGCGCGTTCGCCAGCCCCGCCGACCTTGCGGTGATCGCCGCCGCCAGCGTCGACGTCGCCGTCACCTGCGTGGCCGAGCACCTGACGGCCGCGCAGCGCGCCATGATGGCGAGCGCGCGCTTGCGCCTCGACGCCGTGGCGACCGCCGACGGCAGCGCGCGCGCACACGAGCTCGACCTGGTGGAGGGCGCCGCCGCCGGCACCGTGCTGTTGCCGGGCACCGGCCAGCACACGCTCACGGTCACGCTGGTGGACGCGGACGGCCTGTTCGATCCCGACCCGGCCACCAGCATCACCGTCGACGTCCAGCCCTGACCGGCCGCACTCGCGTGCGCGCGATCCGCTATGGTCGCGCTCAGATGCCGGACGACGCCGAGCCCAAGGGTCCGCCCCAGCGCGACGCGCTCCAGCAGGTCGAGCGCGACGTGCTCACCGTGGTGCGCGGCAACCCCGACGTGGTGCGCATGGCGCTGGCGGCCATCCTCGCCGGCGGCCACGTGCTCCTCGAGGACGTGCCGGGCGTGGGCAAGACCACGCTGGCGCGCGCGCTGGCCCGCGCGCTCGGCTGCACCTTCAGCCGCGTCCAGTTCACCGCCGACCTCTTGCCCTCCGACGTCATCGGCGTGCAGATCCTCGACGCCGCCACCGGCACCCTGCGCTTCAAGCGCGGCCCCATCTTCGCGCACGTGGTGCTGGCCGACGAGATCAACCGCGCGAGCCCCAAGACCCAATCGGCGCTGCTCGAGGCCATGGCCGACGGCCAGGTCAGCGTCGACGACGAGACCCATGTGCTGGCGCCGCCGTTCTGCGTGCTCGCCACGCAGAACCCGGTGGAGCACCACGGCGCCTACCCGCTGCCCGAGAGCCAGCTCGACCGCTTCCTCGTGTGCCTGGCCCTCGGCTACCCCCCCGCCGACGACGAGCGCGCGCTCATCATGCAGAACCGCACGGCCGACGACGCGCTGCGCGGCCTGACGGCGCGCCTCGATCCCGCGGGCGTGCGCGCGTTGCAGCAGGCGAGCCAGGCGGTGGCGCTCGGCGACGTCGTGGCGCGCTACCTGCTCGCGCTCGTCGACGGCACGCGCCGCCACGCGGCGCTCGAGCTCGGGTGCTCCCCGCGCGGCGCGCTCGCGTGGGGCG
>CAZONM010000171.1:0-11815 GCA_964580865.1 uncultured Myxococcales bacterium | reverse complement strand
TGCCGCTTCGACGACGACGCGTGCTTGCAGAAGCTGATGGTGCTGGCGCGCGTGGAGGAGCTCATCGCGCTCGACGCTGACGGCGCCGAGGTGCGCCTGGCGCGCGCCACCTCCGCAAGCGTGGTGCGCGCGAGCTCGCGCGTGGCCGGTAGCCCCGCGGCGCGCGCGCGCGCGGCCTGGGGCGCCCTGCAGCGCGTCGCACAGCCCCCGCGCGCGCCGGTGCTGGGCGAGGCCGCCGATGATGACGACGGTGACGACGATGACCTCGGCCGCGGGCATGACCGCCGCGCGGACCGCGCCGCTCCGCTCCCCGATGAACGCGCCGCCACGCCCACCGCCACGAGCGGCGGCGTGACCCCGCCCCTCGTCGTGGGCATGGCGGGCGCCGGCACCGCCGTGGTGCTCTGCGCGGCCGCCATCGGCGTGTCGGCGGCGCTGGCGCAGCAGCTGCGCGGCACGCAGCTCGGCGTGCCGCTCGACGACAGCTTCGACACGCTGCAGCTGACCTTCTGGTCGCTGTCGACGGCGGCGGCGGCGGCGGCGGTCACCGGCGCTGTAGGGCTCGGCTGGTTCGTGGCCGAAGGCGGCGCGGCGGTCACCGGACCGTGAGCGCCACGCGATAGGGCAGGGTGCCCGCCAGGCCCGCCGTGCCCTTGGTGACGGCGACGACGTAGCGGCGATCGGCCAGGCCTTGGTTGGTGGCCGCCAGGTGCCGCGGCGTCTCGCCCGTGCCGTCGACGAAGGCGCATGCGTAGGGCGCCGAGGCCGCGGCCACCAGCTGCACGCCGCCCTCGTCGAGCAGCGCCACGCTGGCGTTGAAGGCGTCGCACGTGGTGGCCTCGTCGTCGGGCACCACCTCGGCGCGCAGCCCGCGCCCCGGCGGTACGTCGACGACGTACAGGTCCACGTCGTCGGCCACGTCGATGGTGCCGCGCATGACGGCGTCGAGCCCGTCGACGGCCGCGTCCTCGGCCTGCGTGAGGGCGTCGTTCGGCTCGTGCTCGGCGCCGCGATCGTCGAGCACGGTGACCTGCGCGCGGTAGTCGGGGATGAACGCCGTGCCCGACTCTTCCATGATGCGCACCAGGTGCGGTCGCGCCTCGAGCGTGGTGGTCAGCACGGTGCACCGGCCGTTGCCGTTGTCGTAGCTGCCACGCAGGTACGCGTCGTCCCACACCTGCGCCACGTCCTCGCGGTGCAGGTCCATGATGAAGCCGGTGACGCCGTCGCAGTCGTCGGCGTCGCTGCGGTTGAAGGTCTCGATGCGCACCACCATGGGCGCCACCGGCGCGAGCCAGAAGGTGTCGTACTCGCTGAAGCTCTGGCCCGTGCTCTCGTTGTAGTAGAGCGTGTTGATGCCAGCGGCGAACACGCTCGACGTCGACAGGGTGACGCTGCCCGTGTCCGTGGGGTAGTCGTTGGGCTCCACCTCGGTGACCAGGTCGTCGAACCGGCACGTCGATGAGCAGCCGTCGCCGCTCAGGCGGTTGCCGTCGTCGCAGCTCTCGCGCCCCTCGGCCACGCCGTCACCGCACAACGTGGCCGGAGCGCGCACCTTGTCACCCGGATCATCGTTGGGGTCGCTCTCGGGGTCGCCGTCGGGAGCGGCGCGCGGGTCGACGTCGTCGAGCACGCAGACGCCGAGCGCGGCGTCGCACACCTCGCGCTCCGGGCAGGCCTCGCCGTGGCGGCAGCTGGTGATGCCCACGGCGAGGTGGCACGCGCCGCTCGCGAGCAGCGCGCCGAGGACCATGAGGATGACGACGGGCCCCGCCTTGGTCACGACACCAATTTCGGCGATGGCGCGCTGATCGCGCTCTCCGCTGGGCGACCGAGGTCACGGCCGTCCGCGCGACGGCCCGCGTCCGGACGCGCCGGTGCGCCAGGAGCACCCGCGCGCGGGCGTCCCGCATCCGGCCGACGCGACCTCGGCGTACATCGGCGCGGATGTGCGCGCGCGGGGTCGCACAAGGTGCGCGCTACCGCCGGTAGTCGTCGTCGCGATCACGGGGCTCGCGGTCGCGGTCGCGCGGCTCGATGGCGCGCACCTGGATCATGCCGCCGTCGAGGGGCACCAGGTTGAGCTTGAGCGTGATGGAGCCGTCGCGGTTGGTGAAGCCAACCCCGATCTCGGTCCAGAAGGCCTTCTTCCCCTCTCGATCGCGGATGTGCCAGATGGCGTGCGTGGGCGCGGCGTGAGGTCGGTCGGTCATCGCGGAATTCCCCTCGTCCTTCTGCCGCCAAGGTGCACCCCCGACGGCGAAACGCAACAGGGATAGCGACTCACGATCGCCGGCGCAGCACGCGCAGCATGCCGCGCAAGAGCTCCACGTCGCGCGCGCTCACGTCCATCTTGTCGACGATCTCGCGCATGCGGGGCGCGAAGTCGGTGGCGGTCTGCACGCGGAAGTAGCCGGCGTGCTCGAGCGCGCCCAACCACTCCTGCAACAGGTGCTCGCGGTCGCCGGGCGCGGCGCGTGTCGGCTCCTCGTCGACGGTGGCCAGGGCGAACAGCTCGAGCACCACGGCCACCGCGTGGCTTAGGTTCAGGCTCGGCTCGGGCCCCGTGGTCAAGAGGCGCACGGTGCGCTGGCAGGCCGCCGCCTCGTCGAGCTTGAGGCCCAGGCGCTCGTTGCCGAACACCAACGCCACGCGCGCGCCCTCGGCGGGCCACAGCAAGCGCGCGCGCTCCACCGTGAGCGGCGGCCCGTCGCGCGCCTCGGCCAGCTTCGACGACGTGCCCACGGCCAGCTCCACGTCCGCCAGCGCCTCGGCCAGCGTGCCGAACCGCGCGGCGCCTGCGAGCACCGCCTCCGACGGGTGCGCCATCATCAGCGCCTCGCGGCTGCCTGCGTCGGCTCTCACGTCGACCAAGCGCAATGCACAGCCGTAGTTACCGCACAGGCGCGCCACGCTGCCGAGGTTGAGCGGACCCTCGGTGCGCACCAGCACCACCACCAGCTGGCCGCGCGGCATCGCTACCCGCCGAGGATCGGGATGCAACGGCACGTGCTGGCCTGGCACACCTCGATGGACGTGTCGCACGCGTCGTTGCAGTTGGCCGGGCACAGGCACGCGCACGCGTCGACATCGGGCACATGGGTCTCGTCGCACGCCAGCGTGTCCACGTCGCACACGCAGCCGCACACGTCGGCGTCCCAGCGGAAGCCCGCCGCGCACGTCAGCTCGCCGTCGCACACGCAGGCGCACGCGTCGAGGTCGCAGCGCTCCACGCCTGTGCAGCTGGCGCACACCTGGCAGCCCGGCTGCGGCGGATCTGGCACGGGGCTCTGGTCGAGCCACGTGCGGTACGAGATGGCGATGAGGCTGCCCACCTGCGCGGGGCTCGGCCGGCAGTCGCCGAAGAACGCCACCGTGCGCGTGGTGGAGTCGACGTCGAAGCCGTGCTCGCGCGAGCGCGGCACGTCGTCGGTGTTGCACGCGCCCATGGTGCTGCCCGCGGCCATGGCCACCTTCACGGTGGAGGTGATGGGGTAGCGATCGAGGACGTAGGGCGACACGTTGACCAGCGCCTGGTCGAGGATGGCGCCGACCGTGGGCCCGATGGCGTTCAGGTCGCGCAGCGAGCCCTCGATGCCGCCGAAGCGCTGCAGCAGGCCGCGCAGGACGTGCGGGTTGCGTTGCGCCTCGCCGCACGTGTCGCCGACGGGGCAGATGATGCCGCCCATCTGGAAGCTCGCCACCGGCAGGGCGCGGTAGAACGCCTCGAGCGCGTCGATGCCCGCGGCGGCGCCGGCGTTGTCATAGAACTGGTCGTCGGCGTCACCGAGGAAGATCAGCAGCAGGTGGCCGTCCTGCTGCAGGTGCACGTCATCGGGCGCGGCCTGGGTCGGCATGAACGACACCGTGCCTTGCGCCGGATCAGAGAGCAGCAGGCGCGCGCTGTGCGCGATCTCCTCGCGCGTCTGGTTGCACACGCCGCCGGCGCCGAGCCAGGGCGCGTCGTCGATGCCGTTGCCGTCGGCGTCTTGCTGGAACCACGAGGCGAAGCGGTCGAGGTCGTCGGTGAACGCGCGGCACTGGTTCTGCGTGGTGTCGCCGCACGCCTGGTTGGTGCACCCCGAGGCCTGGCCGCCCGGATTGTAGAACCCCGACGTCACGGCCGCCACGCGATAGTCGACCGTGGCGTTCTCCAGCCGCGCGCGCATGGCCGCGGCCGCCAAGCCCACCTGCTCTTGCTCGTCGTTCATCGACGTCGAGTTGTCGACCGACCACAGGATGTCGAGCTGGGCAAAGCCCTGGCTCGTGCGCCGATCGCACTGCACGCCCGTCGAGTCGGGCGCCTGCGCCAGCGCGCTGCCGTCGGCGAGGTCGCGGCACAGGAAGCCGCTCGGACCGTCGTACAGCTCGGACGGCGTCAGCGCGACCAGCACGATGGTGGTCTGGGCCGAGCGGCGCACCACCTCGGCCTCCACGGCGAAGCCGTCGGTGGCGGCCGGATCGTCGCCGACGTCGAAGGCGCCGGCGCCGCCCCCCACCAGCGCGTTGATGATGGCGTTGGCGCGCGCCTTGGTGCCGGTGGCGCCCGCCATGCGGTAGCTCGCGTGTACGGCGGGGTAGCCGTCCCACGTGGTGAAGGTGTTGGTGGTGGGCAGGGTGAGCGCGCCCACGCCGTTCAGCAGCGTGCGCAGCGCGGCTTCGTCGGCGGGCGCGTCGGCGCCCGCGGGCGCGCGCCGGACGGCCACGAAGGCCACGCGCGTGTCGCGATCGTGGCCGGCCACGCCCACGGGCAGGTTGGTGCCGGTGTCGCGGAGCGGCACGTGGTCGGCGAAGTCGTTGCCCTCGCGGCGCGGCACGGCCACCTGCAGGTCGGCCTCCACCACCACGCGCTGCACCAGCGGCACCAGGCTGTCGAGCGCACACGCGGCCTGCACCACGGGATCGCTGCCGTCGGCGGGATCGTTCGGGTTCAGCTCGCCGTCGTCGACGCGGCCGTTCTGGTTCGGATCTTCGGCGCCGTCGGGCACGCCGTCGCCGTCGCTGTCGGCGTCGTTCGGATCGGTGGTGGTGCTGGTGTCGCCGTCGCCAGTGAAGGCCGGGCAGTCGCCCACCGCTCCGCGCGGGCCCACGCCGAGCTCGATGCCGTCGAGGATGCCGTCGCCGTCGCTGTCGGCGTTGGAGCGGCTGGTGGTGGTCTCGTCGATGTCGTCGATGCCATCGCAGTCGGTGTCGGGCTGGAGCGGATCGCTCTCACCGGCGTCGACCCAGCCGTCGCCGTCGAGGTCCTCGCCGGCCTCGCAGATGCCCTCCACGTCGGCGTTGCCGTCGCACAGGCCGTCGTCGTCGGCGTCGGGATCGTCGGGCACCGGGTCCACGGCGTCGGCCAGGCCATCGCCGTCGGCATCGGGCACTACCGGCACGGGTGTGGGGTCGCCGCCCGTGCACACGGGCGCCACGTCGCTCGGCCCGTCGCACAGGTTGTCGCCGTCGGTGTCGGGGTTGTTCGGGTCGGTCTCGGTGGTGCGATCGAGCTGGCCGTCGTGGTCGGCGTCTTCCTGGCCGTCGGTGAGGCCGTCGTCGTCGCTGTCGGCGTCGCGCGGGTTGGTGGTGGTGGACGGGTCGGCGTCGGGCTCGAACCCATCGTCGCAGCGGGCGTCCACGCTGCCGGTGCGCCCGAGCTCTTGGCCGTCGGTGAGGCCGTCGTCATCGCTGTCGGCGTCGTCGGGATCGGTGCCGCCGGGCGGGTCGCCCGGGTACACGGTGCCGAATTCCTCGGCGTCGGATAGCCCGTCGCAGTCGGTGTCCTTGTTCGGGTTGTCGGGGTCGTTCGGGTCCGACGGCCCGGGGTCGCCCTCGCCTTCGCCTTCGCCCTCGCCCTCGCCCTCGCCCTCGCCCTCGCCTTCACCCTCGGCGGCGAGCGTGGTGCAGCCGTCGCAGCCGGCCTCGAGGGCGAGCACGGGCCCCCAGAGCCCGAGCAGCAGGAGCGCAGAGGGAAGAGATGGGATCCGCATCGGGGGCCTCGATCGCGCAGGTGCCCCGCCAGTGTAGCGCGCGTAACGCGGTGCGCGAGGAATCGGCGGCCTCCTCTGCGGGCTCGGATCCGGTCAGCTGCAGGCGCCGTCGTCGCCGCAGGTGGTGGTCGGCCCGCCGCAGTCGTTGTCGTCCGCGCATTGGTCGGCACACTCGCCGTCGCGGCAGATGAGCGACGCGCACTGCTCCGGGTGCTCGCACACGTCGCCGACGTCGCCACCGGCGCTCCGCACGCACCCGCAGGCGAAGCGCCCGAACGTCGAGTCCAAGGGGCACGACGGCAGATCCTCCGGGTCCTCGAGCAAGTCCTCGCAGGAGCACAGGCCCTGGGCGCAGAACGCGTCCACGGGCAGGCCCGCAGACTGGCAGGCCTCGTCGTTGGTGCACTCGGTCTTGTCGAACGCCACGTCCACCACGCAGACGGTGTCGGTGCCGAGGTCGTCCTCGTCGAGGTGCACGCACACGAGGCCCGTGTAGCAGTCGGTGGACTTCTCGCACGCGTTGCCCATGCCGTTGGTCGCGATCCCGCACACGCAGCGGCCGCACACCAGCACCAGCACCACGAGCGGCACGAGCGCCACCAGGCCCGCCGGCCGGGGGCGCGCACCCGGGCGCTGGCTCACGGGCCCCACGCCGTTCACTCCTGTTCCCCGCCGCCGCCCATCATCGACCAGCCGATGGCGCCCGCGCCGCCGACGCCGAGGGGGACGCAGGCGCAGCCGATGGGCATGAGGAAGCAGCTGTACATCATCGACGAGTTGTCGGACACGGCGCCGGCGGCGAGGAGCGCCCTGCGCGTGTCGACGTTCGGATCTTCGCGGTAGGCCGTGACGGCGTCGTTGGTGCGGCGCTCGTCGCCGGAGGCCCAGACGTAGCCGGCGCCGCCGACCACCGCCGCCACCACCGACGCCGCCACGGCCGCGATGCCGCCACCGAGCAGCCAGCCGCTGCCGCCGCTCGGCTTGGCGTCGGGCGGAGGCACGGCGGTGTCGCCGCCGCTCGCGCCCGTGCCCCCGGTGTTGGCGTCGCCACCGCCTCGTCGACCGATCACGGGGGCGCGCGCCACGATCTCGTCAGCGAGGAGCTCGGCCTGCGCTGCGAGCCCCTCGACGCTGTCGGCCATGGCTGTGGCCTGCGCGATCACCTTGAGATCGGCGGAGTCGAACAGCTCCACGCGCATGAGCCAGCGCCCGCCCACCTGTGAGGCGCGCGAGGCCACCACGTAGCGTGCGTCGAGCGCGCCGGCGATCTCGGTCATGCACGCGGTGTCGTCGCAGCCCGCCTGCAGCCGATCGGCCGCCACCGACAGGCGGTCCTTCACCGACGACGACGGGATGACCTCGGCGGGCGTGCGCTGCTCCAGCAGGGTGGCCAAAAGATCGCCGAACGCACGCACCTGCTCGACGTAGGCCGCGTCGGCGCGCGTCTCGAGCACCAGGATGCGGGCGCGCGCCGGCGCCGCGGGGTTGGTGGCGAGCGCCGGCGCGGGCGCCGGCGGTGGCGTCGCGGTCGCGGACGCCACGGGCGCGGTCGCGGGCGCCGCGGTCGCGGGGGCGGGGCTCTGCGCCGTCAGCGCCAGGGTGGCGACCAGCCAAAGCATGGCCCTGTTCTCCCACCCTCGGGAGGTCCAGGGCAAGGGCGCGCCCGCACGTGGTCAGCGTCGCTTCAGGTCCGCGACGAGCTTGGCGATGGCCTCGTCGCTCGTGAGGTGCTCCACGTAGTCGTCGCCCACGCGGCACATGGGCGCGCGGTGGCAGGCGCCGTAGCACTCCACCGTGGTGCCCACCTCGATCTTCCCGTCGGCCGTGACGCCGTGGCGGCGATGGGGCGGCCCGTGCAGCTCGGCGCCCACGCCGCGCGCGATCTGCTCCGCCGCCTGCTCCGCGCCGACGAGCGCGCAGGGTAGCTGCACGCACACCTCCACCCGCGTGGCCGGCACCGGCTCGGTGAACAGCATCGAGTAGAAGGTCGCGAGCTCCACCGCGCTCGAGTGCGGCACGCCGACGAGCTCGGCGACCTCGGCCAGGGTGTCCTTCGACAGCCAGCCGGCTTCGCGCTGCGCGAGCTTCAACGATGGCAAGAGCGCCGTCTTCTTGTGCGGATAGCGCTCGACCTCACTCCTGATGGCGGTCCTGGTCGCTTCGGAGAGCATGGCGCCTCGATGTGCCGATCGCGCCCGTTTGGGAAGGGGGCAGGGCCGGCTTTGTGCTGCCCTTTGCTCGATTCGCGCATGCCTGTGCGCTACGCTCGCGGGCGATGGCGTCACGGGGAGACTCGAACCTCACGACCCAGGTCGGCGCGACCGCCCTGCAGAACCTCATGAGCGGCGAGGGCGCCGCGGGCGTCGCGCGCCTGGTGGTGCTCGGCTCGGGCTTGCCGGTGCAGCACGCGCTGCCGCTCGAGGGCGAGGTGGTGATCGGGCGCTCCGACGCCAGCACCGTGCGCATCGACGAGGACAGCATCTCGCGGCGCCACGCCATCCTGCGCGTGGGCGAGCGCGTGACCCTTGAGGACCTGGGCAGCACCAACGGCTCCCGCGTGCGCGAGCGGCAGCTCAAGCGCGGTGACATCGCCGAGATCATCCCCGGCGAGGCCTTCGAGCTCGGCAAGGTCATGTGCATCGTGCAGCGCAAGGGCGGCCCCGTCGACAAGCCGCGGCGCAACCTCAAGACCCACGGGTACGTCGAGGCGCGCGTCGAGGAGGAGATCGACAAGCGCGACGGCGCCTCGGGCGGCATCGCGTTGGCGCGCATCCACGTGGAGGGCCACCTGCCCGACGGCGCGCTCGACGACGCGGTGGCGCGCACGCTGGGCGTCGCCGACATCGTGGGCGAGTACGGGCCCGGCGAGCTCGAGGTGTTGTTCCTCGACGTGCCGCAGCAGCAGCTCGAGATCCGCTGTGACCGCCTGGTGCTGGCGCTCAAGGGGCATGCCAAGCGGGCGTCGTTGGGCGTGGCGGTGTGGCCGCAGGACGGGCTGAGCGCGGCCGCGCTCTTCGAGGTGGCCAACGACCGCGTGCAGGGCGCGCGCGCGGGCGAGACCTCGAAGCCCATGGTGCGCGGCGGCGCCATGGATCGCTTGAAGAAGCTCATCGAGCGCGTGGCCAAGAGCGACATCTCCATCGTGCTGCAGGGCGAGACCGGCGTGGGCAAGGAGGTGATCGCGCGCGAGATCCACCGTGCGTCGGATCGCGCCGACCGTCCCTTCATGGGCATCAACTGCGCCGCGCTCACCGAGACCCTGCTCGAGAGCGAGCTGTTCGGCCATGAGAAGGGCGCCTTCTCGGGCGCCGTCGCCACCAAGCCCGGCCTGCTCGAGGTGGCGGAGAAGGGCACGGTGTTCTTGGACGAGATCGCCGAGATGTCGCCCGGCATCCAGGCGAAGCTCCTGCGCGTGCTCGAGGAGCGCCAGGTGTTGCGCGTGGGCGGCCTGTCGCCCCGGCCCATCGACGTGCGCTTCTTGGCGGCCACCCACCGAGACCTCGAGGAGGAGGTGGCCGCCGGTCGCTTCCGTCAGGATCTGTACTTCCGGCTCAACGGCATCACGCTCGACATCCCGCCGCTGCGCGAGCGCGTGGAGGAGATCGAGGGCCTGGCGCGCGGCTTCCTGCTCGACGCGTGTCGTCGGCAGAAGCGCCTCGACACGCCGCGCATCGCGCCCGACGCGCTGGCGCTGCTGCGGGGCTACGCCTGGCCGGGCAACGTGCGCGAGCTGCGCAACGTCATCGAGCGCGCCGTGCTGTTGTGCACCGGCAGCGCCATCACGCCCGACCTGCTGCCCGTCGAGAAGATGCTGCGCAACAAGCGGCCGCCGCGACCGGCTGCTGCCGTCGACGTCGAGCCGGCGCGCGTGGTCACGTCGCCCACGAGGCCGGCGGCCCGCAGCGTGTCGTTCGCCGATCCGCCGCCCACGGTGGAGATCCAGGCGATCCGCACGAGCGGCGAAGAGACCGACACCGCGCAGGCGCCCTCGTCGCGCTCGCTCCGTCACTCGGTGGAAGAGGTGGAGCGCGAGCGCATCCTCGAGGCGTTGCGGCTGTGCGCGGGCAACCAGACCAAGGCGGCGCAGATGCTCGGCATCTCGCGGCGCACGCTGCTCAACCGGCTCGATCAGTACGGGCTGCCGCGGCCGCGCAAATAGCGGCGCGCACCACGCTGCCGCGCGCCCACGAGCCGCCGCAAGCGCTCGATGGCGCCGCGCTCCTTCATCTCCTGCAGCACCTCGAGCACGCGGCCCGCGTCGATGAGCCCGCGCTGGCGCAGCTCCACGAGGTCGTGCGCGTCTTTCGCGCGCTCCGACAAGAGCTTGTTGGCGACGATCAAGTGCAGCGGCCACACCGGCACCTTGCGGCGCAACACCAGCGCGGGGCGCGCCGCCATCACGGCGCTCACGTCGGGCTCCGACGACGGGAACAACAGGTCCACGCGCGCCTCGGGATCGCGCCGATCGGGGATGGCGGCGTAGTGGATGTCCTCGACGATCTCCTCCACCGCCACGCCGTGCGCGCGCAGCGCGGCCAACAACGGCTCGCGCGCGTCGTCGCCGATGAACAGATCGATGTCGCGGGTCTCGCGCGTGTAGCCATGGGCGGCCATGGCGAAGGCGCCGCCCACCGCCCAGTCGGCGTCGAGGCGCGACAGCTCGCGCACACAACGCGCGAACAGCGCGCGCAGCTTGGGCGACGCGCTCATCGCGACGCCTCGAGGCGCGCGAGCGCGGCCGCGGGATCGAAGCGACGCCGCAGCCACCGATCGTCGCCGGTGTGGAGCTTGGCCAGGCGGGTGAGCTCGGCGCGCAGGGCGCGCCGCGTCGTCAGGCCCGCGTCCACCAGCCGCAGCGCGTCGGCGTGCTCCTTGGCGCGCGTCGACATGAGCTTGACGGCTGCCAGCGCGAGCGGTGACAGCACCGGCACGCTCACCCCCCGCAGCGTGCGGCGCACCGCGCGGTGCAGCACCGACGCGGCAGGCTCGATGCGCGGGAAGATGATGTCGATGCGGTCGTTCTCGCCGCCGCTGTGCGGGTAGGCGGCGGCCGCCTCGTCGGCGAAGTGGGCGATGGCGAGCCCGGCGTCGCGAAAGACGTTGAGCACCGCGCGGTGCCGATCGTCGACGTAGATGTCGACGTCGCACGTCTCGCGCGGCAGGTCGTAGGCCTCGAGCGCCACGGCACCGGTCAGCGCCCACGGCACGCCCCGGAGGTCGAGCTCCGGAGCGAGCGCGAGCAGCGCGGGCAGCGCGGCGCCGCCAGCAGGCGCCAAGGGCAGCGGGGCGCCGACGACGCGACCCGTGCGCGCGCCCGCGCCGCCGACGGCGCGCAGGGCGGTCAGCGTGGTGCCGGGGTTCGACTCCATGAGCGTCAAGAGCGTGAGCAGCTGCGCGCTCGGGCGCGCGCGGCCGTGACGCAGCTTCGAGAGGTAGCCGGGCGAGAGGTGCAAGAGCTCCTCCAGCGCGGTCAGCGTGTGGCCGCGCGCGACCAGGCGCGCCAGCAGGCGCTGGGGGTCGAGTGAGCGTGCGGTCGCGGGTGCGGCGCGGGAGCCGGCCATATGGGAATCATTCCCAATCGCTGGGCGACCGGCAACCGGTGCGGCCGGGCGGGGGTGTGGTTCCGATTGCGATCGCGGGCATGTGGGAGCTGGCGCACGGAACGTTTGGGATGAGGAGGAGGCGGAGAAGAAGAAGGGGACAGTGAGGAAGAGGAAGGAGAAGAAGAAGAGGAAGAAGAAGAAGAAGAGGAAGGAGAAGAGGAAGGAGAAGAAGAAGAAGAAGAAGAAGAAGAAGGAGAAGAAGAAGAAGAAGAAGAAGAAGAAGAAGAAGAAGAAGAAGAA
>CAZONM010000170.1:0-11817 GCA_964580865.1 uncultured Myxococcales bacterium | reverse complement strand
GGTCCGCGGGGTCGGCGGGGTCCGCGGGGTCGGCGGGGTCGGCGGGGTCGGCGGGGTCGACGGGATCCGCGGGGTCGGCCGGGTCCGCCGGGTCCGCCTGGTCGCCAGGCGTGCTCGCGAGGCAGCGGCCCCCCGCGGCGTTGAGCATGCAGGTCTCGCCGCCCAGGCAGTCGGCGGACGAGGCGCAGGTGCGCTCGGCGGGGGCACAGGCGACGGTGAGGGCGGCGACGGCGGCGGCGAGGGCGAGGCGGAGGTGCGTGGGGTTCATGGTGGCTCCTGGTGCGGTGCCACAGTTCAGGCCTCGTGCCAGGGGCAAGTGCCTGTTTTCCCGCGAGTCTCACGGGCCCGGCCGTTCCACCCGCGAAACGCGTTTCACCCGTGGAACGCCCGCCGGGCCGCGCCGGGCCGCGCTGGTTCCAAAGCGGGCCCTCGTTCGTAGCTTGACCGTCGCCGGTGCCGGCGTACCAGTGCGGGTGATCGGCGCCGCGCGCGCCGCCGTGGAGGCAGCACATGGGCATTCTCGCGTGGATCGTCTTCGGCTTCCTGGTCGGCCTGGTGGCGCGCGCGCTCATGCCTGGCGAGCAGCGCATGGGCTTCGTCAAGACCACGCTGCTCGGCGTGGGCGGTTCGTTCGTGGGCGGCGCCCTGGCGCACGTGCTCTTTCACCGCGCCCACTTCGGCGGGCTCGACACCGCGGGCTTCATCGGCAGCGTCATCGGCGCCATCGTGCTCATGGGCGTGGCGGCGCTGCTCGGCAAGAAGCGCTGAGCGCGTCGTTGAGACTCGGCGCTACGCCGGCCGCAGCTCGACGAAGAACGTGGCGCCTTTGCCGGGCTCGCTCTCGACGTACACGCGGCCGCCGTTGCCCTCGACGATGGCCTTGGTGATGGCCAGGCCGAGGCCCGACCCCGTCTGCTTGGCCGAGAGCAGGCTCTTGGCCTGGTAGAAGCGCTCGAAGATGCGCTGGTGCTCGCTGGCGGGCAGGCCCGGGCCGTTGTCGCGCACGCCGATGACCACGCGCCCCCGCCGGCTCGGCTGCGCGAACACCGCGATGCTCTTGTCGGGCCCCGTGTACTTGTAGGCGTTGCCGATGAGGTTGAGCAGCGCCTCCACCATGGCGTCGCGATCGACCACCACCGTGGGCAGCCCCTGCGGCACGTCGGTGGTGAGGGCAAGATGCGACGGATCGAGGTTGTGCGCGCGGAACGCGTCGATGGCGCCGTCGACGATGGCCTGCACCTTGACGGGCTGGGGCGCGAACACGCGCCGGCCCGCGCGCAGGCGCGCGTAGCCGAGCACGCGCTCGATCATCTCCGACAGCCGCTCGGTCTCTTTGGCCAGGAGGTCGAGGCACTCTTGCTTCTCGTCGTCGCTGCTGGCGCGGCCGAGCTTCAGCGTGTCGATGAACATGCGGATCGACGTGAGCGGCGTGCGCAGCTCGTGCGAGATGTGGCTGACGAAGTCGGTCTTGAGGCGCGAGATGCGCGTCTCTTGCCAGATGAGGCGCGCGGTGATGACCACGCCGGTGATGAGCGTGGCCAGGAACACCACCAGCAGCACCAGGTACGCCACGGCGGTGATGCTCAAGGTGGTGGAGCGCGCGCCGTCGACGGCCAGCAGGTAGCGATCGAAGGGCGGCTCGAGGCGGCGCTCGATGATGCGCTCGCTGGCCTGGTGGTCGTCGGGCGCCGACTCCACGATCTCGGCCAGCAGGCGGTCCATGGCGCCCACCACGGGCTTCTCGCCGAGCGCGCTGACCTCGAGCGACGCGCGCAGCACGGCGTCGGCGGGGCCGCGCACGCGCGCGGCGAGCTGCGCGTCGTCCACGGCGTACAGCACCACGCCGTTGGCCACGGTCTGGATCGACACCACGCCGGCGAAGCCGTCGTGCTCGAGCTCGACGTGCACCACCTGATCGCGCACGGCGGTGCCGGCGAGCGCGCGCAGGCGCTGGCGCAGCGCGTCGTCGGTGGAGAACGGCGGCTCGCCCGCCGTCACGCCCACCGCGGGAACAAGGAGCCACGGGCCGATGGGGTGCCCGGCCCGCCGCAGGCGCTCCACCAGCGCCGCGGCCGCCGACGGCTCGTCGTTGCCCACGGCCAACAGAGCGCGATCGGCGTCGTCGAGGGTGGCGGCCAGGCGCCGCTCGGCGTCGTGCAAGGCCGCGGTGGCCTCTTCGAAGCGGCGCTGCTTGACGGCGGCGCGCTCGTTGACGATGGCGATGACGCCGAAGCCCGACATCAACAGCGCGGGCGCCAGCACCAACGTGCAGAAGAGCACGAAGATGCGCGTGAAGCCGATGACGTCTTGTCCGCGGGTCCTGCTCATGGCGTCGACGGGGTGGCCGAGGGATCCCCCGCGCTCCTGCGCGAGTTGGTAGCCTCACCGAGGCCAAGGCGCCATGAGGTCGTTTCGCATCATTCTGCGGGCGGTGGGTGTGGCGGCGCTGCTGGCGCTGCTGGTGGTGGTCCTGGTGCGTCCCGGTACCCCCCTGAAGCCGGGCACGAGGGCGCCACCGGTGGACGGCGCGCGGCTGCTCGACGGGCGCTTGGCGGGCCTGCGCTTCGGCGCCAAGCCGACGGTCGTGAACTTCTGGGCCACGTGGTGTCCGCCCTGCTTGGCCGAGCTGCCCGAGCTCGACGCCGCGCAGCGCGCGTGGGGCGGGCAGGTGACCGTGGTGGGGCTCGCCACGCAGAGCGAGCGCGCGCAGGTGCTCGCCACCGTCGAGCGCTTCGGGCTCACCATGCAGATCGCGGAGGTCGACGATCGCACCGCGCACCAGTGGAACGTGACGTCGCTGCCCAGCACGTTCCTGGTGGGGACCGACGGTCGCGTGGCGTGGTCCACCAGCGGTCAGGTGGATCGGGCCACGCTCGAGCGTGAGCTGCAGAAGCTGCCGGGCGCGCCCGCCGTGCCGGCGACCGGACAGTCGCGGTAGAACGCGCGGGTGATCGCCCTGCTCACCCTCATGTGCGCGGCGCCGCCCCTGACCGCCGCGCAGCAAGCGCGCGCCACGCCCGTGGTGGAGGTCGTGCGCAACCACGCCGACGCGGTGGTCGCCATCGCCGCCACTCACGTCGTCACCGAGAGCCAGTCGCTGTTCGACGTCTTCGAGGTGCCGCGCGCGGTGGAGCGCAGCACCATCGGCTCGGGGAGCGTGATCCACGAGGCCGGCTACGTCCTCACCAACGCGCACGTGGTGGCGCAGGCCAGCGAGCTGTCGGTGGTCTTGCGCGGCGGGCGCGAGCTGCCTGCGCACGTGGTGGCGTCGATGCCCGCCGAAGACCTGGCCATCGTCAAGGCCGACGTGCCGCGCGGCGTGGTGTTGCAGGCGGTCGCGCTCGGCGACACCGACGACCTCCTGGTGGGCGAGTCGGTGGTGGCCATCGGCGCGCCCGTGGGGCTGCAGAACACGGTCACGGCGGGCATCGTGTCGGCGCTCGATCGCGAGATCAGCCCGCGGCGCGGCGTGGCCTTCAAGGGCCTGATCCAGACCGACGCGGCCATCAACCCGGGCAACTCCGGCGGGCCCCTGTTCAACGCCGTGGGCGCGCAGATCGGCGTCACCACCGCCATCCGCGGCGACGCGCAGAACGTCGGCTTCGCCATCCCGGCGGGCAAGGTGCGCGCGATGCTGCCGAAGCTGCTCGCCGTCGAGAGCCGCGGCCGGGCGCGCCTGGGCCTGGCGCTGGCGCGCGAGCGCGGCGACGGCGTGGTGGTGGAGCGCGTCGACCCCGGAACGCCCGCCCACAAGGCCGGCATCGAGGCAGGCATGGTGATCGTCGAGGTGGGCGGCGCCGACACGCCCACACTCGCCGACGCGCTGGTGGAGCTGTTGGAGCAGCCCACGGGCCGACCGTTCACCGTGCGAGCCGTGCTGCCCGAGGGCACCATCGACGCCTTCAGCGTCACCATCGACGAGCCGCCGCCCCCCGACGGGCGCGCGCTCGCCCGCCGCCACCTCGGGCTCGACGTCGGCGACCTCGACGCCGCCGCCGCCACGCGCCTGGGCCTGCGCGCCGGCGCCGGCGTGGTGGTCAAGGACGTCGAGCGCGGGGGGCCCGGGGCGCGCGTGGGCTTGGCCGCCGGCGACCTGATCACGCGCATCGGCCCCTACGGCGTGCGCCGGGTCAGCGACCTCGGCGTGCTCGAGAACGTCGGCGCCGGCGCCGAGGTCAGCCTCCGCGTGGTGCGCATCGGCAAGCTCCGCGTGCTGCAGACCGAGGTGGTGCTGTCGGCGCGCTGACGTCGGTGGACGCCGCCCCGCGCGCGCCGATCGACCGAGCGCTCGTCGGATAGGCGGCGGGCCAGGCGGGTGCTAGCCTGCCGGCGATGGTCATCCCTGGGAAGAACGGGCGCGTCGCTCCGCCCGCGCCGATGGCGCTGATCGCCCTGCTGGTTGCCGCCGCGGGCGCCTGCGACGGCTGCCCCGTGGGGGGCGGGCCGCCGCCCACGGTGTGCACCACGGACGACGGTACGGAGCTGACCGTGGGGGCCACCGCGCCCGCCGGCGACGGCTGCAACACCTGCATCTGCAACGGCAGCGTCGAGCTGGTGTGCGGCACGCGCAATTGCGCCGACGCGGGCCCGGCGCAGGACGACGCGGGCCCCGGTGAAGGCGAGGGGGAGGGCGAGGGCGAGGGGGAAGGGGAGGGTGAGGGCGAAGATCCTGGTCCGTGCCCCGACGAGGACGACGACGGCTACCACGCGTGCGTCGATCCCGAGCACCCCGAGCGCCGCCCCGAGGTGGATTGCGACGATCGCCGCTTCCACGTGCAGCCCAACGGCTACGAGTTCCCCGAGACCACCGAGGACGACAACTGCAACGGTGACAACGACGACTGGTCCAACTGCGCATGCGGGACGCCGTCGCAGGCGGTGGACCTGGCGGGCGCCATGGATCTGTGCGGCGCCTGGGTGTCCGGGCAGACCCGCGCCGGTGACCTCACGCAGTTCAACATCACCGACTCGTACCTCGGCGTCATCGACGGGCGCCTGCGCGTGCGCGTGGACGACCCGGCGGCGCCGCCGGTGGTCATCGGCAACGACTGCGAGCTGGTGATGGGGACCGGCGACGCCATCGGCACCGGCCTCGATGTCGAAGCAGGGATCTGCACGTACAACGACCCCGATCCCGCCGGCGACGACAACGGCGACCGCATCTGCGACCTGGCGTCGCTCACCATGGTGCTGGACGCACCGCCCAACGCGCGCGGCTTCGCCATCGACTTCATGTTCCTGTCGCACGAGTGGCCCGAGTTCTTGTGCCTCGAGTACAACGACACGTTCTACGCGCGCGTCGAGACCGCGGCGGTCAATGCGCGCGCGCCCACGAACGCGGCCTTCGACTCGTATGGCCGGCCCATCACCGTCAACGTCGGCTTCTTCGAGAACCCGGCGGCGTGGACGGTCCCGCTCGAGGGCACGCCGTTCGCGGTGTCGCAGCTCGGCTCCTGCACCGGCGACCCCGACACGGGGTGCACGCTGCCCTCCTACTGCGACGACGCCGACCTCGACGTGCGCGCCGGCTCGGGCAGCGGCTGGCTCACCACCACGGTGCCGGTGGTGCCGGGTGAACAAGACATCCTCGTGAAGCTCAGCATCCACGACGAGGGCGACCAGTGGTACGACTCGCTCGTCATCGTCGACGGGTTTCGCTGGCTGCCGTTCGAGGTCGAGCTCGGCACCGAGAAGGGGCGCTGATGGCCGCGATCGTGCGCGCCTGCCTGGTCGTCATCGTGGTGCTGGTGACCGCGGCAGCGTGCGGGCGCTCCTCGCCGCAGACCGACTTCTGCCGTGCGCGCGAGGGCTTGGCATGCGCCACGATGGCGAGCGAGCGCGCCGCCGAGCAAGCGGAGTACGCCGCCGCCGTCGATGCCAACGACGCCGCGCTCATGGAGGCGCGCGGCGCCTGCGTGCAGGAGTTCGTGGCCGAGCAGCTCGAGGACGGCTGCATCTCGCTCGAGCCCGCCACCTTGTGCACCGAGCTGTGCGGCCTGCACCCGTGCGCGGTGCGCGAGGCCGACGGCACCGTCAGCGCCAGCGCGAGCTGTCCGAGCCGCTGCGTCGAGGAGCAGGGCGAGAACGGCATCGACGCGCCGGCGCTGCAAAACGCGCTCACGCGCGCCGCGGGCACGCCCGGCCTGTGCACGTGCCAGGTGTGCGACATCGCGAGCGACGCGCTGTGCAAGCAGCTGTGGGACTGCGACTGACCGTCGCCGACGGGGTCACCCCTGCTGGCGCGCGCGCGCCAGCTCGACGGCCCGCTCGACGTGCTTGCGGTAGTCGCGCGGCAGGTTGTTGAACAGCGTGTCCACGGTGTGCGCGGCCACGTGCTTCTCCACCATGTCGAGGTAGCTCTCGAGCCGCTCCACCGTTCGATCGATGAGCGCCGCGTCACTGCGGCCCACCACCAGGAGCGCCGCCGCTTTGACGTCGAAGCGGCCGCCGCTTTCGCAGTGGCACAGCGCCTTGAAGCACATGCCGCGCAGGTGGTTCGTGAGGGTGCGCGACTTCGACGACAGCCCGAGCTCCACCTCGGCGGCCGCGATCTTGAAGCGGTGTCGACGCAGCGCGCGCAGCTCCTGCATCTCGAGCTCGTGCCAGAAGCCGCCGCCGTCGTCGTCGGTGCCCGGGGGGGCGGGCGCGGCCACGAGGTCCGCGGCCGGATCCGCCGACACCGGCGCCGGGTCGGAGGGCACCTGATCCCACGCCTCGGGCAGGTGCTCCAGCGTCAGCACCGTGTCGAGCTCGAAGGCGGCGCGGCGCGCGACCTCGCGCACCAGGTTGCGCAGCTCGCGGATGTTGCCTTCGTAGCGCCGCTCGGTCAGGTGCTTGAGCAGGCTGGGCGCGAACGTTGCGTTCTGCAGCTCGTCGTCGGCCTTGCACTCGTCGAGGAAGTGGGCGGCCAGCACGGCGATGTCCTCGCGCCGCTCGGACAGCGGCGGCACATGGATCTGGCTCTGCGCCAGGCGCTGGTACAGGTCGAACGGGAAGCGGCCGGCCTGCGCCTCGGCGCGCAGATCGACGTTGGTGGCGAAGATGAACTTGACGTCGACAGTGCGAGGCTCGCCCTTGCCCACCGCGGGGTGAAACGGGCGGCCCTCGATGGGCAACAACAGCATGGCCTGCGCGTCGAGCGGTAGGCGGTGGATCTCATCGAAGAACAGCGTGCCGCCGTCGACGTCGTCGAGGAGGCCCGGCTGGCCGTCCTTGGCGACGTTGGTCAGGCCCGAGCCCTTGCCAAAGCCGAACAGCTTGCCCGCGGTGATGGCGTGGTCGGCGGCGCCGAGCTCCGCGCAGTTGACGACGCGGAACGGCTTGTCGGCGCGCGGGCCGAGCTGGTGCAGCGCCTCGGCCACGCCGGTCTTGCCCGTGCCGGTCTCGCCGATGATGAGCACGGGGTCCTTGCCGGGCGCGCGCACCAAGATCTCGCGCAGCAGCAACATCGTGCGCATGGACGCGCCCACGATGGAGTCGTTGCGGATGACGGCCAGCGCAGGGAAGCGCCGCTCCCACTCCGCCACCTTGGCGTACAGATCGCCCGTCTGCTTCACCAGGCCGGCGCGCTCGACGCCAGCCGCGGCGCCGGGCAAGAGCTTGCGCATGCGGCGCGCCGTGTAGGCGCGGCGCGCCAGCACGTGCACGCGCGCCAACAGCTCCTCGATGTCGAAGGGCTTGGTCAAGTAGTCGTCGGCGCCGAGTCGGAACCCCTCGACGCGATCGGCCGTGTCGCCCTTGGCGGTGAGGAACATGAAGGGCAGCTCGGCCGTGACGGCGTCGCCGCGCACGGCGCGCACGAGCGCGTGACCGTCCATCACCGGCATCATGACGTCGGACACCACGATCTCGACGGCCGGCCCCTCGGCCTTGAGGGCTGCGAGCGCCTCGCGCCCGTTGCCCGCGTCGGTGACGGCGTAGCCGGCGCGCTTGAGGTTGTAGCGCAGGGTGCTGCGCAGGTCGGGCTCGTCCTCGACGAGGAGCACGTGCACGGGCAGCTCTTCGCTCTCGATGGTCTCGTCACCCTGCAGGTCCATCGCTCACCCCGGTGCTGCGGCGTCGTTCGCGGCGTCGCCGACGGCATCGTGCCCTAAGGCGGACGATACTGGCAATGCGGCGCCCGTCGTCAGCGCCGGAAGCTCGACGGAGAACGTGGTGCCGTGCTGCTCCAGGCTGCGCACCGCGATGGTGCCGCCGTGGGAGTCGACGACGGCCTTGACGATGGCGAGGCCGAGCCCCGAGCCCTGGCCGGCGTGCGCGTTGGTGGGCACCTGGAAGAACGGCTCGAACAAGCGCGGCAGCGCGTCGGCGGGCACACCTACGCCCGAGTCCTCCACCTCGACGCGCACGGCGCGCGCGTCGCCGCTCACGCGCACCTGCACGCGCCCGCCGCGCGGCGTGAACTTGAGCGCGTTGTCGACGAGGTTCTGCACCACCTGTCCGAGCCGGTCGCGATCGCCGCGCGCCATGGTGGTGCCGCCCACGGCCACGTCGACCACCAGCTCCACGCCGGCAGCGCGTGCGCGCGCGGTGAGGTCGTCGACCATCTGCCGCGCCACCTCGGCGAGGTCCACGGGCGTGTCGGGCGCACCGCGCTGCTTGAGGCGCGCCAGGTCGAGCAGGTTGGTGCACAGCGCGGTCAGGCGGTCTTCTTGGCGCGCGATGCCCTCGAGAAACCCGCGAAGGTCCGTGGCGTCGATGCGCGGCAGGTCGCGCAGCAACGTCTGCACGTTCTGGCGGATGACGGCGAGCGGCGAGCGGAAGTCGTGCGAGATCGTGGCCACCAGCTCGTCTTTGCGTTGGTTGAGCGTGCCGAGCTCGGTGTTCTTCTGCTCGAGCTCAGCGGTGCGCGCCACCACGCGTGCCTCGAGCTCGCGGTTGAGCTGCTCCACCGCCTCGAAGGCGCGGGTGTTGACGAGCGCGGCGGCGAGCGGACCGCCGAGCGCGGCCGTGAACGAGACGTCGGCGTCCTCGTACGGCGTGCCGTCGGTGCGCCCGTGGATCACCAAGAGGCCCACGGGCTCGTTGGCCACCGCCAGGCGGATCGCGAGCGCGGCGCCGCGCAGGGCGGGCGGTACGGCGGTGTCCTCGTCGATGACGATGGGGTCCACTTGATCGAGCCAAGCGCGCACCGCGTCGTCAACGGCGATGGGCGCGCCCTGCGCCAGCGGTACCAGGCGCGCGGCGCCGGGATCGAACGAGTAGAGCTCGAACGAGCCCGGCGCGATGGACTGCTGCAACGCCTCGCGCAGCCGCGTGAGCACCTCGGCGAGCTGCGTGGCCGTCGACGCGCGCGCGGTGAAGTCGGCCACCAGGCGCCCGGCGTCGTAGCGCCGCGAGCGCAAGAGGCCCTCCACGTGGCTCTGCACGCGATGGGTCACGGGCGCGGCGACGGCAAACAACAGCGCGGCCAGCGCCACCATGGCGGGCGCGTCGTCGAGCTTGAGGAACTGCACGGCGGCCCACAGCACGAGCCCCAAGGCCATGCCGACCAGCGCCGCCACGGTGAGGCCGCCCACCAGCCGCCGCGCCGTGCGGTTGAGCCGCAAGAGGTCGTGGCGCACGATGGCGTCGGCGGTGGAGATGGGCACCAAGAGCAGGAAGCCGTTCCAGATCATCGACATGGGCTGCAGCTCGAGCACGTTGCCGAGGAAGAGGTTGACGACGGGGATACCCGCGCCCACCGGCCAGGCCCACAAGATCTGACGGATGCGCGCGCGCCGTCGTGGCGAGCGGCCGCGCACGTAGCCGAGCACGAGCAGCGCGAGGCCGAGTACGCAGGTGGCGCACAGCCACGCGTACAGCGCGCCGTCGGCGATGTCGTAGCGCACAGTGCCCGGCGAGGCGCCCACCAGCAGCATCGCTAGGACGGTCGAGATCACGAACAGCCCCGTGGTCAGGGCCCACATGCGCCGTTGCGGCGGTGCGCGCGCGGGGTCGTCGCGGAAGCCGGGCTCGCCGGCCTCGGGGGCGCCCTCGAGCAGGCGCGCGCCGTCGACCTTGGTGTAGCCGCGCACCAGCACGCCCACCAGCACGATGCCGAAGGTGCCGAGGAACGGCGCCACCAGCGGGAACAGGCGCGGCAACTTCCACAAGAGCGTCAGGTCGACCACCGACGCCATGGCGACGCCGATGGAGGCGAACAGCAGGAAGAAGGCCCACGCCTCAGCGGTGCCGGGGCGCAACCCGTAGAGCAGCGTGGCGATCACCACGAAGACGAGCCCGAGCAGCGCCAGGCTGGTGTGGCTGCGCACCACGTCGCTGGCCGCGAAGACGCGCGCCGGCAACTCGACGAAGCGGCTGACGCCGTCGCGGCCGTCGACCTGGTACACCACGGGGCTGCCGGCAGGACGCGTGAGCGCGCGCTCGACGATGTCGCCCTGGGAGAAGACCAGCTCGCCGTCGACCGCGACGATGCGGTCCCACGCCTGGAGGCCCGCCGGTCCGCCGCCCCAGCTCTCGAGCCCCACGGGGTTCACCAGCCCCTCCTCGACGAGCGAGAAGCCGGCGAACGGCTTGCCCACCATGCTGAAGACGCCCACGCACGTGTGCACGCACACGTAGAGCGCGCTGGTGGCGAGCGCCGCGAAGATCGTGTGGAGCACCAGCCGCATGACGACGTCGTTCCCGCGAGGCGTCGAGTATGGCACCGCGCACGGGCCTTGTCCCCTGGCGCGCGCGGGGTACGGTGCGGCGGTGCCACGACCGCTGCTCGGTGTCATGTTGTTGTTCGTGGCCGCGCTCATTTGGGGCGGCGCCTTCGTGCCGCAGAAGCTCACGGTGGTGGCGCTGCCGCCCATGCTCGCCACGGCCGTGCGCTTCGCCCTGGCGGCGCCGCTGGCGGTGCTCTTGGCCGCGCACCGCGTCCGCCGCGGGCACGGCGACTGGCACACGCATCGGCGCGTGCCCCTGGCGCTCGGCGTCATCCTGCTGTTCGCCTACACCACGCAGACCGCGGCGCTGGCGCTCATCCCGGTCACGCGCGTCTCGCTCATCACCGGGCTGTACGCGGTGTTCGTGCCCTTCTTGGCGCCGCTGTTCGGACTGCCGCGGCCGCGGCCGCTCCATTGGATCGGCGCCGCGGTGGCGATGAGCGGCCTGGTCCTCTTGGTGGGCGGCGACGTCGACGCCGACGTCATGACGGCGTTCGGCGCCGGCGACGCGCTCGTGCTCGCGCACGCCGTGTTCGGGGCCCTGCACGTCGTGGTCGTGTCGCGCGGCGGCCGTCGCCTCGACCCGCTCGTGCTCAACGCGCAGCAGCTGCTCGTGCTGTTGGTGCTGGCGATACCTGTCGCGCTGGCGATGGACGGTGTGGCGCCGCTGGCAGCGCTCGACGCCCGGGCGCTCATGGCATTCGCGTACCTCAGCGTGCTCTCCACCGTGGTGGCGTTCACCTGTCAGATCGCGGGGCAGCGTCATGCGTCGGCGCCCACGGCCGCCGTCATCATGCTGCTCGAGACCCCGGTGGGCGTGCTGGGCGCCGTGGCGTTCTTCGACGAGGTCATGGCGCCCCTGCAGTGGCTCGGTGCCGTCGTGTTGTTCGCGGGCGTGGCGCTGTCGCTGGCGGCAGAGGTGCGACCGCGCGCGGCGGCGCACACACCCGCGTGACGCCGCTGCATGTCGCGAGGGCGCCGCGCGCGCGTTGGGCGCTTTGCTCGACGGTGCGCTACCATGCGCCATGCGCGTCACGCACCGTTCCGTGCGCAAGCCGATCGCCACTGCGCGGGCCGCGCCGCCCGCGCGCGACGTGCGGGTCGCGCCCCCGGTCGCGGCCGCGATGCTCGGCCGAACGTCCTCGGTGTAGCCCAGGTACTCGAC
>CAZONM010000169.1:0-11821 GCA_964580865.1 uncultured Myxococcales bacterium | reverse complement strand
ACCGACCGCGCCGTCGGCGCGGGGCTCGGCGGCGTGGTGGCGCGCCGCTTTGGCGACGCCGGGCTCGCCGACGGCGCGCTCACGCTGCGCCTCACCGGCTCTGCCGGGCAGAGCCTCGGCGCCTTCCTGCCGCGCGGCATCACCATCGAGCTGTTCGGCGAGGCCAACGACGGGGTCGCCAAGGGCCTGTGCGGCGGGCGCGTGGTGCTGCGGCCGCACCCGTCGGCCCGCTTCGCGCCCGAGGACAACGTCATCCTCGGCAACGTGGCGCTCTACGGCGCCACCGCGGGCGAGCTGTTCGCCAGCGGCACCGCCGGCGAGCGCTTCGCGGTGAGGAACAGCGGCGCCACCGCGGTGGTCGAGGGCTGCGGTGATCACGGCTGCGAGTACATGACCGGCGGCGCCGTGGTGGTGCTCGGTGCCACCGGGCGCAACTTCGCGGCGGGCATGACCGGCGGCGTCGCCTACGTGCTCGACGTCGACGGCGGGCTCGCGCGCCGGCTCAATGAGGCGGACGCGGCCGCCGCGCCGCTGCTGGCCGCCGGCTCGCCCGACGACGAGCAAGCGCTGCTCGCGCTGGTGCGCACGCATGCCGAGCGCACGGGCAGCCCGCTGGCGCGACGCCTGCTTGCCTCGTGGGATCAGGTGCGCGCGCGCTTCGCGGTCGTGCGTCCCAAGGGCGCGACCGCGGCTGCGCGCGTCCCGGCACGTCATGTGGCGTGATCACGCCGGCGCGGGCGTCACCGATGCGGCCCGCTGCCCGGGATCGCCATGGGCGCGCCGCTCGACGGTCCGGACGTGCCCGCGCTGACGCCTGCGCGCTCGGGCTTGCCCATGGGCTCGACCCAGCGTGCGTCCTCGAGCGCCGCGGCGAGCCGCTCCACGGTGTCGCCGATGGCCGCCAGGGCGCCGAGCTGCTCCATGGGCAAGCGCCACGTCACGCGCACCATGCCGGCCTCGGCGCTGGCGGCCAGGCGTACCTCGTCGACGCCGTCGAACGACAGCGTCTGCTCGATCGCCGCGCGCACCGGCGGCGCGGCCACCAGAGCGCGCGCGCCATCGGTCGGCCACCCGGAGAGCTTGAGCACATCGTCGAACGCGGCGTCGCCGATCTCGATGTCATGCACGCCGACCTTGTGACGCGCCCGGCTGAGCGCGTCCTCGCGCCGGACCTCGAACGTTGCGCGAGCGGCGGCCGTCACCGCGCGCCGCCGCAAGAGCCCGCGTACGCCCGCGCGCGAGGCGCTCGCCACCGCCACGTCGAGGTGCGCGCCCCGTCGCGCCAGCAACGCGGTCGTGAGCTCCACGTCGGCGGCGTGCGCTGGGTTGCCGGTGGCGTAGTGCTCGGTCACCGGCGTGACCGCGAAGCCGGCCTCCACCAAGCGTCGCGACGCCTCGGCGAGCAGGTGCTGCCGGCGCCGTAGCGAGGTGACGCGCCAGCCCACCGCCACGGTGGCGCCGCCCACGACCGCGTACGGCACCAGCTGCACTACGGCGAGCCACAACTCGAGCATGCGATCGCCATCGTACGAGCGCGCGAAGCTCTCGTCACCCTGGTGGGCGAGAGGCGCGGGGCGAGACCGAGCCGGTATGCTGCGCACCATGACACCACGGACCCTTCCCCTGCTCGTCCTCGCTCTCGCCGCTTGCACCGGACCTCAGGGGCCACAAGGCCCCGCAGGCCCGCCGGGACCCCAAGGGCCCGAAGGGCCCGCCGGCGAAGGCGAGGGCGAAGGCGAGGGCGATGACCCGCCCACGGGCAGCGAGCGCGGCCCCTGCTACGGCAACGGCACCTGCGACGCGGGCCTGACGTGCCTGAGCGATCTGTGCGTCGACGCCGGCGAGGACGACGACTGCGTCACCGTCTCGGGCAGCGTCACCATCCAAAACGACCTCGACGTGGCGGCGCTGGCGCACGTCTGCGTCGTCGAGGGCGACGTCACCGTCGACGCCGAGGGGCTCGACGCGATCCACCTGGCCGCGCTCACCACCATCGGCGGCGAGTGGGCGATGACCAGCAACGCTTCGCTCGAGCGGCTCGCGCTGCCGGCGCTCACCGAGGTGGGCGGGAACTTCTCCCTCTACAGCAATGGCGCGCTGTCCGTGCTCGAGCTGAGCGCACTGACGAGCGTGGGACAAGCACTCGAGCTCTCCAACAACGACGCCCTCACCTCCGTCGCCTTCCCGTCCCTCACGGCAGCGAGCGAGCTCCAGATCGACAATCACGCCGCGCTCACGAGCGTCAGTGCGCCATTGCTCGCGCACCTCGATGGCACCCTCTCTGTCTCCAGCAACGTGGTGCTGACGACCGTGGCGCTGCCCGCGCTGGCGACCGTCGACCGAACGCTCCAGGTCCTCGGCAATCCCGACGTCACTACCGTGAACCTGCCGGCGCTCGTCAGCGTGGGCAGCGAGGTCAACATCTCGAGCAACGCGCTCCTGAACGTCATTGGGCTACCGGCGCTCTTGAACGCGGGCGGCATCACCGTGAGCAGCAACGCGGCGCTCGGCACGCTCGCCTTCCCCTCGCTCGCTGGCGTGGCGGTGGACTTGTACGTGACCAACAACGCCGCGCTGACGTCGTTCAGCGCGCCCGTGCTCACGGCCGTGGGCGGCTCGATCGCCATGTACGGAAACACGTCGCTCACCAGCTGCACGGGCGCGCTCATCGTGACCGAGGGTGACTGCCTGTGATCGCGCGCGGCCCGCGATCGGACCGTCGTCCGCGTGGCCGGCGTCGCCGCGCGCAGGTGACGCGTGCTCGACAATGTCACGGTACGCTGGCGCGCGCAGGAGCCTACCGATGCCCACCATCCACGGACCGAAGGACGGCTATCGCATCACCGACGAGGCGCGCGCGCGCGGCGAGCGCCTGACCAACGAGGAGGTGCACGCGTCGTCGTCGCGGGCGGGGGGCGCCAACCCGTCGAAGGTGGCGCTCGCTATCGAGGCGGCGCTCGCCGACCACCGGCTCACCAAGGACGAGCTCGAAGGCGGCGTCGCGGCGCGCTTGTTGCGCACCATCGGCGTCGAGGTGGGCGGCTCCATCGTGAGCGCCATGCACGCCGACGGCCTCTTGCGCAAGCACCAGCTCGACCCCGTCGACTACCGCGCCTGTCTCGACCTGCAGCGGCGCGCGCGTCTGCCCGAGGGGCACGCCGACGGCGTCACGCTCGAGGCCGGCGTGGCCGAGCGCCTCGCCGCCATCATCGACGCCATCGAGCAGAAGCTCATCGCGGGCCCGCAGGGCGGCGCCTTCGTGGAGCAGATCCACGACGAGAGGCTCGGCGATCAGCGCGTGGTCAACCAGACCGCCATGACCTGGGCCCCCGTCGACTCCGCCACGTTCATGCAGCGCCTGCCGCCCGAGCGCTGGGCCGAGGAGTGCTTCGACCTGCGCGCGCTGCACAACCACGTGCTCGAGCGCCACGAGCTCCCTGACGGCGGCTACCAGGTCACCATGCTGCAGCGCATGGAGTTCGGGGAGGGCGGCACCGCCACCGACATGACCAAGCGCACCGTGGTGAAGAAGTGGCGCGACGTGGAGACGGGCCAGTGGCGCGCCACCGCCGAGTGGCAGGTGTACGCGTCCGATCCCACGGCGCAGATCCCGCACCAGGGCTCCATGCGCATCGACACCGGCCGCATGGAGTTTCGCCCCGTGCACAAAGGCGGGCGCTGGTTCACCGAGGTGCTGTTCAACAACGCCACGCAGACCGACACGGCCACCGAGCGCAAGCTGCTCGGGCTCTTGGGCAAGAACACGCCGCTGCGGCAGACGCTCTCGGCCAAGCTCGGCGCCTCGCCCGTCGGCATCTTGCCGTTCGCCGCCAGCGTGGTGGCGCGCTACCGCGACGTCGGCACGGGCGCCGTGGCGCCGCGCTGGCAGGAGCTGGACGTGACGGAGCGGTGACGTCGACGAGCCGCGCCCTCACCCGCACGCGCGCGCGATCGCCATGGTGCCGACCACGACCGCGCCCGTGATCAAGTGCAGAACCATCGCCGGGATGAACGAGCGCGTGCGCAAGCTCAGCCAGCCCACCGCGAGGCCCCCGGGCAACGACGACGCGACCTCGCCGGGATCCTTGGAGAAGTGCCCGAGGAAGAAGAGCGCGCCTTGCGCCACGATGGCGGGCCACGCCTCGCGCGGCACGCCGAGCCACGCGCTCGGCGTGCGTGGCCCGCCCACGGGGTAGCCGAGGCCGAAGCGCGCCAAGCGACCCTGACGCGCACAGCCCTCGTCGGCGCGCACGCGCTCGACGAGCCCCGGCAGAAGCGCGAGGCCCAGCACCACGCCCTCGATCCACAGGTGCTCGGTGACGATGGTGATGGCGTTGGCGAGCACACGCTCGGCCCCGCCCACCTCGAAGAGGCGGCGATAGAAGTGCTGCATGCCGGGAGTGAGCCCGAGCGCCACCTGCACCGGCAGCGCGACCGCCAACGCCAACGCCAACAGCCGCCACATGGCGGGCGGAAGGCGCACCTCGTGCAGCAGGAATGGGCGCCGGATGAACAGGCGCAGCACCGCGACGCCGAGGGCCGTGAACAGCGCGCCCTTGAGCGCCCACCCCATGGCCGGCGACACGCCGAGCTCGTCGAACGCGAAGCGCGAGAAGCGCCACACCTCGCCCACCACGGGCCAGTGCTTGGCGATGCCGATGAACGACAGCGACGCCCACGCCGTCGTCGGCACAAGCACGAGGAGCGCGCGCAGCCAGGCCCGTCGCATCACGCGCATGGTACCCCGGTGGGTGCGCGCGTCGATGGGCGCGTGCGCCGCTCCACCGACGCGACCGGCGCGCCACGCGCGGCCCATGCTACTGTCGCGCAACTCGGGGGTTTCCCATGCGCACCACGCTCACCATCTCCCTCCTGTTCGCGCTCGTCGCCTGCGGCAACGCCGAGGAGAAGAAGAAGCAGAAGGAGGCCGACACCAAGGCCTTCATGGAGGCCGAGGCCAAGGCGCGCGCCGAGGCCGAGGCGAAAGAGGCCAAGGCCGCGATCGAGAAGGCCACGGCGGAGTGCGACGCCAAGAAGGCCGAGGGCTGCCTGGCGCTCGGGCGCATCCACTTCGATGGCAAGGGCGTGGCGCGCGACGCCAAGCTCGGGCTCGGCTTCTTCGAGAAGGCATGCGGCTATCAGTCGAAGGACGGCTGCCGCATGTGGGCGCAGCAAGAGACCGACGGCAAGACCAAGCTCAAGGCGCTGAGCGCGCTGTGCGACCTGCAGGACGCCGACGGCTGCATCCAAGGCGGCGCGCTCGCCGACGAGCTCGTGAAGGCCGGGCAGCTCCCCGAGCCGAAGAAGGTGGCCGATCGACCGGCGCTCCAGCTGTTGGCAAAGGCCTGCGCGCTCGGCGGCGCCATCGGCTGCACGGCGCGCGGCGTGGCCCTCGTCAACGACGATCCCAAGGGCGCGGTGGAGTCGCTCACCAAGGGCTGCGACCTCGGCGAGCCCACCTCGTGCTTCCAGCTCTCGGTGATGCTGGCCGAGGGCAAGGGCGTGAAGAAGAAGGACCCGGAGAAGGCGGCCGCGGCCAAGAAGAAGGCCTGCGACGCGGGCTTGAAAGACGCCTGCTGACGACGTCGCGTTAGGGCATGGCCGGCGGGCGCCAGCCGCCGAGCGCGTCCTCGAGGGCGATGGCGGCCGCGATGGGGGCGGCGTCGTTGCCCGGGCGCGCCACCACCTGCACCGCGAGCGGCAGCCCGTTGCCGTCGAGGCCCATGGGCACCGCCGTGGCCGGCGTCTGCAGGATGTTCCAGATGCCGGGCAGCGCGAAGTCGCCGGCGCGGCGCAGCATGTCGCCGTGGCGCGGCGGCGGCACGGTGAACACCGGCGCCAGGATCACGCCGTGGTCGCCGAGCTCGCTCGACACGCGCGCGCGCAGGTCGTTGGCGCGCTGATAGCCGCCCTTCATCACGTCGACGTAGGACGAGAGCTTCTCGATGGCGAGGAAGGCGAGCGCGGGGAACGTGTGCGCTGAGCGCCCGAGCGCCAGCTTGAGCAGCTCCTTGCGCACGCGCACGCGGCCGCCGAAGCCGAGCCAGTGCTCGAAGCTGGTCTCGGCCGTGACCTTGAGCGAGTCGCCCCACATGGCCACGGCCCGCGACAGCTCGGGCAGGCGTGCGTCGATGACGCGCGCGCCGCGGGCCTCGAGCGCGGCGGCGGCGCGCGCCACGGCGGTGGTGATCGACGGCGCCACGTCGAAGCCCGCGACCTCGCGCAAGAGGTGCACGGTGAGCCGCTCCACGGGCACCGCCGCCGGGTCGCCGAGCGCCATGCCGTCGCACCCCGGATCGACGCCGTCGGGGCCGGCGATGACGGACAGGATCGGGTGCAGGTCGCGCGCGCTGCGCGCGATGGGCCCCACCGCCACGAAGCGCGCCTGCCGCGGTGACGGCGCGGGCACGTGGTTGGTGCTCGGCACCAAGCCGCCCGAGGGCTTGTGTCCGAAGACGCCGCAGAACGACGACGGCACGCGGATGGACCCGCCAGCGTCGGTGCCGAGGCCGAACGGCGACGCGCCCGCGCCCACGACGGCCGCCTCGCCGCCCGAGCTGCCGCCCGAGGTGCGCGTGGGATCGTAGGGGTTGTTGGTGCGGCCCCACACGCGGTTGTCGGTCTCGAGCCACATGGCGAGCTCGGGCACGTTGGTGACCGCCAGGCAGATGCCGCCGGCGGCGATGACGCGATCGACCACGGGCGCCGAGCACGGCGCCACCACGTGCCGGCGCAACACCGAGCCCGCCGTGTGCGGCAACCCGCGCACGCCCAGCGACTCCTTGACGGTGAAGGGCACGCCGAAGAGCGGAGGCAGATGATGTCGGCCGTCCCTCGTGAGCTGCTCGGTCATGGCACGCGCCTCGGCGCGCGCGTCATCGAAGCGGTTGGCGGTGACCGCGTTGATCACCGGGTTCCAGCGCAGCATGGCGCGCACGTGCGCGTCGACGAGCTCGAGGGGCGTCACCTCGCCGGCGCGCACGAGCTGCGCCAGGCGGTGTGCGGGCAGGCGCAGCAGCTCGTGGCTCATGGCGCGATGCACGCCGAGGGCAGCGCAGCGCAGCTGGTGCCGGCGCACGCGCCCGTTTGGCATTGCTCGTCGTCGGTGCAGGCGCCGCCTTGCGCCACCAGGGGCGCGCACCTGCCGGCGTCGTCGCACCACCCGGAGTCGCACGGCGCCGTGGGGCTGCATGCGCCGCCGAGCGGCACCGTGGCCACGCAGGTGCCGCCGAGGCACCGGCTCGCGTAGGGGCAGCGCGTGGTGAAGTCGCAGGGCTGTCCCACGGTGGTGGTGCTCGGCCCCGCGCACACCTCGTCGGTGCAGGTGGTGCCGAGCACACAGCGATCGCCCACGGCGCACGCCTCGGTCGCGCGCTTGCGCGGCGCGCACACGTCGTCATCGTTGCAGTGGCTGTCGGCGCCGCACGTGCCGTCGCTGCCCGCGCAGCTCGCGCCGTCGTCGAGCACGGCCGTGCACGTGCCGCACAGGGACAGATCGAGCACGCAGGCGGTACCCGGCGCGCACACGAAGCTCTCCACGTCGATGCCGCAGGGCGCGCCGGCGGGCTGCGCGCCCACCCACATGGCCGCGCACGGCCCCTGGAGCTCGAGCTGGACGTCGTCGCACGCGGCGCTCGCGAGGTGCGCGCGGCACTGCTCGATGCCCGTCACCGACAGCGCGAGCAGGCCCGCCGCCTCGAGCGCCGCCCAGCTCGGCTCGTAGCGCGCGTTGCACGCCTCGAGGAACACGGGCGCGCACGCGGCCTCGTCGGCCACCGCCATGCGACCGCAGCGCAGGTAGAAGGCGCAGAAGAACGGCGCGATGGCCTCGCAGTACCCGTCCGCCGCCGCGCTGCCAGCGTCGACGGGGTCGGTGCCGGCGTCGAGCACCGTCGGCGCCCGCGGGCAGGCGGCGACGAGCGCGATCACGGCGAGCACAGCGGCGCGGGCCATCCCCGTCGACGTGGCGCCGCCGCGCGGCTTTCGCAATCCCCATCACCACCCCCGAGGGCCCGGCCGGCGTATCGTGGGGCGTGGACCTCGGCTCGAAGAACCGCCTCATGCCCCGGCAGGCCGCGCTCTTCCCCGGCGACGGCCTGTTCGCGAAGCTGGCGCGCGCGACCTGCGCCGCCGGCTGCCTGCCGCGCAAGGAGCTGTACGAGGCGTGGGAGATGGCGCGGCGTGTGCGGCGGCGCGTACGCGGCGGGCGCGTGATCGACTGGGCCTGCGGGCACGGCCTGCTGGCGCACGTCATGCTGGTGCTCGACGACACCTCGCCGAGCGCCGTGGCCTTCGATACGCGCCTGCCGCCGAGCGCCGAGAAGCTGCAGTACGCGCTCGTCAACGCCTGGCCCCGGCTGCGCGACAAGGTGGCGCTGGTGGAGTCGACCCAGGGGCCCGCGCTCAAGCCCGGCGACGTCGTGGTGTCGTGCCACGCCTGCGGCGGCCTCACCGACGAGGTGCTGCACCGGGCCGCCGCGGCGCGCGCGTTCGTGGCCGTCATGCCCTGCTGCCACGACGTGGGCAGCTCTGACGACGGCGGCCTGGCGGGGTGGCTCGACGCGCCCCTGGCCATCGACGTCACGCGCTGCGCCCATCTGCGGCAAGCGGGCTACCGCGTGACCACCCACCGCATCAGCAAGGAGGTCACGCCCAAGAACCGGCTGCTCCTCGGCGTCCCCGACGAGCGAGCGGGCACCTGACCGCGCGGAGCGACGCGTGAGCAGCCCGGTGGCGGCGAGCTGGGCCTTGGCGTCGCGCCGTCCTCGCCGATCGCTGCTCTCGCGACAGCATGCGGCGCTGCCGCGGGAGCGGACCGTGGTGCCGTGATGATCCGCGAGATCGAAGGAGGGGGCTTGTCGCAGCGCCGGCATCGACGATCGCTGCTCTCGCGAGAGCAGGCGGTGGTGCCGTGATGGAGCACGAGGGTGGCGGGTTCGGACCGGCGGGGCGAGGACGCGGTCCCCCTCCTAGATCCTCCCCCGTCCCGGGGGAGGCCGCTCCGAGTCGCGGGTGTTCGTGTGCGATCGTGGTGCATCGCCAGGGTGATTCAATCTCGCCGGGTCGCAACAGCGATGCGTTGACGTGGGCGCCGCGGGGCGTCTCCGTCGTCGACCCGGAACGGCCTCCCCCGTCCCGGGGGAGGATCTAGGAGGGGGACCGCGTCCTCCCCTCGAACCGCTCGAACCCACCACACCGCCCCCCTCCCTCCTGGCACCGCCGCCTGCTCTCGCGAGAGCAGCGATCGTCGATGCCGGCGAGGCGACAAGCCCCACGCTCCTCTTCTTCTTCTTCTTCTTCTTCTTCTTCTTCTTCTTCTTCTTCTTCTTCTTCTTCCTCTTCTTCCTCTTCTTCCTCTTCTTCCTCTTCTTCCTCTTCTTCTTCTTCTTCTTCCTCTTCTTCGGTGGCCGCTCGTCGGCGGGCGCGCTATCGGAGCCCATGACCTACCTGCCGATCGTCGCCGCGCTCGTCGCCGCCCCCGCCGCGACCAGCGCCCCCGCCGCCCCCGCCGCCACGCCCACGCCCACCGCCACCTACGCAGGTCACGGCGCCGACAGCGTGCCCCCCGAGGTGCTCGAGCGCTTCCGGGCGCCGTCGCTGCCGACCGCTGTGTCGCAGCGCGTGCAAGCGATGCTCGACGTGCGCGCGCCCTCGGGCGGCCTGCTCTCGCCGAACGGCAAGAGCATGTTCGTCACCTGGGGTGTCACCGGCGTGCGCCAGGTGTGGCGCCTCGACGGCCCCATGCGCTTCCCCGTCCAGCTCACGGGCGGCGAGGACCCCACCACGCTCGTCGATGTCACCGCCGACGGTGCCCTGCTCGTGCTGCAACGCGACCGCGCCGGCGAGGAGAACCCCGGCCTGTACCTGCAGCGCGCCACGGGCGGGCCGCTCATCGTCATCAAGCACGAACCGAAGGTGCAGACGCAAGCACAGCTCGTGACCGACGACGGCAAGCACCTGTACTTCCGCGCCAACGACAAGAAGCCGGACGCTTACGCGCTCTACCGCTACGACTTCGCCACCAAGGCCGTGACCACGGTGTTCGCGCAGGACGGCCTGTGGTCCATCGCCGGGCGCCTCGACCGCGAGCAGCGCCTGCTGCTGATGCGCGCGGTGGGCGCAAACCAACACGAGGTCTTCGAGCTCGACGAGCGCACGGGCGCGCTCACGCCGCTGTTCGGCCAGGGCGAGCGCGAGGACTACGAGGTGGCCTACGGCGCCGACGACGACGTCGTGGTGCTCACGCCCAAGCTCTCCGAATTCCGCCGGCTGTACCGCTTCGATCGCAAGCTGCGCGCGTTCTCGCCCATCACACCCGAGCTCTCGTGGGACATCGACTCCTTCGCCGTGTCGCGCGACAAGCGCCACCTGTTCGCCCGCGTCAACGAGGGCGGGCGCACGCGCACGCGCCTGTTCGACGCGCGCACGCTCAAGGAGCTGGGCCTGCCACCTCTTCCCGTCGGTGACCACGTGGTGCTCGGCCCCGCGGGGCGCGCCAAGAACCAGGCCGTGCTCGTCGTCGATCCCGGCACCGCGCCCTCCACCAGCGCCGTGCTCGACCTCGGCACCAAGAAGCTCACCACCTGGCACGTGCCCAGCGCGCCCGAGGTCGACCTCGCCTCCTTCGTGCCCGTGTCGGTGGAGGAGTATCCCGCGCGCGACGGCACCAAGATCCCCATGCTGGTGCGCCGCCCGCCGGCGTGCGCCAAGGCGGAGACGCCCTGCCCCGTCATCGTCGACTTCCACGGCGGCCCCGAGGCGCAGGCGCGCACGGGCTTCAATCCGCGCGCCCAGCTCTTCGTTGACGCGGGCTTCGTGTACGTGCAGCCGAACGTGCGCGGCTCCGACGGCTACGGCAAGACGTGGATCCACGCTGACGACGGCGCCAAGCGCGCACAGGTCATCACCGACATCGAGGACGCCGCCACCTACGTGCGCACCGCATGGGCGAAGCGCGGCCGGGCGCCGCGCGTGGGCGTGTTCGGCGGCAGCTACGGCGGCTACTCGTCGCTCATGGGCATGACCCGCTTCGCCGGCGCCTTCGACGCCGGCGTCGACGTCGTGGGCATCTCGAGCCTGGTGACGTTCCTCGAGAACACCGCGCCCTATCGGCGCGCGCTGCGGATCTCGGAGTACGGCGACCCCGTGGCCGATCGCGCGGTGCTGACGGAGCTGTCGCCCATCACTCACGTGGGCAAGACCAAGGGCCCCATGCTCATCATCCAGGGCGCCACCGACCCGCGCGTGCCGGTGGGAGAGGCGATCCAGATGTACGACGCCATGGTGCAGAAGAAGCTCGCCGCGCAGCTCATCATCTTCCCCGACGAGGGCCACGGCGTGCAGAAGCGAGGCAACCAGGTGCTGTTGCTCGGGCACGCCATCGCGTTCTTCCAGAGACACCTGCAGGCGCCGTGAGCGCGCGCGCCGCAGGACCGCTACCATCGCCGCATGAGCGGTGAGCCCACCAGCCCGTTCGCGTTCGCGTCGCGCCCAACGGCCACGCCGCCGGCGCCGGTGCCGCTGTTCTCCGCCAAGCAGGTCGCCATGGTCACCTTGCTCGCCACGCCGGTGGCGGGCGCGCTGCTCGTCGCGTGGAACCTGCGGCGGCAGCAGCGCCGCGGTCCGGTCGCGGCGCTCGCGCTGGGCGTCGGCGCCATCGCCGTTGCCCTCTGGCTCGACCTCGTGTGGTCGGGCGCCGTGTGGTGGATGGCGGTGCCCGTGTGGACCGCGGCGTTCGGCGTGGGCGCCGAGGTGCTGTTCGCCGCGCACCTGCCGCGCACTGGCGCGCGCTCGTCGTGGGCGGCGGCCGCGGTGGCCGCCG
>CAZONM010000168.1:0-11843 GCA_964580865.1 uncultured Myxococcales bacterium | reverse complement strand
GGGCGCGCGGCCGCCGCCGCCTTGGCCGACGGCGGCGCGCTGTGGATCGCGGTGCCCGCCGGCCGCCACGACGTGGTGCTCGAGGGCCCGCTGCCCCGCCGCGACGCCGTCCAGCTGGCGCTGCCGCTGGTGCCGCGGCGCGCCACCTTCGCGTCGACGGCGTGGGCCTTAGACGGCGTGGGCGACAACGGCGTGCCCGACGCCAACCTGCAGCTGTCGCGCACCGCCAAGGAGGCGGCCGCCGACGGCGGCGCCGAGGCCGCCGTGCTGCCCCCGTTCCTCCTCGTCGAGCGCAGCCTGTCCTTGGGCCTGTCCTTCGAGAGCGAGACGCGCATCGCGCGCCTGTCGCCGGTGGGCGCGCCCGTGGTGGTCGAGATCCCGCTCTTGCCCGGCGAGAGCGTCACCACCGACGGCGTGCGCGTCGACGGCGGCAAGGCGCAGGTGAGCCTGGGGCCGAACGAGAGCGAGCGCACCTTCTCGGGCGCGCTGCCGCCGAGCGAGGCGCTGGCGCTGACGGCCCCCACGGGCGTGCCCTGGGTCGAGCGCTGGAGCCTCGAGGTGAGCCCCGTGTGGCACGTGGAGGAGCGCGGCCTCCCGCCCCAGCACGACGACGACCCCGCGCGCGCAGGCGGCTCGCGCACCTGGCGCCCGTGGCCGGGCGAAGCGCTCACGCTCGCCATCGCGCGCCCGCAGGGCGTACCGGGGCAGACGCTCACCTTCGACCGCACCGCGCAGCGCGTGCGCCCCGGCCTGCGCTCCACCGACGTGGAGCTCACGGTGTCGATGCGCGCGAGCCGCGGCGGCCAGCATGCGATCACGCTGCCCGCGGGCGCCGAGCTGCTCTCGGCCACCGTCAACGGCGCGCGCCAACCGCTGCGCGCCGATCAGGGCAAGGTGCTCGTCCCCGTGCTGCCCGGCGCGCAGACCCTGGTGCTCGAGGTGCGCGTGCCCGAGGGCATCACCACGCTGGCGCGCACGCCGCGCTTCGACCTCGGCGCGCAGAGCGTCAACGCCGAGATCCGCGTGGAGCTGCCGCACGACCGCTGGGTGCTGTTCGCGTCGGGCCCGCGCGCCGGCCCGGCGGTGCTGTTCTGGAGCTTCCTCCTCGTCATCGTGGTGGCCGCCGCCGCGCTCGCCCGCGTGCCCGGCTCGCCGCTCAAGGCCCACCACTGGGTGCTGTTGTCGCTCGGGCTCACGCAGGTGCCCATCGTCGTGGCCGCGCTGGTGGCGGGCTGGCTGTTGGCGCTCGGCTGGCGGCAACGGCAGGTGGAGCTGTCGCCCGTCTGGTTCAACCTGCGCCAGCTCTTGCTCGCGAGCTGGACGCTGGTGGCGCTCATCGGGCTCCTGGCGTCGATCCACGAGGGGTTGCTCGGCGCGCCCGACATGCAGATCGAGGGCAACGGCTCGTCGTCGACGATGCTCAGGTGGTTCGACGACCACGCGGCCAGCGCCTTGCCGCAAGCGTCGATCCTGTCGGTGCCCATGATGGCCTACCGCGTGGCCATGCTCGCGTGGTCCTTGTGGCTCGCGCTCTCGCTCTTGTCGTGGCTCAAGCGCGGCTTCGCCGCCTTCTCCGCCGGTGGGCTGTGGCGCGACCTCCCGCGGCCGCCGCCGCGGCCCGCTCCCGCCTCGAGCGTGGCGGCCAAGGCGGGCGACGTGCCGGGCGCGCCCACGTCGGCGGCGGTGCCGTCGACGGGGCCCGCGCCGCCGAAGGTGTGAGCTGCCGGTCCAAGAGCGACCGGAGCTCGACGCCCGCGCCAACCGCGCCATCCCCCCGATGTCCGTCGGCCCAACTTCCGATTCGATGCCCCAAGGGCTAGGGTCTGCTCCTCGTCATGCGCGCCTCACCGATCGCCCTGCTCCTCGCCGTGGCCGCCTGCGACCCGGCTGGCGATCTGAGCGCCGGCGCCTTCCTGGCGCGCGAGCCGACCCACGCGAGCCAGGCCATCCACCAGGTGTGCCCCGACGGCGACACCGTGTACGGCATCGACGTCAGCAAGTGGCAGGGCACCATCAACTGGGCGCAGGTGGCCGGCGACGGCGTGCAATTCGCCATCGTCCGCGTCAGCGACGGTACCGGCTACATCGACGAGAAGTTCGAGCAGAACTGGCAGGGCGCCAAGGACCACGGCCTGATCCGCGGCGTGTACCAGTTCTTCCGCTCCGACGAGGACCCCATCGAGCAGGCCGACCTCCTGCTCGATCGCATGGGCGAGCTCGAGCCCGGCGACCTGCCCCCGGTCGCCGACGTCGAGAGCACCGACGGCGTCTCGAGCGCCACGCGCGCCACCCGCCTGCGCCAGTGGCTCGACCACGTGGAGGCCGCCGTGGGCAGGAAGCCCATCATCTACACGGGCGGCTACTTCTGGCAGGACAACGTGGGCCAGGACTTCTCCGAGTACCCGCTGTGGCATGCGGGCTACACCGGCGGCACCTGCCCCTCCACGGTGGCGAACCAGTGGCCGGATTGGCACTTCTGGCAGTTCTCGTCGTCGGGCAGCGTGGCCGGCATCGCCGGCAACGTTGACGAGAACCGCTTCAACGGCTCGCTCGACGACCTGCGCGACTTCGCCGCGCACAACCGGGCGCCGCGCGGCTGGCTCGACTCGGTGACGTGCGACGACGGCGCCGTGGGCTGGGCGCAGGATCAAGACGCGCCCGACGACGCCATCGCCGTGCACCTGTACGTCGACGGCGAGGCCGGCTCGAGCGCGCAGGGCTCCGCCGTCACCGCCGACGTGCACCGCGATGACCTGTGCGACGCCATCGGCTCCTGCGCCCACGGCTTCGCGTGGCCCGTGCCCGATGAGCTCAAGGACGGCGTCGAGCACACGGTGTTCGCCTACGGCATCGACAGCGAGGGCGGCGACAACCCGCTCTTGCAGGGCGCGCCCCTCACCTTCACCTGCCAGCCCCCCGTGGAGCCGGGCGAGGGCGAGGGCGAAGGAGAAGGCGAGGGCGAAGGAGAAGGCGAGGGCGAAGGAGAAGGCGAACAGCAGGGCGCGCGCCGCCTGGCGGTGCTCTTGCCCCCGCGCAGCTGCGCCGCGGCGCCGCCGGGCGCGCTCGGGCTCGCGATGCTGGCGCTGCTCTGGCGGAGGCGACGCGGGTAGAGTGCCGCGGTGCTCGTCGGCCTGATCACGCTCACGCTCGCGTCGCAAGCGCCCACGCCGGCGCCGCTGCCCGTGGTGACGGCGCCCGACGAGGCGGGGAGCTGGGACTTCGCCGCGGTCCCGCGCGTCACGCTGTCGTCCGACGACGGCGTGGGCCTGGGCGCGCGCGGCGTGGCCTACTGGAACCGCTTCGGGACCAAGCCCTACAAGACCGCGCTCTCGGCGCAGGCGTGGGCCACCACGCGCCTGGTGCAGCACCACTACGTGCACTTGGACGCCGTCGACGCCTTCAACCTGCCCGTGCGCGTCGAGGCCGACGTGCAGCTCTACAGCGCTCTCGCGCAGCCCGCCTGCGCCGACGACCCCACCGCCCCCTGCCCCAACGACGCCGCGCACACGCTGCGCTCCATCGAGCCCGCGGCGGCGGCGCTCGTGCGCTGGCGCGTGGTCGACCTGCCCCACAAGGTCGAGCTGTTCGGCGGCACGCGCGCCACCGCGTACGTGCCCGGCACCTTCCTCGACGACGACCGCGACGGCGCGCCCGACCTGGGGCCCACCCCCGGCTCCGCCTACGCCGCGCGCTTCCCGCGCGGCGAGCCTGGCGTGGCCCACGTGCTGCAAGCGGGCGTGGCGTACGACTCGCGCGACCACGAGCCCGCGCCGCACGCCGGCCTGTTCGTCGACGCGGCCGTGCGCGGCTCGGCGCCGTGGTGGGGCAGCGCGTTCACCTTCGCGGGCGCCACGCTGACGGCGCGCGGCTACACGCCCCTCGTGCCCAGCCGGCGCGTGGTGCTGGCCGAGCGCCTCATCGCCGACGTGGTGCTCGGCGACGCGCCCGTGCGCGAGCGCCAGCGCGTGGGCGGCCTGGTGGAGCTGCCCGCGCTCGGGGGCCAAGAGCTCGGGCGCGGCGTGCGCCTGGCGCGCTTCGCCACGCCCATCAAGCTGGTCACGCAGCACGAGCTGCGCTGCGACCTCGCGCACGTCGACGTGCTCGGCAAGGAGCTGGCGCTGGTGGCCGTGGGCTTCGTCGACGCGGGCGTGGCGCTGTGGCGCCTGGATCGCGAGCCCGCGCTGGTGGTGGGCGTGGGCACGGGGCTGCGCGTGGAGTGGAACCACACCTTCGTCATGCGCCTCGACCTCGCCATGTCGCCGCTCGAGCCGGGGCGGTTGGCGGCGTACTCGGCGCCCGGGCATCCGTATTGAGGTACGGTTGGCCCGTGCTCGCCTTGTTGCTCGCGCTGCCGCTCGCCCTCCCCCCCGCGCCGCCGTCGCTCGCCGCCTTCGCGGCGCTGCCCGCGGATCCCGCCCCCGACGAGATCGTGCGCGGCCTGCATTACTGGGTATCGAACGAGGAGCGCCCCGAGCTGTTCAAGCCCGAGCTCGAGGCCCTGGGCCCGGGCGGCGTGCTGGTGGGCGTGGGCACCGACCAGAACTACCTCTACGCCGGCTGGATGAAGCCCGCGGCGCTGGTGCTGATGGACTTCGACGGCGCCGTGCCCGCGCTGCACAAGGCCTACCGCGCCGTGTTCCTGCGCGCGGCCACCATCGCCGAGTTCAACGCGCTGTGGAGCCACAAGGGTCGGCGCGAGCTGACCGCCGCCGTCGACGAGGACGTGGCGCCGGGCCCCGAGCGCGACGAGGTACACGCCGTGCTCAAGGACGCGCGCGCCATCGTCAACGCGCACAACAAGCGCTTCGCCGCCGGCTTCGTCGAGCGCGCGGTGCCCACCTTCCTCACCGACGACGCGCAGTACCAGACGGTGCGGCGCCTGTTCCTCGAGGGGCGCGTGTTCATGGTGCGCGGTGACCTCACGGCGGCGCGCACCGTGCGGGCCATCGCCGACGCCACCACCAAGGCCGGGCTCACGGTGCGCGCCCTCTACCTGTCGAACGCCGAGCAATACTTCGGCTACGACCAGGGCTACCGCGCCAACATCCTGGCGCTGCCCGCCGACGAGCGGTCCCTCGCGCTGCGCACGATGTCGCGCGGCAAGTTCGGCTTCGCCAAGGACGGCGGCCTGTACCACTACAACGTGCAGAGCCTGTTGAGCTTCAAGTCGTGGCTCGCCGACGAGCGCACACGCGGCGTCAACGACATCCTGGAGGCCGCGCCCCGCAAGGCCGGCTACTCGAAGATGACGGCGCCGCCGGGTGCGCAGGTGGGCGCCGCCCCCGCGACGATCGAACAGGCGCCGCCGGTGCTGCCCTGCCCCGGCGAGGTGCCCGAGGCCATGGCCTGCGTCCCCGGCGGGCCGTTCTTGCGCGGCACCGACCACGGCGACCACGACGCGCGCCCGCAGAGCAGCGTGTTCGTGCAGACGTTCCTCATGGATCGCTACGAGGTCACCTACGCCGAGTACCAGGCGTGCGCGGCCGAGGGGCGCTGCGACAAGGCGGGGCCCAACTACGTCGACTTCAACGCTCCCAAGCAGCCCATCACGGGCGTGAGCTGGTTTCACGCCAAGAAGTTCTGCGAGGCCCACGGCAAGCGCCTTCCCACCGAGGCCGAGTGGGAGAAGGCGGCCCGCGGCACCGACGGGCGCCGCTACCCGTGGGGCGACGAGGCCGCCACGTGTGCGCGCACGGTGATCATGACCGAGGCCGGGCGGTCCTGCGGCGTCAAGCAGAGGAGCAAGAACCACCCCGACACCGGGCGCCCCGAGCCTGTCGGCAGCAAGCCCGCCACGCAGTTCGGGCTCTTCGACATGGCCGGCAACTCGTGGGAGTGGGTGGCCGACTGGTACTCGCCGTCGTGGGCGGCGTGCGGCGCCGCGTGCGCGGGCGTGGACCCGAAGGGCCCGTGCGGCGGCGCCGAGGTGTGCCCCGGGCATCACGAGCGCGTGGTGCGCGGCGGCTCGTGGTACTGGCCGGCGAAGTACGCCACGACGTACCACCGACGCGCGCACACGCCGGCGAACAAGCCCGTGTTTCATCACTTCGGCTTTCGCTGCGCGCGCTCGCCGTAGCGGGTCGTCGATCACCTCGTGGCGCCCGCGCCCGAGTCCTCGCGCGCCCGTCATGCATCGCCTTGTGGCGCCGGCGCGCGAGCGCTATGGCGCTCGCGGAGCCAAGCCCGGCCGCGGCGCTGGGGGGGATGGGGATGTTCGCGAAGCTCGCGGCCGCCGTGGCCGTCGTCGTCGGCGTCTTCGTGCTCGACCTGGCTATCCCAGGGGGCTACGCCATCGGCGTCCTCTACGTGGTGCCGCTGGTGCTGCTGCTCGCGCTGCGCTGCGATCAGCCGTGGTGCGCGCCGCTGATCGTGGGCCATGCCACAGTCTTCACCGTGCTCGACGTCGTGTTCGGCGTCGCCGGCCCGCACCAGCAGATGACGCTCGTCAACCGCGGCCTCACGCTGCTGGTCCTGTGGTGCGTGGCCTTGCTCATCGAGGTGGCGCGCCGACAGGCGCTCTTGGCCCGAAGCGAGCACGCAGCGGGCACCAGCCTCTTTCACGCCGCGCTCGAGGCCGCCCCCGACGCCATGCTGGTGGTCAACACGGGAGGCGTCATCTGCGGCGCCAACGCCAGCGCGCTCTCGCTCTTCCGGGTGGCGCGCGAGCAGCTCGTGGGCGCGGCGCTGTCCTCGGTGATCAGCGAGCGGCGCGTGGAGCAGCTCGGCGGCATCGCGAGCATGTTGGGCGCACCCCTGGGCGCGCCGCGCGCGGCGGGCGGCCCCTTGGGCGCGCTCGTGGGCCTGCGCGGCGACAAGAGCGAGGTGGCGCTCGAGGCCACCACCAGCGAGCTCCTCCGCGACGGCCAGCGCCTCATCGTGCATGCGCTGCGCGACGTCACCGAGAAGCGCCGGCTCGAGGAGCGCCTGCTGTCGTCGCAGCGCATGGAGTCCATCGGGCGCCTGGCGGGCGGCGTGGCGCACGACTTCAACAACCTGCTGGCGGTCATCATGAGCTACGGGCGCTTCGTGGCCGACGCGCTCGACGCCGACCACCCCGCCCGCGGCGACGTCGACGAGGTGATGGCGGCCGCCGAGCGCGCCGCGGGGCTCACGCGGCAGCTCTTGGCGTTCTCGCGCCGCCAGGTGGTCAAGCCGCTGCGGCTGCGGCCGAGCACGCTCGTGGGCGACATGGAGCGCATGGTGCGGCGTCTGCTCGGCTCCGACGTGGAGCTGTTGACCACCTGCTCCACCGACGAGGGGCTCATCGAGATCGACCCCTCGCAGCTCGAGCAGGTCATCCTCAACCTGACCATCAACGCGCGCGACGCCATGCCCAAGGGCGGCCGCATCACCATCGAGATCGCCAACGCCACGCTCGATCAGGCCTACTGCGACACGCACCCCGACGTGAGCGCCGGCGAGTACGTCATGCTCGCGGTCAGCGACACCGGCGTGGGCATGTCGGAGGCCGTGCGCCTGCGGGTGTTCGAGCCCTTCTTCACCACCAAGGCGCCGGGCGCGGGCACGGGCCTCGGCCTGGCCACCGTCTACGGCATCGTCAAGCAGAGCAACGGCCACATCTGGGTGTACAGCGAGCCCGGGCGTGGCTCGACCTTCAAGGCGTACTTCCCGCGCGTGGCCGGCGTGCCCGACGCGCTGACCGCGCCGCGCGCGCCCGCGGCGCAGGGCGGCAGCGAGACCGTGCTGTTGGTGGAGGACGAAGCGCCGTTGCGCCGCGTGGCCGTGCGCGTGCTCAAGCGCGCGGGCTACAACGTGCTCGAGGCCGGCAACGGGCTCGACGCGCTCGCCAAGGTGGAGACGGGGGTCAAGGTCGACCTGCTCATCACCGACGTGGTCATGCCCATGATGGGCGGCAGCGAGCTGGCCGCCAAGCTGCGCGAGCGCGACCCCGACCTGGCGGTGCTCTTCGTCTCTGGCTACACCGAGAACGCCATCGTGCACCACGGCGTGCTCGACGCGAACATCATCTTCCTGCAGAAGCCCTTTCAGCCCGACGAGCTCTTGCGCCGCGTGCGCCAGGTGCTCGACGGCAGCGGTCCGAACGCGAAGGCGCCCGGCTGACGACGCGGGCGCCCCGCCGCCGGGCGTCAAACTTGCCCGCCGCGGCCATCGGTGCATGATCGGCCCCGGAGGTCACGGGTGCAGAAGTCGATCGCCATGGTGCTGGCGGGCGGCGAGGGCAAGCGCCTGTGGCCGCTCACCAAGGAGCGCAGCAAGCCTGCTGTGTACTTCGGCGGCCGCTACCGCCTCATCGACTTCGTGCTCTCGAACTTGGTCAACTCGGGCTTCCACCAGATCAAGGTCATCACGCAGTACCGCGCCACGTCGCTGGTGCGGCACCTGACGCGGGCCTGGCCGCTCGCCTCAACCGTCATCGACCAGTTCATCGAGTGCGCGCCCGCCGCCATGAACCGCGGCCCCACGTGGTTTCGCGGCACCGCCGACGCGATCTACCAAAACCTCGACCTCTTGCGCGAGGTCCGGCCCGACGACGTGCTCGTGTTCGGCTCCGACCACGTCTACAAGATGGACGTCAGCGTGATGATGGCGTTTCACAAAGACAACAACGCCGATGTCACGGTGGCCACCTTGCCGGTGCCCATCGACCAGGCCTCGGCGTTCGGCGTGCTGCACGTCGACGACACCGGCCGCATCATCGACTTCGTCGAGAAGCCCAAGAACCCCCCGCCCATGCCCGGGCGCCCCGACATGGCGCTGGCCTCCATGGGCAACTACATCTTCAAGAGCAAGGTGCTGCTCGACGAGCTGCGCCGCGACGCGGATCAAACGGAGTCGGCGCACGACTTCGGCAAGGACATCCTGACGTCGGCGCCGGCGCGGCTCAAGGTGTACGCCTACGACTTCGCCTCGCACCTGTGCCGTGGCGAAAACGAGAGCTCGCGCGGCTATTGGCGCGACGTGGGCACCATCGACGCCTACTTCGAAGCGTCGCTCAACCTCATCTCGGTGAGCCCGAGCCTCAACCTCTACAATGACGACTGGCCGATCCGCGGCAACCCCGCGCCCACGGGCCCCTCCAAGTTCGTCTTCTCCGACTTCTCCGGCGGCCGCGTGGGCATGGCCATCGACACCGTCATCGGCGGCGGCGTGATCATCTCGGGCGGCAGGGTAGAGCGCTCGGTGGTGTTCCCCCACGTGCGCATCAACAGCTACAGCCACATCACCGACACCGTGCTGTTCCCCGACGTCGACGTGGGCCGCGGCGCCCGCCTGCACCGGTGCATCGTCGACAAGGGCGTGAAGATCCCGCCCGGCGAGCGCATCGGCGAAGACCTCGAGCGCGATCGGCAACGCTTCACCATCAGCGATGGCGGCATCGTAGTGGTGTCGCGCGACGACTTCGGCCAGGTGGACGAGTACGACTGACGCGACGCTCGGTCACTCGCGCTGCCGCGCCACGTCGCCCTCGGCGTCGAGGAAGTAGAACCAGCCGGCCTCGCGCGTGTGCGCCACGCGCGCCACCAGCTCGGGCTCGGCCAGCTCCTTGGTCTTGGGGTCGCGCGCGCTGCGCAGCACGCACAACTCCGCGTCGAGCAGATAGACGAAGCCCTTGGCGCGCACCACGCCGAGGCGCGCCACCTTCTCGGCGCGCGGGCGCACGCCGTAGGCGATCTCGTCGTCAGCGGCGTCTTTCTTCTCGGTCGACACGGGCGCATGGTACGACGTCGAGAGCCGGGGAGAACAGGGCGAGCCATGCACCTGATGTTCGTGTGCTCGGAGCTGGCACCCCTGTGCCAGAGCGGCGGCCTCGGCGACGCCACCAGCGGGCTCGCCCGCGCCCTCGGCGCCATGGGCCACGAGGTCACGGTGGTGGTGCCCGGCTACCGCAGCGCGCTCGCGTCGGGCGCGTGCCCGCGCCTCGTCGACGGCGGCGCCGTCCACCTCACGCTCGGGCCCCACGTGCTCCGCGGGCGCTTCTCGTGCGGCACGCTGTTCCCCGGCGTGGAGGTCGCGCTGCTCGACGTGCCCGCGCTGTTCGACCGCGCCGGCCTCTACGGCGAGGGCGGCAGCGACTACGCCGACAACGGGCTGCGCTTCGTGGCGCTGTGCAAGGCCGCCGCTTATCGCGCCGAGGCCGAGCACCCCGACGTGGTGGTGGCGCACGACTGGCACGCCGCGCTCACGCTGCCCATGCTGCGCACGGCGCTCGATCGCGGCGCGAACCGCGCCATCGGCACCGTGCAGGTCGTGCACAACAACGCGCACCAGGGGCGCTTCCCCGCCGAGATGATGGGCATCACCGGTTTGGCCCCGGACCTGTTTCACGTCGACGGGCTCGAGGCGTGGGGCAGCTTGTGCTTGCTCAAGGGTGGCGTGATGTGGGCCGACCGCATCGTGGCGGTGTCGCCGCGCTACGCGCGCGAGCTGCAAACGCACGACTTCGGCGAGGGCCTCGAGGGCGCGTACCGCGCGCGCGCCCATCGGCTGGTGGGCATCGTCAACGGCATCGACGACACGCGCTTCGATCCGCAGACCGACGGGGCGCTGCCCTCCACGTTCTCGGCCGACGATCTGCCGGGCAAGGCGCGCTGCCGCGAGGCGCTGCTCGCGCGCCTCGGCCTCGACGCACCTCCGGCCGGGCTCCTGTGCGCCGCCGTGGGGCGCTTGGCGCAGCAGAAGGGCTGGGACGTCATCGCCCGCGCCGTCGACGCGCTGGTGGCCCACGGCGCCAGCCTGGCGCTGCTCGGCGACGGATCGCCCGCCATCGCGAGCGCGTTGGCCGAGAAGGCGGCGCTCCACCCCCGGCGCGTGTACTTCCGTCCCGCGTTCGACGACGCCATGGCCCGCCACCTGTACGCCGGCGCCGACCTGATGCTCGTGCCCTCGCGCTTCGAGCCCTGCGGCCTGGTGCAGCTGATCGCGCAGCGCTACGGCACCGTGCCCGTGGCCCACGCCACCGGCGGCCTCGTCGACACCATCCACGACCCGCTGGCGCTGCCGGCGCGCACCGGCACCGACGCGTTTGATCCGTGGCGGCGCGCCACCGGGGTGCTGTTCTCGCCGCTGTCGCCCGAGAACCTGGTGCTGGCGGTCGAGCGCGTGCACAAGCTCGCCGAGGGCGGGCGCCTGCCCGAGGTGCAGAAGCGCCTGCTGCAGCTCGACGTGAGCTGGGACGGCCCCGCGCAGTCGTGGGCCGCGCTCGTCGCCGACGTGGTGGCCGAGGCCAAGCGGCGCCCGTGAGCGCGTGGCCGCCACGATTCCGCTGATCCAGGCGGCGGAATGGGGCAGACTCGGGCCATGGTCGACTTCGACCCCATCGAGGGCTTGGTGGCCCTGGGCGTGGTCACGCGCGAGCAGGCCGAGGCGGCCACGCGCGTGCCGCTGTGGGTGTCGGCGTCGCGCGTGGGGCGCCTGGTGCACGTGGGCGTCGACCCCGAGGAGCTCTTGCGCGCGCTCGCGACCATCACGGGGATCCCGGTGGCGCCGCGTGAGCTCGTCAGGAACGCCGAGCGCTTCAACCTGCCGCCGCACCTGGTGCGCAAGCTGCGCGACCTCACCTCGTGCCCCGTGCGCAAGGACGACGGCGGCACCGTGCACCTGCTCATCGCCGACCCCGGCGCCCGCGACGACATCGCACGCCAGCTCTTGAACTTCCGCGTGTACCTGGCCAGCGAGGCCGAGGTGCGCGGCCTGCTCGAGCACCTGTGGCCGCTCGGCACCTCCATGGAGGGCGAGTCGGTGCTCGACGCCGACACCGAGCCCGGCGAGCCCACGCTGAGCGACTCGCAGCCGCCCGACATGCCCATGCCGCCGCCGCGCGCCGCCACGCCGCCGCCGCGCCGGGCGTCACCACCGCCGGC
>CAZONM010000167.1:0-11950 GCA_964580865.1 uncultured Myxococcales bacterium | reverse complement strand
GAACGCCGGCGACCGTGGGCGCCTCGCTCGACGCCGCTCCCGACGCATCGGGAGTTGGCTCGCGCGGCGACACGCGTGGCGATACGCGCGGCGACACGCGCGGCGCGTCCTCCAGCGTCGGCGCCTCGGGCCCCGCCTCGGGCGGGCGCGGCCGCGGCACCGACGCGCCGCTCTCGAACCCCGGCAGGTGATCGAGGAGCTGCGCCAGCTCCTCGGCGCTGCCCGGGCGGTCGTCGGGCGACTTGGCCAGGAGGCGCTGCACGAGCCCGGCGATGGGCAGGGGCACCTCCGCGGGCAGGGGCGGGATGGGATCGACCGCGTGCGCCATCATCAGGCTGGTTGGCGTGGGCGCGCGGAACGGCGGGCGGCCCGCCAGGCACTCGAACCAGATGACGCCGAGGGCGTACAGGTCGCTGCGGGGATCGTCGGTGACGCCGCGGACGCTCACCTCGGGCGCGATGTAGCCCGGCGTGCCCACCACCGAGCCGTTGGCCGTGAGCTGCTCGCCGTGATCGCTCGTGACCTCGTCGATGCCGGTGAGCTTGGCCACGCCGAAGTCGACGATCTTGACGAAGTCGGGGGCGCCGGGCGCGTCCATCAGCAGGATGTTCTCGGGCTTGAGGTCGCGGTGGATGATGCCGAGCCCGTGCGCGCACGCGAGCGCGGCGCAGATCTGTCGCACGATCGCGATGCCGCTCTTGAACGGCACGGTCGAGCGCTTGACGAGGCGCTGGCGCAGGTTGTCGCCCTTGACCAGCTCCATGGCGAGGAACAGCGCGCCGTCGGGCAGCTCGCCGAAGTCGTACAGCGCCACGATGTGCGGGTGGTGCGCCTGCGCGAGCGAGTGCGCCTCGCGCCGGAAGCGCTCGAGCATGCGTGTGTCACGCGCGAGCTCGCGGCGCACCACCTTGAAGGCGACCTCGCGCCCGAGCGGCTCTTGCAGCGCGACGTACACCGTGCCCATGCCGCCGCCGCCCAGGCGGCGCGAGACGCGGTAGCGATCGGCGATCAGCTTGCCGATCGGGCTCTCGGGCTCGGCCATGAGCGCTGGTGTAGCAGGCGCACGTCAGCGCGGCGATTCCCGACGCACGCCCACCAGGTACAGCGCCACCGCCATGGCCAAGAACGGGACGAGCGGCCACCAGGTGCCGATGGCGGCGAGGGGGAAGTCGTCGGACAGATCGAGCGCCTGCTTCACGGTCGGCAGGGTCTCGACGATCGACTGCAGCACGCCGGTGATGGCGCCGCCGGCGATGAGGCCCGACGCCATCAGCATGCCGGGCGAGAAGTCGTCGCCGCCCTTGCTTTGCGCGCCCGCGCTCCTCTTCCGCTGGCGATCGACGAGCCAGCGCACGGCGCCGCCGATGAAGATGCCGGCCGACGTGGAGATGGGCAGGTACAACCCCACCGCGAAGGGCAGCGCCGCCACGCCGACCAGCTCCATCATCACCGCCAGCAGCACGCCCACCAGCACCAGGCCCCACGGCAGGCGGCCGCCGAGCGTGCCGTCGATGATGAGGCGGAACAGCTGCGCCTTGGGCGCGTCGAACTTGGCGACGCCGCGCGCGCGCCACGTGGCGGTGCCCTGCGCGTCGACGAGGAAGCGCGCGCCGCCGTGCTCGACCACGCGATAGGCCACGCGATCGGGGCCGAGCTCGCTCGACGCGTCGGCGGGCACCGCGAGCGTGGTGGGCGCCTCGGGGCGCTCCCAGCGGTAGGGCTGCGTGCCGCACACGCCGGGGTCCACCAGGAACATGAGCTTGCCGGCGTCGTCGACCAGGTACTTGCCGCGCGCCACCACCGCACCCTCGAACACCACGTCGTCGCGCACGTAGTGCACGCGGTAGCGTTTGCCGTCGGGCCCGGGCTCTTCGGCCTGCTCGACGACGCTCGCGGTGTAGGCCGGCACGTCCACGGCCTGGTGCGTGGTGGCGCCCTGGTTGAGCTGGATGAGCACGAAGCCGATGACCACGGCGCTGGTGATGACGCCTGCGGAGATGGCGAGCTGCTGCGAGCGCGGCGTGCCACCGACGAGGAAGCCGGTCTTCAGGTCTTGCGAGGTGGCCCCGGCCACCGACGCCGACACGCACACGAGCGCCGCGGTGGTGAGGGCCATGGCCTTGTAGCCCACGCCCGTCCAGCTCACGGCCACGAACAGGCCGCAGGTGATGAGCAGCGTGGCCACGGTCATGCCCGAGATCGGGTTCGAGGAGCTGCCGATCTCGCCGGTGATGCGCGAGCTGACCGTGACGAAGAAGAAGCCGAACAACAGGATGAGCACGGCGCTCACCAGGTTGATGCCGAGCACGGGCGCGGCCCAGATGACGATCACGAGAGCGAGCGCGCCGCCGGCGACCACGCTCATGGGCAGATCGCGCTCGGTGCGGCGGGTCACCTGGCCCTGCCCGGCCCGCAGGTTGGCGAGGCCGCCCTTGAAGGCGCCGATAATGGTGGGCACGGCGCGCGCCAGCGCGATGAAGCCGCCGGTGGCGACGGCGCCGGCGCCGACGTAGAGGATGTACGCGTTGCGGATGGCGTACGCGCTCATCTCGGCGATGCGCTTGGTGCCCTCGGGGTACATGGGCGTGGGCATGCTGTCGCCGAAGATGTGCACCAGCGGCACCAGCACGAGGAACGAGAGCATGCCGCCGGCCATCATGTTGGCCGCCACGCGCGGGCCGATGATGTAGCCCACGCCGAGCATGGGCGGGCTCACCTCGAACGCCAGCAACGCGCCCTTGAGGCGGCCGCCCATGTCGACGGCGATCTCGGACACGTCCTTCCACAGCTTCACGATCAAGTTGAGCGCCGCGTAGCCCACGCCGATGAAGAAGCCGATGAACACGGTCTTGGCGTTGGTGCCGCCCTGCTCGCCCACGATGAGCACGTCGGCGCACGCGGTGCCCTCGGGGTAGGCGAGCTTGCCGTGGTCCTTCACGATGAGCCCGTGGCGCAGCGGGATCATCATCAGCACGCCGATGAGCCCGCCGAAGAGCGCCACCAGGAGCGTGCGCGACAGCTCGAGCTCGAAGCCCATCAACAACAGCGACGGCAGCGTGAACGCGACGCCGGCCGCGATGGACTCGCCGGCGCTGCCGGTGGTCTGCACGATGTTGTTCTCGAGGATGCTCGCGGGCTGCAGCCGCAGCGCGCGTTGCAGCCAGCGAAACAGCGTGATCGACAGCACCGCCACGGGGATGGAGGCCGACACCGTGAGGCCCACCTTGAGCCCCAAGTACACCGACGAGGCCGCGAAGATGATGCCCAGCACCGAGCCGATGAGGAGCCCGCGGATGGTCAGCTCGCGCGGGCTCTGGTCCGCCGGCACGAAGGGCTGGTGCTCGGCGGGCGCGCCCGCGTCGGTCGAGGGGGCGGGCTCGCTCACGGCAGGTACCGGCGCAGCTCCGCCGGCACCATGCCGTCGGGCGTCATGCGGCGGACCTGCTCGGCGGTGAGGCCGAAGACCTCGACCTCACCCTCCACGCACAGCTGCTCCTTGCGGTTCACCATGCGCACAGCCACCACCATCAGGTCGCCGGTGTCGCGCGCGAGCGTGCCGTCTGCCCGGCAGCTCTCGCCGGCGTAGAGCGGCTTGAGGAAGCGGATGCGGCTCTCGCGCACCACCCCGACGCGCTTCTTGAGCGCCGCCACGGCAGCATGCGCCAGGTCGTCGGCGACGCCCTGGATCACGCCGTGCGGTACCACCTTGGCGCGGCCGCACAGCGCTTCGTTGGCGTCGACGTGACAGAACACGCGGTTGCCGTCGAGCTCGAAGGCCAGCCGCAGGCCCGAGGGGTCGGCGACCCCGGTGAGGATCTTGCGGCCAGCGGTGTACTCGGTCTGGACAGGGCGCGCCATGACGCACCCTTGTACCAGAGAACCGCCGCCGAGGGGTCGCGAACCGCGCTCAGCCGTCGATCGCGTCCTCCATGATGTCCTTCATGTTCTGGATCTCTTCCTCGAGCGTCGGGCAATGCGCGGCGCTGATGGTGACCACCACCTCGCCGGAGTCGTCGTCGACGTCGTCGACGCCGCCGTCGCTGTCGAGCGGCGTGGTCTCGACCTCGGCGGTGATGGCGAGGGTCCTCTCTTCCTCGTACTTGGTGACCGCCAGGGAGCCCTTCTTGGCCAGGTAGCAGTCCTCGTCGCGCGCGACCTCGAACTGGTGGTCCTCGGGCTCGTCGACCTTGGGGTGGTCGTTGACCCGGCAGATCATGAGCTGCGCGACGATGTCGCCGTCGTCCGTGGGGTCGAGCGTGCTGTCGTCGGTATCCTCGATGTCGATGTCCTGCTCGGCGCCGTCGAAGTTGCCGTCGTCCATCGAGGTGACGGACGCGGCCACGTACCAGTAGTCGGTGGGGAAGTTCTTCACCTCGTAATCGACCAGTCCTTGGGCCTGCGCCTCGTTGGCCTCGTCGATCTTGTCGACGTCACCCTCGGCGTCCTTGACGTCCTCGAGGTTGGTCTCGAGGAGCGCGTTGGCGTTCTGCTGGCGCTTGGTGCTCGCGTCGCAGGCGCCGAAGACGCTCACGCCCACCGCGGACAACGTGTACCGCGTGTCTTCACCGACATCGACCTGGTCCTGCGTGAAGTAGGCGGAGATGAGCGCGTCCACCGCCTGGTCGTCGAGCTTGCCGTTGACGCTGGCCGCGCACCCCGTGAGGCCGGCGGCGAGCGCGACGACGAGCAGGGAGCTGAGGCGGCGGAATTCCTTGCGATGCATGTGTCCTCCGAAGGCGCGCGGAATGTTGCCGCGCCACGACGACGTGTCAACCGAGCGGCGGCACGGCCACTGTGCGTCGCGCCACACGCACCGACGCGCTCGATCGCACCTCAGGAACACGCGCGCTCGACCGCGCGCACGGCGCGCTCGACGCCGGCGTCGTCGACGTCGAGGTGCAGGCACGCGCGCAGGCGCGCCGGGCCCGCGGCGGCCACGCGCACGCCGTCGGCGAGCGCGCGCTCGACGATCTCGCGCGGCAGCTTGCGCGCGCTCGTGAAGAACACCAGGTTCGTCTCGACGGGCTCCACGGCGATCCCCGGGATGGCGGCGAGCCCGTCCGCCAGCGCGCGCGCGCGCCGGTGGTCGTCCGCCAGGCGCTCCACGTGGTGATCGAGCGCGTACAGCATGCCGCCGGCCGCGATGCCCGCCTGCCGCAAGCAGCCACCGAGCGCCTGCTTGAGGCGGCGCGCGCGCGGCCACAACGACGCCGGCAGCCCGAGCACGGCGCCGAACGCGCAGCCGAGGCCCTTGGAGAAGCACACCTGCACCGTGGTGGCGCCGCGCGCCAGCAGCGCCAGCGGCACGCCCAGCGCGACGCTCGCGTGGAACAAGCGCGCGCCGTCGACGTGCAGCGCGAGCCCCGCGGCCTGGCAGTGCGCGGCCACGGCGTCGAACGTGGCGAGTGGCCACACGGAGCCGCCGCCGCCGTTGGAGGTGTTCTCCACCACCACGCAGCGCGTGCGCGGGAAGTGCGGATCGTCGGCGCGCGTCACGCGCCGCACGTCATCGACGCTGAAGATGCCGCGCGGCGTATCGAGGGGACAGAGTTGTGCGCGCGCCGTCATGGCGGCCCCCGCGCCCTCGTGGTTGAGCACGTGCGCCGTGCGGTGGCACACGATCTCGTCGCCGGCCTGGGCGTGCAACGCGAGCGCGATCTGGTTGCCCATGGTGGCCGAGGGGACGAACATCGCGCGCTCGGCGCCGAGCAGCGCGGTCATGCGCTCCTCGAGCGCGCGCACGGTGGGGTCTTCGCCCTTCTGCTCGTCGCCGAGCGGGGCGCTCATCATGGCGCGCTTCATGGCCTCGGTGGGGCGGGTGGCGGTGTCGCTGACGAGGTCGACGCTGAGCTCCATGCGCCCGGGTCGCACGGGCGCGCGCCTGCGACAAGGGCCCGGCGCGCCGATCTGGTAACGTCGCCGCGTGATCACGCTCGCCCTGCTCATTGCCGCGCAGGCGCCCCCGGCACCCCAAGGAATGGTCGACGTCGCCGAGCGCATCCCCGGGGTGCAGGTGCGCCTGGGCTACTCGACGCCCGACAACTTCATGCACCGGGACGTGTACGGCGACCTCGAGCGCTGCTACCTGGTGGACGACGCGGCGCGCATGTTGGCCGACGCGCATGCGCGCCTCGTGCAGCGGGCGCCCGGGCTCACCTTCGTGCTCTACGACTGCGCGCGGCCACGCAGCGTGCAGCTGGTGATGTGGGACGTCGTGGTCGGCACCAAGCAGCAGGGCTACGTCGCCAACCCGCACAAGCCGCCGGGCAGCGTGCACAACCGCGGGTGCGCCGTCGATCTGTCGCTGTGGGACGTGGCCAAGGGCGCGCCCGTCGACATGGGCACGCCGTGGGACTTCTTCGGCGCGCTCGCCGAACCGCGGCGCGAGAGCGAGCTGTGGAAGGCCGGCAAGCTCACGAGCGAGCAACTCGCCAACCGCCTGCTGCTGCGCGAGGTGATGCTGCGCGCCGGCTTCGGCCTGCTGCCCCACGAGTGGTGGCACTTCGACTGCGCTCCCCCCGCGCAGGCGGCGGCGCGCTACCCCATCCTTCCTTGACCCAAGAACGGGCGTGCGCCGGCCCCGGCGGTTCGGCTAGCGTTCGCGGACGAATGAGCGCGGCGAACGATCCCTTTGCGCCGGACCCGACCAAGCGGGGCCTCCTGTGGCACCTGGTGCCGCCAGGCGCGCGCGGCGACCCCGACGAGCTGCGGCGTGCCAAGCTCTTCGTCGTCGTCGCGTTGGTCTTGAGCGCCGGGGCGGGGTTCTTCAGCCTGCTCATCGTCGGCGAAGACGGCATCTCGCCGGCCTCGGTGATCTTGGGCGGCGGCGTCCTGGTGGGGCTCGCGTGCATCCCGTTCGCGCGGTGGCTCGGCGCCATCGACCTGCCGTCGGTGGTCATCGGCGTGCTCAACGTGCTGGTGGTCTTGTCCATGGGGTTGTTCTTCACCGGCCCCGGCGACTCATCGCAGTGGTGGCTGGCGCTGGCGCCCCTGGTGACGACGTTCCTGGTAGGGCCGCGCGTTGGCATCGGCATCTGCGTCCTCGCTGTCGCCGGGCGCATCGGCCTGTTCGTGGCCGGCGACCTCGGGTGGCGCTTCGCGCCCAAGGACGACACCGAGGGGTACTTCCACACCATCGCCAGCGTAACGGCGCTGGCGGCGGTGACCGCCATCGCCGCCCTCTACGAGAGCGCGCGTCGGCGCGATCACGAGAAGGTCGAGCGCGCGCGCCGTGAGCTCGAGGACAAGCACCGCCAGCTCGAGGCCGCGGCCGCGGCGGCCACGCACGCGCGCGATCGGCTCATCGACGAGGGCCGCCGCAAAGACGAGTTCCTCGAGCGCATGCGCTCGTTCGGCGCCGGGCACGGCGAGGGCCTCGAGCGCACGCGGCGCGCCAGCGCGCAGCTCGCGCAGACGGTGCACGACGTCGCGGCCAGCGTGGAGACGCTCGCGTCGTCGGCGTCGTCGTCGGACGACAAGGTGGCCGGCATGGCCGAGAGCGCCGGGCGTGTGGCCGCCTCCATCGAGCGCATGGTGAGCGACGTGGCGCAGGCCACCACGGCGCTCGGGGAGCTCACGGGCGCGGTGGCCGCGGTGCAGGCGCAATACGGACAGCTCTCGAGCTCGGCCGACGCCACCGCGCGCGCCATGGTGGCCATGGAGAAGTCCGCCGAGCAGGCGGAGAAGACCGTGGCCAAGACCGCGGGCCTGGCGGATCAGATGATCAAGGACGCCGCGCGCGGCGTGGAGGCGGTGCGCCGCACCCTCGGCGGCGTCGACGAGATCCGCTCGAGCTCGCGCACCGCCGGCACCGTCATCCGCGACCTCGACCAGCGGGTGCGCGCCATCGGCGCCATCAACAACGTCATCGACGAGGTGGCCATCGAGACCAACGTGTTGGCGCTCAACGCGTCGATCATCGCGGCGCAAGCGGGTGATCACGGCGCCGGCTTCCGCGTGGTCGCCGAGCAGATCAAGGCGCTGGCCGAGCGCACCGCGGCGTCGACGCGCGAGATCTCGGCCGTGGTGCAGGGCCTCAAGACCGAGGCCACGCGCGCCGTGGAGGTCATCGACCGCGGCGAGAGCGCGGTCGAGGCCGGCGCGGCGTTGTCGGAGGAGGCGGCGCGCGCGCTCGAGCAGATCGTGGGCTCGGCGCAAGAGGCGGCCGGGCAGATGAGTGCTATCGAGGGCGTGATCCGCGACCAAGCCGGGCGCGCGCGCATGGTGGGCGGCGCCATGAACGAGGTCACGAGGCTGGTGGCCGCCGCTGCCCGCGCCACCGACGAGCACGGCAAGGCCGCCGCGCAGATCGAGGCGGCCACCCGCCGCCTGGCCGCGCTCGGCCCCGAGCTCCAGCAGAAGAGCAAGGCCCAGGCCGACGACGCGCGCGCGGCGCGCGCCGCCATCGCGCAGATCAGCGAGATGGCGCGTCGCCTGGCCACGGTGCAGGGCGACCAGACCCGCGTGTCGGAGGCCACGCTGCGCGCGGTGGAAGACATCCAGCGCGCACAGCTCGGGCAAGACGACGCGCTGCGCACCCTGCAGTAGCGATCGCGCGACCGCGCCCGCGCGGCCCTACTCCACGTAGATCGCGCCGCCGTAGATCCACACGTAGTCGCGGCCCTCCTCGGCGGCGACGTCGAGGTAGCCGTACGCGTCGTCGCGCAGGTGGTCACGCAAGTGCCACGGCAGCATGCGCACCTCGGCGCGATAGGCGCCGGGCTCGGTGAGCGGCACCGACAGGCGCGCGTCGGTGGCGCTGGCGATCTCCTGGAAGCCGGCCTCGTCGCTGGTGGCGCGCACCACGCGCAACCGGATGGCGGGCGCCTGCGCGGCCGGGTCGAGGTCGCGCACAGTCGGGGCGTCGACGACCAGGGTCGCGCCGGTGGGCACGGTGTCGCCGAGCTCCCAGGTGTCGCCGTCCTTCTCGGCGCGCACGTCGAAGCCCACGGGCGCGCCGAGCATCTCGAACACGCCGTAGTTGCGCCCGGCGGCCAGGGCCTCCTTGAGGGCGCGATCGTCGAGGGTGCCGTCGGTCAGCGGGCGCGCGCGCACGTGGTTCGAGAACGCGTTCATCATGCGGCGATAGCTGTCGCCGCGCTCGCCATCCTCGAGGACGACGGCGAACGTGTTGCGGTGACAGTCGGTGCCCATGGTGGTGACGACGTGCCGACCCGTGGCCAGCACGTTGCCCCAGCGCTGCAGGTAGCGCGGGTCCTCGCTGTAAATGCCGAACACCAACAGGTCGGGGTGTGGCAGGCCCGTGTCGCCCTCTTGCCAGCGCAGGATGAAGTCGAGCGCCACGCCCATGCCGAGGAAGGTGTTGGCGTGCAGGTTGAACATCTCGAAGCCGTCGACGGGCAGGTCGAGCAGCTCGGCCACGCTGAAGTCCTCGGGGTGTGCGAGCAGCACCACCGCGCCGGCGTCGCGCTCGGCCTGCGCAGCCTCGGGCGTGCGGTCGCCGTACACGCCGCCGCGATCGCCCGGCACGTGCCGCTCGAGGCCCACGGGCATCATGCCCGCCTCGGCGCCGGCCATGATGACGGCGCTCGCGCCGTCGTCGCAGGCGGCGCGGTTGGCCGTGCCCACGCCGTCGTGCTCGATGAGCGCGTCGCCGCGCTCGGGGCGAAAGAGCAGCGCCTCGGGGAAGTCGGTGTCGGTGAACGACTCGCGGTGATCCGTGAGGAACGCGAAGTCGTGCTTGCTCTGGCACAGGCCGCGTCGGAAGTCGTCGAAGCACACGGGATCGCGCGTGCCGTCGGCCAGCACGGGCTCGCCGTCGCATGCGTCGTGCGAGTACACCGAGTGCGAGTGCACCAAGCCGCGCGCGTCGACGAAGCCGCGGATGGGGGCGGCGTCGGACGGGTAGGTGACGCCCGGCGACCACACCGGGCCCGTCGGCGGCGGCGGATCCGCCGGGCAGGCGGCGAGCACGAGCGCAGCGGCGGTGGCGACGACGAGGGCGCGGGTGACCATCGGCGGAGGTTGGCAGACCCCGGCCGCGCGCCAAGGGGGATCGGCATCCGACGGCCAGGGAATGGCCGAGGGCCCCGGCGGGTTCGTTATCCTGCGTCCGCCGCCATGCACTTCCCACCCGCCACTGCCAGGCCCGTCCTCGTCGGCGCGATCGCCATCGCGCTCACCGCGTCCTCGACGGCGATGGCGGAGCCCACGCGTGTGGCCGGGGCCCGCGCCGGCAAGCTCGCGGGCCTGAAGGCCGCGTTCAACGACAAGGGCGTGCCGTGGCCGGCCAAGGAGCTGTTGGTGCGCGCCTTCAAGCGCGACGGCGTCCTCGAGCTGTGGGCCGGCGACGGCAAGGGGCCGCTCGCGCTCGTGAAGACCTGGCCGGTGTGTGCGTCGTCGGGCGAGCTTGGGCCCAAGCGGCGCCAGGGCGATCTGCAGGTGCCCGAGGGGGTCTATCGCCTCGACAAGCTCAACCCGGTGTCGAGCTACCACCTGAGCTTGCACGTCGACTACCCGAACCGCGCCGATCGCGCCGCGAGCAAGCGCCTGGGCATTCGCAATCTCGGCGGCGACATCATGGTGCACGGCGAGTGCGTGACCATCGGCTGCATCCCCATCGAGAACGACCCCATCGAGGAGCTCTACCTCGCGATCCTCGACGCCGGCCTGCGTCCGCCCATCCACATCTTCCCCGCGCGCCTCGACGAGGCCGGGCTGGCCGAGCTCTCGAGCGCCGCCCCCGACGCATCCGTGCGCGAGCTGTGGGGCGATCTGGCCCACGTGCAGTGGGCCTTCGATCGCGCGCGGCGCATCCCGCGCGTGGAGGTCGACGGCGCCGGTCGCTACGTCCTCAAGTAGCTGGCGCCGGATCTGATTTGCGCCCGGTCCGGGTCACGGGTCGTACGAGGGGCGTTGCGCGTGCCGTCGCGCCGCTCGATGCAGGGGGTGGAGGTGCCATGGTCCCCACGGAGTCCACGCCACGAAAGAGCCGCGCCCTCGTGGTCGCGATCCTGGTCGTGGTCGTCGCGGGCGCCGGCGTGTGGTGGTTCGGCCTGCGCGGCGGCGACGAGAAGAAGGGACCGCGCTACGAGACCGGCGCCGTCGACCGCGGCAGCATCACCTCGCGCGTGACCGCCACGGGCACCCTGTCGGCCGTGGTCACCGTGCAGGTGGGCGCGCAGGTCACCGGGCGCATCGCCGAGATCCTGGTGGACTTCAACTCCCCGGTGAAGAAGGGACAGCTCATCGCTCGCATCGACGCGCAGACGTTCGAGGCGGCGCTGGCCGAGGCCAGGGCGAACCTGAGCGCCGCTGGCGCAAACCACGATCGCGCGCGCGCCAAGGCGGAGCAGAGCGCCAAGCACGAGGAGCGCCTCAAGGAGCTGGTGGCCAAGGACCTGGTGTCGCAGTCCGAGTACGACGCGGCCCGCTCCTCGGCGATCTCGGCCACCGCCGAGGTGGCGGCCGCCAAGAGCGCCATCGAGCAGACCACGGCAGCGGTGGAGCGCGCGCAGACCAACCTGGGGTACACGCGCATCGTCGCGCCCATCGACGGCGTGGTGCTGTCCCGCGCCATCGACGTGGGCCAGACGGTGGCGGCGTCGCTGCAGGCGCCCACGCTCTTCACCATCACCGGCGACCTCAAGCGCATGCAGGTGGAGGCGGCCGTGGCGGAAGCCGACATCGGCCGCGTCGAGGAGGGCAAGCGCGCGTCCTTCACCGTCGACGCCTACCCCGGCGAGCACTTCGACGGCGTCATCCGCCAGGTGCGCAACTCGCCCACCACCACGCAGGGCGTGGTCACGTATGTCACCGTCATCGACGTCGACAACGCCGACCTGCGCCTGAAGCCCGGCATGACGGCCAACGTGACGTTCGTGGTGGAGGCGCGCGACGACGTGCTGCGCGTGCCGCAGGCGGCGCTGCGCTACCGGCCGCCGCGTGACGGCGACAGCGGCGGCGCCGGCGGCAAGGGCGGCGCGGGTGC
>CAZONM010000166.1:0-12056 GCA_964580865.1 uncultured Myxococcales bacterium | reverse complement strand
CGGAGGCCTCGACGCTGGCTCCGGCGACGCGGGAGCTGGCGCGGGAACCGGCGGCGGCGGCGCGGGCTCGTCGGCGCGCGCGCGCGCCGCAACGAGCAAGGCCACGACGACGAGGAGGAGGCGAGCGATCATGCGGCTCCCGGTCCCAGGCGACGGCGCACGGCCTCGCCGAGGACGTGGATCGATACCACGGAAACCAGCACGCACAGCCCCGGCCAGAGCGCGAGCGCGGGCTGGTCGTAGAGCGCGTCTTGGGCGTGGCGCAGCATGTTGCCCCACGAGGGCGTGGGCGGCTGCACGCCCAGGCCGAGGTACGACAGCGCGGCCTCGGCAAGGACGTTGCGCCCGACGTCGATGGCGGCGGCCACCAGGATCGGCGGCAGCGCGTTTGGCACCACGTGCACCAGCACCAGACGCGCGCCGCGGGCCCCAAGGGCGCGCCCCGCCTCGACGAAGCCGAGCGCCGCCACCCGCAGGGCCTCGGCGCGCGCGATGCGCGCGACCCCCATCCAGCCGAACAGGCCAAGGATCAGCACGAGCTTGAGCACCGCGCCCGTCGGCGTCGGCGCCGCGGCGCCAACGCGCATGGCCGACACGAGCAGCAACAGCGGCAACAGCGGGATGGCCAGCATGAGGTCGATGAACGCGGTGAGCGCGCGATCGACGCGGCCGCCGACCAGGCCCGCGCACGCGCCGACCAGAGTGCCGATCGTCGTCGACACCAGCGCCGCCCCCACGCCCACGGCCAGCGACACGCGCGCGCCGTGCGCCAGGCGCGCGAGCACGTCCTGGCCGATGGGATCGCAGCCGAGCACGTGCGGCCACCCCGCGGCGCACCCACGCAGCGCGAGGTCGGGCCGCGTGGCCGACACGCCGAGCGCGCCCTCGATCAACGACGCGCCGAACGCCGCCAGTGCGAGCAACGCGAGCACGCACACGGCGACGCGCGCACCGAGCGAGAGCGCGCTCACGACGTCACTCCGCGCCGAACGCGCGGATCGAGCGCCGCGTGCGCCAGGTCGGCCACCAGGTTCGCGCCCATGACCAGGAGGGCGCTCACCAGGAACACCACGATGGCGACGTACGAGTCGTTGTGCAGGATGGCCTCGTACTGCAGGCGGCCCACGCCGGGCCACGCGAACACCGTCTCGGTAAGCAGCGCGCCCGCGAACAGCTGGGGGGTGGCGAGCGCCACCACGGTGACGAGCGGGACCAGGGCCACGCGCAGGGCGTGGCGTGCCACGCCGTGGGAGCCGAGCCCCTTCGCGCGCGCCGTGCGCACGAAGTCGAGAGGTAGGGCGGCGAGCATCCCGGCGCGCACGAAGCGCACCCACTGCGCCGCGTACACCACCGTGAGCACGAGGGTGGGCAGGATCGCGTGCCATGCGCGATCGAGCAGCACCGCCCCGAGGTCGTCGTCGAGCCCGGGGGTCTGGATGCCGCCGGCGGGCACGAGGCGGAGGCGCGCCGCCAGCACCACGATGCCGATCATGCCGAGCCAGAAGGCGGGCACCGACAGCCCCGCGAGGCTCATGGCGTCGATGATGCGATCGATCGCGCGGCCGCGACGCAGCGCCGCCCACGCGCCCAGCGGGATCGCCACGACGAGGGAGAGCAGGAACGCCGGCAGCACCAGCGCGACGGTGTTCTGCACGCGCCCGAAGCGCGAGATGGCGTCGGCCAGGCGCGCCGTGAGCGCGGCGTCGCAGCGCGTCGTGCACGGCGGGCCGAACAACAGCTCGGCCACGGGGCGCTTGTACGTCGACGACCAGCCGAGCGCCGCGCCGTCGCCCACGAGGGCGAACACGGCGCCGCGCTGCCAGCGCGACGACGGCACCGCGCCGTGCTCCACGGCGATGGCGCTGGTGACGACGTGCGCGCCGCGCGCTGCCTCGAACGCGAGCACGGTGACCCCGGGCCCGTCGAAGCGCGCGCGCGCACGCCCGCCGGTCACCTGGCCCGGGCCGCGCACGACGCGAGCCTCCACGTCGACGCCCACGCTCGCCAGGTCGAGCTCGATCGCGCCGTCGACGTCGGCGCTGACCACGCGGGTGACGGGCACCGCGACCACGCCGGCGCCGCGCGCCGCCGCCGCCAGCTCGGCCTCGCTTCGGCGCCCGACGCCGGCTGCATGCTCGGTCGAGCCGCCGAGCTGGCGCTCGTCGTCGTCGAGGATCACGGGGCCGGACGGCGGCACCGCCGTCGCGGGATCGGGCGGCGCCACCAGCACCTCGAGCCAGCCCAGGGCCTCTTGGCCGCTCGCGTCGTCGCGCACGATCCACGGCACCGCGTGCACGCCCGGGGTGCGGAGCGTCAGCCGCAGGTGCGCGCCCACGACCTCGGCGGCGCCGAGGGCCTGGTGCGTGCACCCGGGCACCGCGGGCAGCTCGACGTCGAGCGCGAAGGTGCCGTCGGCCGCCAGCTCGCCGACGACGGGCGCCATGGTGGGCCCCCGGGGAGGCGGTAGCGGCTCGGGGTGGCCCAGAAGCCAGCGCCACCAGCGCACGGGCCAGGGGCGGTCGAGCCCCCGCAGGCGCTTGAGGCGCGCCACGTCTTCGGGCTGCACGCTGGGGTTCGACAGCACCAGGAGATCCACGGGGTCGCCGGGCAGCTGCTCCATGACGCCGAAGAGCGCGAACGACAGCACCAGCAACGTGGCGGCGATCTGCGCGAGCCGCGTGAGCGCGCGCCGCCCCCAGCCGGCGAGGACCCGGCGCCGGTGCGGCGCGCTCACGGCCACGCCCACTCGTGCGCGTTCCACGCTTGCGACTGCAGGATGCCCACGGGGCGCCACCCACGGAAGCCCTTGGGGATGACGCTCACCTCGGTGCGAAAGTACAGCGGCAGCTGCGGCAGCTCGGTGGTCAAGACGAGCTCGAGCTCACGCGCCAGCGCCGCGCGCTTACCGTCGTCGAGCTCGGTGGCGATGCGCGTGAGCAGCTCATCGACGCGGGCGTCGCAGAAGCCGGGGAAGTTCTGCCCGCGCCAGCCGTTGTCGGCGCGCGGGATCTGATCGCACCGCCAGAAGGCCTCGTTGACCTGCACCGGATCGAGCGACCACGTGAACATCGCCAGCGCGCCGAACTTGCGGTGGCGCATGGTGTCGCCGAACAGCACCTTGGCCGGCTGCAGGTCGATGGCCACGTCGATGCCCACGGCGCGCCACTGCGAGACCAGCACCTGCGCCACCTGCTCGCGCAGCTTGTCGCCGGCGGTGGTGGCGAGCTCCAGGTGAAGGGGCGCGCCATCCTTGACGCGCAGGCCGTCGGCGCCGAGGCGCCAGCCCGCGTCGTCGAGCAGCGCCGCGGCGCGCGCGGCGTCGTGCGCGCGCACGGGGAGCGCCGGGTTGTGGTACGGCGAGCCCGCCGGCCGTGTGCCATGGGCGACCTCGAGCTTGCCGCCGAACACCGCGTCCACCAGGCCTTGGCGATCCAGCGCCCACAGGAGCGCCTCGCGCACGCGGCGATCGGCCAGGCGCGGGTTCTCGAGGTTGACGTCGATGTGCTCCCAGTGCAGCGCCGGCGTGAACACGACCTCGAAGCGCGGATCGTCCTTCGCCGCGAACGCGCGCGCCTGATCGAAGGTGAGCCCGACGACCGAGATAGCGTCGATGCTGCCCGACAAGAGGTTCGCCTCGAGCGTGGTGGTCTCGGGGATGATGCGCCACACGATCTCGTCGAGGACCGGGGGTGGCCGCGCGTGCGGGTTGCGCACGGCGACGACGTGGCTACCGGGCACCCACTGCTTGATGGTGAAGGCGCCGCCCAGCACCGGCGCGGCGCCAAAGGGCGACTCCTTGAGCTTGGGGCCGAGGCGGACGAGCTCGGGCTCCACCAGGTGACGCGGCAGCACCTCGTGGTTGCGGAACACCGCGTAGTACGCGTACGGCTCGCGCCAGGTCACCACCAGCGTGCGCGGGTCGGGCGCCTGCATGTCGAGCACGCGCTCGGCGATGGTGCGATCGACGATCTCGACGTTGGGGTCTTGGTACAGGCGCCAGGTGAAGACGAAGTCGTCGGCCGTGACCGGCCGCCCGTCGGCCCAACGCAGCCCCTCGCGTAGCCGCCACGTGACCCGCATGCGGCGCGCGCCGGCGTCGCCGACGAGCACCACGCCGCCGTTGTCGAGCGTGGGGATGGCCTCGGCGGCCTGCGGGATCAGGCGCCAGCGCTCGTCGAACACCGTGAGCGACAGCGCCCCCGGGCGGCCGATGTGCTCGGAGGCGTTCATCTGCTTCATCGGCATCCACAACGTGTCGGGCTCTTGCGTGATGCCGATGACGATGCGGTTTCTGTGCACACGCCGGCCCCCAGTGGGCGCGTCGCGGCACGCGCCAGCGGCGAGCGCGACGAGGACCAAGGGGAGGAGCGCACGGCCCATGGCCCCACGATCCCCCGCGACGGCCGCGGAGACAAGCGCCGCGTGGCGCGAGCGCCGAATCCCCGTCGCGTTGCCAGCTACCGCGCGCTCTTGGTCGCGAGCGCGGTCGCCGTCGCGCAGCCGAGCGATGCGTGCCAGTAGCTCGTCAGCGCGCCGAGCTTGTCGTCGTCGGTCCCGCCGCGCTCCGCCTCGGCCGATCGGAAGCTGCGCTTCACGCTCACGGGCAGCGCGCCGAGCTTCTGCTTGGTCAGGGCGCAGGTGCGCAGTACCTCGTTGCGCGAGGTCTCGAGGCTGTTCGCGAGCGCGCGGGGGTTGCCTGCGCGATCGCCGTTGCCCATCTCGAGCGAGTAGTAGCGCATCACCAGCGAGGCCGCGTCGACGCGCGCTTGCGCCGCGCCCGCCATCTTGATCAGCGGATGACTGCCCCCGCTCGCCATCGCGACGCCGCGCTCCGCGGTGCGGTACTCGATGCGCTTCTGGCGCGCGACCTCGCGCATGCGCTCGACGGAGACGCCGGCGGCGCGCGCGTCGCCCTCGACGACGAGCGCGTCCACGGAGGCCAGCACAGCCGCCGCGGTGGACGCACCGCCGCTCGCCAGCGCGTTGAACGCGTCGAGGCTCGTGAGCGGGGTGCTGGCCTCCTCGGGGTCGGCCGCGATGCCCTCGAGCAAGAGCGGCAGGATCTCGGCGACCGACGCGAGCGCGATCGGTCCGGTCAGCCCCTGCGCGGCCGCGATGTACGCCGCCTTCTCGCCGGTCTTGCGCGCGCTCTCGAGCGCGGCCAGCCCGGTGGCGAGCTGCGCGCGCGCGCCGTCTGCCACCGCGCCCAGGACCACGCTGCCGCGCAGCAGGTCGACGGCGGTGACCGTGGCCTGGACGGTGCGGGCCTTGACGTTCATGTCGGTGGCGTCGTCCAGCACCTTCATCTTGTCGCGGGCGAGCTTCTCGAGGCCGTCGAAGTCGAGCACCCGCAGCAAGGCGAGCGCCTGCTGGGCGCGCTCGGCCATGCGCGTGGTGACGAGCACCTGCAGCCACGCGTCGTGCGCGGACTCGAAGGCGCCCTCGCGCTCGAAGGCCTCGGCCTTCCGCCGCGCCTCCTCGGCGCCGCCCACCAGGTTGGCGACGTCCCGCTGCGCCTCGGGCGACAGCGCGCCCATGGCGCCCTTGACGCGCGCGAGGCTCGCGCTCACGTCGGCGCGCACGCGATCGACGCGCTCGCGCATGAAGGCCATCTGGGCGGGCGTGGGCTCGAACGCGCGCGCCTCGAGGGCTTTGACCTCGGGCAGCGTCTTGCCGGTGAGCACCGCGTAGGCCTCGCGCGCGTGGAAGATCTCGATGGCCTGCATGCCAACGCTCTGCGCCAGCGCCTCGACGTCGATGACCTTGCCGGTGCTCAGGTCGACGGACATGCGCCCGCCCGCGGGGTAGCCGAACACCTTCTTGCCTGCCGCCGCGGCGCCGCGGATCTTCTGCGGGATGCCGCCGACGGGGCCGGAGGTGCCGTCGGGGTTCACGGCGCCCGTCATCGTGACGTCGGCCTTGATGGGCGCGCCCGTCAACAGCGCCGTCATAGCCGCGGTCATCAACAGCCCCGCGGACGGCCCGTCGATGTGGCCGCCGACCTTGACGATGAACTCGGTCTTCACGAGCGGGCGCTGGGCGAGGCGCGACGCGACGTCCGCCGCGATCCAGCTCGACGAGCGCCACTGCGCGCCGGTGCCATCCACGAACTGCTCGATGACGCCGACCGCAGGCGCACCGGTGCTGTTGGGGCCGGTGCGCAGCTCGACGCGCGTGGTGCCGCCGGTGGCGGTGGCGCCGCTGCCGCGCACCCACACGGCGTCGACCGCCGCGTCTTTCGCCAACGCGCCGGACGACGCGACCAGAGCGAGCAGCGCGACGAGGGTCCAGTTCCGCATAGGGCTCGTTAGCGCGACCTCGCGCCGCATGCATCACGTCCGCACGCGGGCGCCAAGGTTCGCGGCCACGAGCGAGAGGCGCACGCAGAAACCCCTACAGACTTCGGGCCGGTGGCACTAGCGTTCGGCCGTGACCCGCGACCCCGACTTCGACGCGCTGATCACCCTTCCGAGCGGCGGGCCGCCCGATCCGAAGCAGGTGGGCAGCGCTCGCATCGAGGCGCGCATCGCGATCGGGCCCTACAGCCGTGTCTATCGTGCCGTCGACCTCGAGCGCGGGCGTACCGTCGTCGTCAAGATCCTCGCCTCGGAGACCGACACCGAGGTGGCCGGCCGCTTCCTCGATGCGGCCCAGCGCCTGACGGGCCTCGCCGATCCCAACGTCGTCGAGGTGCTGGCCAGCGGCATGGAGGGCACCACGCCCTGGGTGATGCTCGAGTACCTCGAGGCCACCGATCTCGACGCCGGCTCGCGGCGCGCGCTCACCATGGCGCCCGCCACCGCGGTGCGCGCGATCCTCGACGCGGCGTCGGGCATGCGCGCCGCGCTCGCGCGCGGGGTGCTGCACGGCGACGTGCGCCCGCGCCACCTGCTCGACGCGCGCGGCACCGTTCGCGTCACGGGCTTCGGCCTGACGCCGCCGTTTCACACCGCCCAAGGGCGTCGGCTGCGAGGCCACCCCGCGTACGTGGCGCCCGAGGTCGCGCAGGGTGCCAAGCCGAGCGCGAGGAGCGACATCTACTCTCTCGGCGCCACGCTCTTCGAGCTGGTGGCCGGCCGCCCGCCCTTTGGCGCTGCCGGCAACGACGCGCTCGTGGCCTGCGCGATCCACGAGCCGTTCCCCACCTTCGCCGCCGTCGGCGTCGAGGTGCCGAGCGAGCTGGAGGAGCTGCTCGCCGGCATGGTGGCCAAGCTGCCGGAGAAGCGCTTCGACGGCCCCGAGGAGCTCTTGCAGGCGGGCGCCGTGGCCCTGCCGGCGCTGCGCCACGAGCTCTTGAGCGACCCCGCGGTGGTGGTGGAAGACGGGCGACAGCTCGGCCTGCGTCTCGCGCTCCCCGAGGGCGACACGCTGCTCGGGCGCGTGCTCGGCGAGGGGCTCGCCATCGACGACGCGCGCGTGTCGCGGCGGCACGCCGTCATCCACCGCCGGGGCGACTGGCTCGAGGTGGAGGACCTGGACAGCAAGAACGGCATCCGCGTGAACGGCGCGGCCACCCGCGCGCGCCAGCTCTTCCCGGGCGATCGCATCGCCATCGGCGACACGGTGCTGCGCATCGACGGCGATCGACCGGCGCCCACCGTGGAGCTGCCGGGCCCGGTGCCGGCCTCGCCGGTGCGCGGCGCCTTCGGCGTGGTCGAGATCGTGCACGCACCGGCCCAGCAGGCGAGCGCGGCCGCGCTGTCGGTGCCCGGCGGCGGCCCGGGCACCGCCGCGCGCCTGCACATCCTCGGGCGCCTGGCACCGCTCATCGCCCAGCGCCCCACGGCGCGCCTGGCGGAGCTCAAGGCCGAGATCCTCGGCGTGCTGGCCAACGCCCTGGGCGCCGACGAGGCGGGCTTCGTGCGCATCGAGGGCGGCCAGCCGGTGTTCGAGGCCCGCTCGGCCAAGGAGGCCACGGTGCTCTCGTGCGTGCTGCCGGCGCTCGAGCGCGCGCTCCCCGGCCAGATGGCGCTCGTGTCGTCGGTGCGCGTGGGCCTCGATGATCGCTGGGGCGTGATGTTGGCGCCGGTGACCGAGGGCGGCCGCGTGGCCGCCTACCTGGTGCTGGCGCGTCACCAAGGCCTGTTCGACGACGCCATGCTCGCCACGCTGGAGGGCGCATGCGCGCTGTTGTCGCTGCGCTCGCCCACGCTGCCGCCGCGCGAGTAGCGGAATGGCGCGCCGCGCACGTTTGCTCTAAGAGGGTTCCAGGTGAACACGATGCGCATCATCGCCCCGCTCCTCGTCGCCCTGCTCTCCGCCGCATGCGCGCCTGCGCTCATCCCCGGCACCAGCGTGGAGGACTCCGAGGAGAACCGCCACGTCCTCGAGTTCCTCAACAAGTACCGCAAGGCCGTCATCGAAAAGAACGTCGACGGCGTGGTGGGCTTGTGCGCGCAGGACTACTTCGAGGACAACGGCACGGCCGAGCAGACCGACGACTACGGCCTGTCCCAGCTGAAGGACAAGCTCGCGCGCGCACTCGGGCAGACCAAGGAGATCCAGCTCGAGATCATCGTGCAGGCCATCGAGCGCGACAAAGCGGCTGAGCACGGCCCCGTGCGGGTGGTGTACCGCTACAACCAGCGGGCGCTCGTGAGCTTCCCCGCGGGCGAGAAGTGGATCACCGTCAGCGACGTCAACCGCCTGGTGTTGCGCGACGACGCCGCCGGCGGATTCCTCATCACCTCGGGGCTCTGAGGAGGCCGCGGTGTCGGCGGGTCTGCCCGTGACCGCCCCGGTGGAGCGCTACGCCGCCATGCGCGCGGCGCTGGACAAGGCCGCGTTCCTCGAGGCCCTGCCGGGCGCCACCGTGCTCATCCGCCTCGACGAGCGCGGCGGCGACGACGAGCCCGCGCCCTGGGCGTTCCGCGGCGGTGGCATGCCGCTCCCCATCGCCGTTCCGTCGTCGGACGAAGACGTGTTCCTGAGCATGGAAGAGACACCGAGCGACCCCACGCTGCCACGCCCGCCGAGCTCGAGCGACGACAGCGACGCCGGACCGCGCCCGCGTGCGCCCGTCGGCGCCGCGCCCACGTCGTCGCGCGCGGGCAAGCGGGGACGCAAGCGCGACGCCGAGCCCGCGCCCACGGTCGACCCCGCCGAGCGCACGGCCACGGGGCCCGTGTTCTCGCTCTCGATCCCCGCGGCGCGCGGCCGCGCCACGGTGCACGTGGTGCCACACAAGGCCGAGGCCATCATCGGGCGCGACCAGAGCTGCGACGTGGTGGTGCCCGAGCGCAGCATCTCCAAGCGCCACGCGCGCCTGCTGCTCGAGGCCACGCGCGTGGCCGGCGCGCGCGCGCGGCGCCCCCATCAGCAGCAGCTGCAGGTGGTGGACCTCGGTTCGTCCAACGGCGTCGCGGTCAACGGTCGCAAGCTCAAGAAGCACGGCCACGGCGCGTTGGTGTCGGGCGACGTGCTCGACCTCGGCGACGTGTCGCTGCTCGTGCTCGACGCCGGCGAATTCTGGGACGGGCTGCCGCGCCTCACGGACGGCTGACGGGCGGGGGGGCGTCCTCGGCGTCGGCCGACAGATCGAGCGCCAAGAGTCGCGCCGGGTCGACATAGAGCTCGCCGAAGCGCACCGAGAAGTGCAGGTGCGGGCCGGTCACCTGACCCGTGGCGCCCACGGCGCCGAGCCCCTGCCCCTTCTCCACGACGTCACCCACGCGGACGTCGATGCGCGACATGTGGAAGTACATGGTGAACAGGGACTGGCCATGATCGAGCACCACGGTGCCGCCCGAGTAGAAGCGCTCCGTGGCGAGCACCACGCGCCCGCGCGCGGTGGCCACGATGGGCGCGCCCACCGCGCCGTCGAGGTCGAGGCCCAGGTGGCGGCTCTTCTTCTTGTCGTTGTAGGTCCGCTTGGTGCCAAACGGCGAGGTCTCGACGCCGGCGGTGGGCCGCGCGAACGAGCCGCGCCACAGACGCTCGGGCGTGGCGGTGGCGAGCGCGGCGGTGAGCGCCTTGGCCTCGCGCGCCGCGCGCTTGCGCTGCGCCAAGGTGGGCTTGATGAACTTCTTGCTCACCGTCAGGTGGCGCTCGTCGTACGGCGCCTGCATCACGGGCGCAGGCTTGCGCCAGCCCACCGCGCTGCCGTCCTCCAGCGTGGCGTCGAGCACCAGCGGCGCCGTCGTGCGCTTCTGCTCGATGCTCACGGGCGCCAGCACCAACCACCGACGCCGATCGCCAGACGCGGGGAACGCGACCACCGCGCGGCCGCCCATGGAGCCCGTGAGCGAGACGATGGGCGGTCGAGCGGGCGCGCCCTTCACCTCGAGGAGCGTGGCGCGCCCCGTGCCGAGCCCCTCGGCAGGCCAGCTCACCTCCAGCGCCTCGGGTGACGGCCCGGCGCAAACGAGCGCTCCCACGGCAAGGGCAACGGCGATCACGGCGTCTCCCGCGCGGCGGGCGCCAACCCCACCATGGTGGCGAAGCCGCGCCGTCCGACAGTGTGCAACGCGTCGAGGCGCGCGAGGAAGTCCCGGTAGTCGAGCCGATCGCGCGCCGCGCCCGCGCGATCGGGCCGCGGCAGCTCGAAGTCGCGCGCGCGGGAGGCGGTGAAGCGCAGCGCGGCCAGCAGGCACTCGTCGTACAGCCCGCGGCGCTCGCTCGGCGCGAGCGGCCGCACGGCGCGATAGCCCTGCACCAGCGCGCGGCACAGCGCGGCGTCGAAGGCGCGCTCGGTGGGCCGCCAGCACCAGGCGCACACCGCGATCGCGAGGTCGAGCACCAGGTGATCGGTGCCGGCCATCTCCCAGTCGAAGACCGCCGCCAGGCGCTCGCGCTGCCACTTGGTGTTGTTGGGGAACAGGTCGCCGTGGATGACTCCACGAGGCAGGAGGCGCCGTCGCCGCGCGATGGCGGCCAGCTCGCGGCCGAGGCGCTCGGCCAGCTCCGCGGTCTGCGTGCAGCGGCTTAGCTCGGCGACGAAGCGCTCGACGGTGGCGCGTCCGTACGGGTTGATGCGCCGCAGGCGTAGCTCGCGCAACGCGCGGTGCGCCTGTGCGAGGAAGCGCCCCACCTGCGCCACGCGCTGCTCGTCGATCTCGAACACCGCCACGTCGCGCCCCGGCAGCTCGGCGAACATGGTTGCCCACACCGGGCCGGTCGCGCGCTCCTCCACCAGGTAGAACGAGCCGCCGATGCGCGTCTGCATGATGGTGGGGACCACGACCCCGCCCAAGGGTGCGTGCGCCAGCGCGCGCAGGACCGCGCGCTCGGCGAAGACGTCGTCGGTGCTCTTGCCTTCGTTGATGCGCAGGAACCACGCGCCGCGATCGGTCTCGAGGCGGTAGGTGGTGTTGATGCTGCCTGCGAGCACCCCGTCGGCGCGCACCAGCTCCGCCTGGTCGTCGTAGACCGACACCAGGGCCCGCAGCGCGCCGTCGCTCATGGCCGTGTACACCGCCAAGCGTTCGCTCCTTCCGCGCCAGCTTCGCCAATCGCCTCGTTGCGCGCCATGTTTTCGCAAGAATGGTCCGGCGGCCCGCGCGGAGGTAGCCTCGTGCGATGCCGCGCATGCGCCTGGGCGACATGTTGATCCGCGCCGGACTGATCGACGAGATGCAGCTCAACGCGGCGCTCGCCCACCAACGCCAATGGGGCGGCAAGCTCGGCGACATCCTGGTCCAGCAGGACGTGCTCGATGAGATGATGCTGTGGCGCGGGCTGTCGCGCCAGCTCGACGTCGCGCTGGTCTCGCTGACCGACATCAAGCTGCAGCACGAGCTGTTGGCGGCGCTCCCCGTGGAGCTGTGCGAGCGCCTCGAGATGATCCCCATCGGGCGCGACGACCGATCGCTGACGGTGGCCACCAGTGACCCCAACAACATCGGCGCGCTCGACGAGGTGGCGTTCCGCACCGGCCTCAAGGTCAAGACGGTGTTGGCGCCGGCGCGCGAGATCGAGTGGGCGATCCGCGCCGGGTATCACGGCGAGCGCGCGCCGTGCCCGCCGCCGCGGCAGCGCCGCAACATGTCGTCGGGCCTCGGGGGCGGCGTGCCGCCCGCGCAACTGCCCCGGCGGCCGTCGCAGCCGCCCCAGCCGGG
>CAZONM010000165.1:0-12133 GCA_964580865.1 uncultured Myxococcales bacterium | reverse complement strand
CATTCTCCCGCGCGACGGCGGCGCATCGCGACGAGGGCCAGGCGCTGCATCGCGCGCGGGAGCTCCTCGCCGCGCGCGCCGAGCGCGTCGACGGCGGCGCCCAAGAGTGCCACGGCGTGGGCGCGCGGCCACCCGGCGCAAAGCTGGTCGAGCACGAAGCGCTCGACCAGCGGCGGCGTGTCGGCGCAGTAGAGGGTGTGCACGGCCGCGTACACCGGGAGAAAGGCGCGCCCGAGCAGGCCGTGCCCCTCGCGGCCCAAGAGCGCGAGCGTGAGGTTGCTCGCCTGGTAGATGGTGCTCGGCGCGAGGTGCGGCGCGTTGGCCACGCAGCGGCGCGCCAGCGCGCCTACCGCGCCATCGAGGGACGCGCGCTGCGCGAACGCGGCCAGCTCGAGGCTCGCGAGCACGCCCGAGGTCGTAAGGCGCCCTTGGCTGTTGTCGTCGTCGCCCTGGGGCTTGCGGTCGGCCAGCTCGGGGCTCCTGCGCAAGGCGCGCCACTGCACCAACATGTCCGTCAGCATGCGCGCGCGCACCGCGTCGTCGCGCACCACCAACGCGGGCAGCAGGTCGTTGTCGCTGGCGTCGTAGGCGCGCGCCGGGTCGAGCGGCAAGGCTTGGGCCACCGTGGCCCCGCGCGTCCGTCGACGGGCGAGGGCGGCGCGCAGCATGGCCGCGCTGGTGGAGCTGCGCGTGTAGCGCGACACCACCGCCGCCAGGTCCGCGGGCAGGGGGCGCGCCTCGACGTCGAGGAGGCGCAGGTCCCGCGCCACCGCCGCCGTCAGGTCGGCGCCGAGCGCGGCGCGCAGGCGGCGACGACCGAGCAGTCGATCCAGGCGCCGCAGATCGTCGAGGCGACCGGCCACGGTCAATTCCTCGTCGTCGCCGAGCCACAGGTCGATGCGCTCGCGGCCGCTGGCGGTGAGCGCGGCGGCCGCGCGCACGCGCGCCAGCGCCTGCTCCGCCACGGCGCGCGCCAGGGCGCGGGCTCGGCGCGCCAAAGATCCCGCCATCGCGCTATCCATGGGCACCCGGATCGAACGACCGAACGATCACCGCACCACCATTGGCCGGCACCAGTCATGCTGGCTAGCACACCGAGGAGCGCACATGCCGAAGATCGGAAAGCCCATGCCCGCCATCAACCAGGCGGCCGTCAACATCGTCAACCTGCTGCAAGAGTCGGAGGCCGCGGGGCCGCAGAAGAACAACTTCAAGAAGACCCAGCGCGTCGTCACCTGGGACGGCATGCAGGCGATGCTCAAGCGCAACGACATCACCGGCGGGGTCAAGCAGGCGGCCGAGCAGGCGTTCGTCACGCTGGTGGGCACGGAGATCCGCGGGCGCGTCGACACCTCGAACATGTCGAAGTACTACATCAAGGTGAGCGCCACGAAGTGGCGCGCCCTCGAGAACAAGCTCAAGGGCTTCTTCAAGACGCACAACACGGCCACGCCGCGCACCCTCGAGGCCTCCGAGGAGAAGAAGCTCGGCGTCACGGCCAAGAAGATCGCGGCCAACTACACCAAGATCAACAACATCGACTTCTCGACGGTGCAGGGCAACCGCGACCAGTCGAAGATGATCAGCTCCATCATGAACGTGCTGTTCTCGAGCGTGGCCGTGGCCGACCGCGGTCGCGTCAACGCCACCGAGATCCGCCAGTACTTCGCGTCGACGGCGGGCCAGAAGCACTCGCCGCAGTTCAAGGCGGCCACGTGGGACGTGTTCAACTACCTGCGGCAGTCCATGCGCCACGAGGGCTGGGGCTGGTCGGGCAACGCGCAGCCGCCGCGCGACACCATGTGCATCGACGAGGGCGAGCGCGCCTTCAGCAAGCTCATGGCGCTGAAGCCGGGCGGCCAGACCTACAACGCCATCGAGCGCGCCGCGGCCATCGGCCACTGAGCGCACGGGTGCGGCGCCGGCCCGCGGGGGCCGGCGCGTGCGCCCACCACGCACCTCCCACGCGATGATCGAGCTGTCCGACGCCGAGATCGAAGATCGCCGAGAGCCGCTCTCGGAGACGCAGGACTTCATCGACAGCGTCGAGGCCGTGTGCATCAAGAACGTCGCTGCCATTGGCACCATCGGCGGCAACATCCTCGTGTCGATCCCCGGCGTCGGCTGCTGGACGCTGGTGTCGCAGGGGGCGCGCCCGGGCCTGTTCCCCGAGGCCACCGACGACGAGGTCGACGTCGCCGTCCACTGCGAGGAGTGGGTGCTGCACGAGCTGCTCGACCCCGCCCTCGACGTCGACCTCGAGGCCTACGCCGAGGCCGGCGTGTTCGCCGCCGACGGCGACTTCACCGTCTTCCAGCGCCTCTTGGCGCTGGCGCAGGGCGGCGGCAGCATGGTCGGGGTGCGCGCGCGCAAGCCCACGTGACCGCGCCGTGCGCGTGGTCTTCCTCTCTGACACGCACCTGGGCTTCGACCTGCCCGTGCGCCCGCGCGTCGAGCGGCACCGGCGCGGCGAGGACTTCTTCGCCAACCTCGACCGCGTGCTCGACTTCGCCACCAGCACGCGCGCCGATCTGGTGCTGCACGGCGGCGACCTGTTCTTCCGCTCGCGCGTGCCCCCGGCCATCGTCGACCGCGTCTATCAGCGCCTGACGCGCTTCGCCGACGGCGGCATCCCGCTCGGCGTCATCGCCGGCAACCACGAGCGCTCGGTGCTGCCGCCGTCGCTGTTGCTGCGCCACCCGAACCTCCACGTGTTCGCGCAGCCGTCGACGAAGGTGTTCGCGCTCGCCGGCGGCGCGCTGGCCGTCACCGGCGTGCCCTTCACCGGCGACCGCGCGCGCCTGCTCGAGGCCGCGCATGCCGCGCCGTCGGTGCGCGCCGTGGCGCACCTGTTGCTCGCGCACGAGGCGTTCGAGGGCGCCACCGTGGGGCCCGCCGACTTCACCTTCAGAAACCGCGCCGACACCGTCCCGTTGGCCGCGCTGCCCGAGCGCTTCGACGCGGTCGTGAGCGGCCACATCCACCGGCGCCAGGTCGTGTGGCGCACCCGCGCCGACGGCACGCGGCAGCCCATCGTCTTCGCCGGGTCCATCGAGCGCACCAGCTACGCCGAGCAGGGCGAGCCCAAGGGCTTCGCCGTCGTCGAGCTCGGCGAGCGCCGGCGCGTGCGCTTCCACGACCTCCCCGCGCCGCCCTTGCCCGAGCCGCCGCCCGCGCACTATGGCGCGCGCAGCAGGAGCTCCACCTCGACGCCGTAGTGATCGCTCGGCTCGATGTCGACGTTGATGAAGCGCTCCTCGTCAGTGAACACCACGCGCGCGTCGCTCACCACCAGATCGGCGCGGTCGCGCACGTGCACGTGGTCGAGGCGCGCCGGGTACTCGGTGCCCGCGTACTGCAGGAAGTAGAGGCGGTTGCAGTCGGTAGCGGTGAACGTGTCGCGGGGCGTGTCGTCACACCAGCCCTCTACCGCGCCCGGGACCTGGGTCGACGCGGCGGCGTCGTTCACCACGGTGTCGCCGCGCGTGACGTCGCTGGCCGCGAGCTCGGTCGGGCGCCCCATGACCGCGGCGTCGACGAGGCCGCCGTAGGCGAGCAGCAGCGGGTAGCTCATGGTGTTGTGGAACCACTCCGTCTGCGCCTCGCCCTCGGGGGGCTGCCACGTGGCCGCGCTGTAGTAGGGCCCGGCGTTGAGGTCGCCGGTGACGATGACCAGCTCGTCGTCGGCCGCGTGCGTGCGTGCGGCGATGCCGAGCTCGCGCGCCTGCAACATGCGGCCGTGCCAGCTGCCCACGAACGCCTGCAGGTGCGTGTTGAACACGCGCACGGGGCCCACGTCGACGTGCGTGAACGCCACCTCCATCCAGCCGCGGCGGATGCCGGGGCCCGGGAAGTACTCGAGCCCGTCTTGCGATTGGTACACGTGGTGCTCAGCCACCACGGCGTCACCGTCGATCTTGTCGGCGCGCACGAACACCATGACGCCGTCGTTGCCCTCGTTACGCTCGTGCACGAGGCCCCGGTACCCGTCGAGCTCGGCGCGCGCCAGGAACGCGTCGACGTCTTGCTGCCGCCACACCTCCTGCAGGCCGATGACGTCGGCGCCGGTGGCGAACACCAGCTCCGGCAACAGGTCGCGCCGCTCGTCGAGCGTGGGCGTGCGCTTGTAGGGGATGACCCAGAAGATGGGGGCGTCGAGCAGCGCCACGTTGTAGCTGAGCACGCGCAGCGCGACGGTGCCCGTGGCGTCGCGCGCGTCGTCGAGCGCGCTGGTGGCAGTGAGGAGCGCCGTGGGGTCCGGGCGGGCGGCGAACGCATGCTCTTCGGGCGCGCGCGCCACCAGCTCGCCCAGCGTCAGCTCGCTCTCGCCGAGCGCGTCGAGCAGGTACGAGGCCGGCGTGTCGGCGACGGCGCGGTCGTCCGCCTCGTCGGACCCGAGGGGGAAGAGCTCGGGGGGCGCACAGGCGGGCGCGAGCGCGAGCACCGTGGCGCCGACCAAACGGGGGAGGGGCGACTGGCGCATCGGCACAGGGTAGCCCGACGCCTCGCGGGCGCAACGACGCCCGACGCCGCGTTGTGGGGGTATCGTCAGGCCGCGCCCGTCTGCTTCTGCTCCTGCGCCGCGATCTCCGCGCGCACCTTGTCCATGTCGAGCTCCTTGACCTTGGCGATGAGCTCGTCGAGCGCGGCGGCCGGGAGCGAGCCCGCCTGCTGGAAGATCAACACCTGGTCGCGGAACACCATCAACGTGGGGATGGAGCGGATGGCGAAGGCGCCCGCCAGCGCGGGCTCCGCCTCGGTGTCGACCTTGGCGAACACCACGTCGGGGTACTTGTCGCTGGCGGCCTCGAACACCGGCGCGAAGCGCTTGCAGGGCCCGCACCACTCCGCCCAGAAATCGATGACCACGATGGCGTTCTTCTCCACCAGGTCGTTGAAGGTCGCGTCGGTTGCTGCCGTGGTGGCCATGGTGGTCCTCGCCGGGTTACCGAGGGGTTGGATGCGCGGGGATCAAGCGCGTTGCACCAGCCGGCTCGCGTAGGTCTGATCCGCGATGGCGTACACCCCTCGGATCTCCGCCACGGGCAGGGGGTGTGACGCGGGCGGCGCCAAGAACAGCCGCTCGTCGGTGAGCTCCACGGCGAACGGGATAGCGCCATTGGGGGTGAACGCCCGCTGCAGCGCGCGGATGGTGGTGGTGGGCGGGGCGCCGCTCGGGGGCGAGAACGAGTAGCGCACGATCTCCTGCCCGCGCTCCTCCAAGAGCATCTCGTACAGGTCGACCACGCCGGGCACGAACGCGCTGTGCACCATGAAGTAGTTCTTGATGGTGTCGGTCGACACCAGCGTGAGCCGCATGCAGCTCGCGTCGGCGAAGCCGCAGGTGCGCGGATCGAGGTGGCCCTGGATGCGTGCGCCCTTCTCGATCGACAAGAACTCCGCCAGCACGTGCAGCGAGGGGCCGCGCGGCACCTTGCCCTCCTCGAGCAGGCGCGCGAAGCGCAGGATGCGCATGGCCACGCGCGCGTCGCGCTCGTCGCCCTCGGGCTCGGAGAGAAACACCGCAGCCTCTACGGGCGGGATCTCGGCCAGCAGACGCGCGGCGAATCCCGACAGGTCGGGCCCGTCGTGCGAGTAGATGGTGATGCGCCCGCCACGCTCGAGCGCGAAGGTGCGGCCGTTGGTGCCGGGGACGGGGTCGCGCGCGTCGAAGCCCACGCCGAGCTGCTCGAGGCGCCGCGACAGGGCCACACGCTCGCCGTCGCGCTGCGACACGAACAAGGTCACGGCCACGCCGGGCACGTAGCGCGCGAGCTCCTGCAGCATCGAGGGCAACGCGTCGGACGCGCCGATCATGGCCACGTGGCGCAGCGCGGGAAGGTCGAAGGTGGCGGCGGCGCGCAACGCCTCCACGGCGGCGTCGGGCGGCGCCTCGGGGGCCAAGTGTCCGTGGGCGCCGTGCGCGAGGTCGGCGCCCACCGCCTGCAGCGGCAGGTAGCTCTCGGCGAAGCCGACGACGCCGCGCAGGCTTGTGAGCGGCACCATGCCGGGCGTGGCGCCGAGCGCTGCCAGCCGCGCGGCCTCGTCGGGCGCGATGACGTGCGGGTTGAGCCAGGGCACCAGGCCCTCCACCAGCACCACGCCCGACGGCGCGCGCGTGGCCTCGCGCTCGCCGAGCAGCACGCCGACGAGGTGCACGCCGTGGCGCACGAGCGCGAAGCGCGCGAGCGCATCGAACGGCACGGCGCTGGCGGCGTTGGCATGGCGCCGCAGCGCGGCGCGCTCATCGTCGTCGACGAAGACGTGGGTGTACAGCTCGCTGCCGTCGGCCGTGAGCAGGTCGTGGTAGAGGCGCTGCATGCCGGGCGTGAGCAGGTGCTGGCACATCAACATGCCGAGGAGTCGCGGCATGTCGAGCGCGAAGGTGCCCTTGCCGCCCACTTGCTTGACCAGCGGCACCGCGTCCGAGTCGGTGACCTCGACGAAGACGTGGGCCTCGCGGTTCTTGGCGCGGAAGGCGGCCAAGGTGGCGATGTTCACCGCGTCGGCCTCGTGCACCAGCTCCTCGCGCGCGAGCAGGATGGCGCGCTTGGCGCGCGCGGCGCCCACGCGATCGAGCGACGCCGGCTCGGCGGGGTCGCCTTCGCGGTACGCCACCCAGCGCATGAGCGGCTCCCACAAGAATGGCGGCGGCTCCGCCTTGCGGCCGAGCAGCGCCACGCGGGGGAACTGCTTGGCGGTGCGCAGCGGGTTCGAGTGCTTGAGCCAGGTGAGCAGACGTTCGGGCGCGGGGATCTGACGGTTCTTGGCGTAGATGCGCACGTACTCGCGGATCAGCACCTCGCTGCCGTGGACGGGCCCGCTCACCACCGTGTGGCCGCGGTACGACAGCGGCCGACGGCGCTCGGCCGCCACCACCTGGTCGACCACGTTGGTGCCGATGCCGATGACGAACGAGATGACGAACACGCCGGTGATGGTGAGCCCGAGCGACAGCGCCAGCACCACCAGGTTGACCCTGGGCGAGCGCACCAGGTTGTCGGGGCTCTCGATCTGGCGAAACGACCACCACAGCTGCTCGACGAACGAGCTGGCGTCGTCGACGTCGTGGGGGATGGCCAGCTGCGTGAGGATGGCGGCGCTGACGAAGGCCAAGAACAGCACCGCACCCGTGACCAGGCCGAACTGTTGCAGCTGCTCGCGCCGCGTGACGATGGCGTAGATATCGAGCGCCAACGCGCGCGCGAAGCGCAAGAGCATCAACAGGCGCGTCAGGCGCAACAGCGCCAAGAGCTGCGCCCGCTCCTCGCCCACCAGCGCGTCGATGGGCAAGAAGCTGACAAAGGCGACCACGTCGGCGGCCACCAGCGCCATCTGCACCGCGCCGAGCGCAGCCGGGCGCGCGCGCCACCAGGCCCACCGCACCACCAGCTCGCCGCCGAAGACCACGATGAACACCGGGCGAAGCACGGCGTCGGCCACGCCGTCGAGCGGCACCAGCGACAGCACCACCAGCACCACCAGCGCCACGCGCGCCAGCCGGTGCTCGAAGGCGCCGTGCGCCACCTCGAGCAGCGAGGCGCGCGCGGTGGCGGTGGGGTGGTTCGGGGAGCCGTCCATCGTGCGGTCGTCAGCGGTGGTTGCGCGTCACCTTGCCGGATGTGATGCGCTGTTGGAACGGGGTAGTCGTGTCCCTCCTAGAACAGGCAATCGTGCTCCTGGTGGCGGCGTGCATCGCCGTGCCGGTGTTCAAGCGCTTCAAGCTCGGCGCCATCCTCGGCTACCTGGTGGCCGGCGTCGTCGTGGGCCCCCATGCCCTGGGCTTCGTCGACGACGGCGAGAACATCCTGCACTTCGCCGAGCTCGGCGTCGTGTTCTTCTTGTTCCTGGTGGGCCTCGAGCTCGAGCCGCGGCGGTTGTGGGAGCTGCGCAAGGACGTCTTCGGGCTCGGCACCGCCCAGGTGATCGCCTCGGCGGCGCTGGTGACGGGCGGGGCGCTGGCGCTGGGCGTGCCGCTCACGGGCGCGGTGGTGACCGGTCTGGGCTTGGCCTTGTCGTCGACGGCCATCGCCATGCAGCTCTTGGCCGAGCGCGGGCAGGCACATGCGCCCGCGGGTCGGGCCGGCTTCGCCATGCTGCTGTTCCAGGACATCGCTGTCATCCCCATGCTCGCGATCATGCCGCTCTTGTCTGGCACCGGCAGCATGAGCGTGGGCGAGAGCGCGCTCGCCGTGCTCAAGGCCGCCGGCCTCATCGCGCTCGTCGTGGTGGGCGGCCGCTACGTCACCCGTCCGCTCTTTCGCGCCATCGCCGCCGCGCACGCGCACGAGGTCAACGTGGCGCTGGCGCTGCTCATCGTGGTGGGCACGGGCGCGCTGATGTCGCTGGTAGGCCTGTCCATGGGCATGGGCGCCTTCCTCGCCGGCCTGTTGCTCGCCGACTCCGAATATCGCCACGAGCTCGAGGCCAACGTGGAGCCCTTCAAGGGCCTGTTGCTCGGCCTGTTCTTCATGGCCATCGGCATGATGGTCGACGTGCACCTGTTCGTCGATCGTCCCGTCGCGGTGGTGGGCGGCGTGCTCGGGCTCATGGCGATCAAGGTCGTCGTGCTGTTGGTCATCGGGCGCCTGGCGAACTGGGACACGCGCGGTCGCACGCTGACCGCCGTGGCCCTGTCGCAGGGCGGCGAGTTCGGCTTCGTCCTGTTCGCGGTGGCCGCCAACGCGGGCGTGCTCGACGCCGCCCTGGTGGACCTCTTGGTGGTCATCGTGTCGACGTCGATGGCGGCGACGCCGCTGGCCATGGTGATCGCCGACCGCGCGCTCGCGCTCCTGGCCCACAAGGACGCGCGCGCCTTCGACGCCCTCGACGACGCCAACCACCCGGTGATCGTGGCCGGCTTCGGGCGCTATGGGCAGATCGTGGCGCGCGTCTTGGGCGCCGCCGGCCACCGCTACACGGCGCTCGACGCCTCGCCCGAGCACATCGACTTCGTGCGCAAGTTCGGCAACAAGGCCTACTACGGCGACGCCTCGCGCCTCGATCTCCTGCGCGCCGCGCGCGCCGATCAAGCGCGCGCCTTCGTGCTCGCCATCGACGACGTCGAGGCCAGCGTGCGCACCGCCGCCGTCGTCAAGCGCGCCTTCCCGGGCCTGCCGATCTTCGCGCGCGCGCGCAACCGCGACCACGCCTATCGCTTGATGGACCTCGGCATCGAGACGCTCAACCGCGAGACCTTCTGGTCGGCGCTCAAGATGGCCGAGGAGGTGCTGGTGTCGCTCGGCTCCACACGCGACGACGCGCAGGCCATCGCCGACACCTTCCAGCGCGCCGACCACGACATCCTGCGGCGCCAGCACCTGGTGCACCACGACCAGGCCGCGCTCATCCAGGCGGCGAAGGACTCGCGCGCCGAGCTGCAGGCCGTCATGGCGCAAGACGCGGCGCGCCGCGGCGCGCCCGTGCCGGTGCCGCCCGAGGAGCAGCCGTCCCTGCCGCTGCCGTCGAGCGCGGACGCGGCGCCATCCGCCACCGACGCGGCCGCGAACGCCGCACCGGCGAACGGTCCCCCCGAGAAGGCCTCGTAGCCCTCAGTCCCACAGCCTGCGCAAAAAACCCGGCGCCCACCAGTTGTAGCGCCCGAGCAGGCGCATGGTGGCGGGCACCAACAGCGAGCGCACGATGGTGGCGTCGAGCAGCACGGCGAACGAGATGCCCACGGCCAGCGTCTTGATCAGCACCAGGCGCGAGGTGGCGAAGCACAAGACCACCGTGACGAGCAAGAGCGCGCCGCTGGTGATGAGGCGCCCGGTGCGCGCCAGCCCGCGCTCGACCGCGCGCGTGTTGTCGCCCGTGGCCAGGTACTCCTCGCGGATGCGCGAGAGCAACAGCACCTCGTAGTCCATGGACAGGCCGAACACGATGGCGAACATGAGCACGGGCACCGTGGACTCGGTGGTGGCGAGGGGCTCGTACTGCAAGAGCCCGGTGAAGCGCCCGTCTTGGAAGATCCACACGATGGCGCCGAAGCTGGCCGTGAGCGACATGAGGTTCATCGCCACGGCCTTGAGCGGCAACACCACCGAGCGGAACAGGCCCAAGAGCACCACCACCATGGCCACGGCGATGAACAGCACCATGCGCGGCGTGTAGCGCAGCAGCGCGTCGCGCACGTCGGCCACCCAGGCGCTCTGGCCGCCCACCAGCACGCGCGCGCCGGGCGGCGGAGGCACCGCGCGCAACAGCGCGAGCTGCTCGAGGGCACCGTCGTCGTCGACTTGGTACTGCGACAGCACCGCCAGGCGCGCGCTGTCGCCGTGGAGGAACAGCCCGCGCACGGCGGCGCCGGCCTCGTCGTCCCCGATCATGGCGGCCACGGCGCGCTCGGGCTCGCCGGGGAACGCGTCCTCGGGCGTGGTCACCAGCGCCACGCCCGGCACGCTCTTGAGGCGCCGCGCGTACGCGAGCAGCGCGCGCAGCTCGTCGGCGCCGACGGTGGCGCGGGGCCACGTCACCACGACCTCGTGCGGCGTCCCCAGGTGTGGCACGAAGTCGCGCTCCACGAGCTCGTGGCTCTCGCGCGCCTCCATGCCGCGCGGCAGCGCGCGCGCGTCGGCGATGGACGGCGAGAAGCGCGAAAACGGCAGCGCGCATGCCGCCAGCACCAGGACCACGGCGGCGCCCACCAGCACGGGGCGCGCCATCACCAGGCGCGCGATGCGCGGCCACATGCCGTGCTCGAGCACCGCGTCGTCGCGCTCGTCGGGCAAGGGCAGGCCGAACGGGATCTTGAGCGCGTCGATGCGGTGCCCGAGGAGCGCGAGCAGCGCCGGCAGGAGCGTGGTGGCGAGCACGACGGTGGCGAGAGTGACCGCGATGCCGCCCACGGCCACCGAGCGCAGCATGCCGTGCGGGAACAAGAACAGCCCGCACAGGCTGACGGCGACGGTGGCGCCGGAGAACGCCACCGCCGTGCCCGCGGTCGCCATGGCGCGCACTACGGCGCGACGCTCGCCCACGCGCGGCAGCTCCTCGCGGTAGCGCATGAGCACGAACAGCGCGTAGTCGATGGCCAGGCCGAGGCCCAGGATGGTGGCCACGTTGGCGGCGTAGATCGTGACCTCGCCGACGTAATCGAGGGCGCGCAGGATGGCGAGCGTGATCGACACGGCCACGCCGCCCAGGATCACGGGCAGCGCGGCCGAGATCAGCGAGCGAAACAGCAGGAGCAAGAGCACGAGCGTGAGCGGCATGGCCCACAGCTCGGCGCGGCGCAGGTCGTGCTCCACCGTGGTGGTGATGGCGTCGAACACCGGCGCGTAGCCGCCGCGCACGAGGGTGAAGCCCTCGGCCGCCATGACGCTCTGCAAGCGCTGTGAGGCCGCGACCTTCTCGAGGTCGTTGCCGCGCAGGCTGACGAGCGCCACCGTGGCGGTGCGGTCCTTCGACAGCAGCCACGGCGCGCCGGTCGAGAAGAACGACACCACCTTCTCCACCGACGGATCTTGCTCGGCGCGGGCGAGCGCGGGCACCAGCGCGGCCCAGCCCTCCACGTCGTCGACGGTGCCGCTCTTGGCGCGATAGACCACCACCAGGTCGCCGCTGACGAAGTGACGCGCGCGCTCGGCCGCGATGGTGGACTCGGCGCCGGGGTCGCGGAAGCCGCCGGGCTTGAGCTCGGCGAGCACGCCGGCGCCGAAGCTCGCGCACACCACGGCGACGACGGCGTACCCGGCGACCACCACGTACCGCAAGCGAACGATCAGCCGCGCCAGCCACGCCATCGGGCGCCGGCGATAGCACCCTCACGACCCGCTGGCACGCACGCTGACGAAGAAGCCGTCACAGCCCTCCACGTGCGGCAGCAACGTGCGCTCCTCGACGAGCGGCAGGCCGCTGCGCCCCACCACCGCTTGGTTCTCGTCGGGCAGCACCGTGCAGGTGGCGTACACGAGGCGCCCGCCAGGGCGCAGGTAGCGCGCGCCGTGGGCCACCAGGGCCGCCTGTCGCGCGTGGTAGGCGTCGAGGGCCGCGGGCGTGAGGGTGAAGCGCAGGTCGGGCGAGCGCCGCAGCGGGCCCAGCGCAGAGCAGGGCGCGTCCACCAGCACCACGTCGGCGCTGCGCTCGGGCGGCAGCCCCACGCGCGCCGCGCGCACACCGGCGCGCGCCAGGC
>CAZONM010000164.1:0-12208 GCA_964580865.1 uncultured Myxococcales bacterium | reverse complement strand
CGCGCGTTGCGCGAGCGCCACGCGCAGCGCCTCGAGCGCGTCGGGCGCGCCGGCCACCGTGTGGTGCGTGGGCGCGCTTTCGATCGCCACCGTGACGTCGAGAGCGTGCTCGTCGATAGCGGCGCGCAGCTCCTCGGCATGCAGGCCGCCCACCGCGGCCATGCACGTGGGCACGGCGCCAGTCTCGTCGAGGCTCGTGCGCGCGGCCGCCAGCGACGCCGCGGGCACGACGTGGCTCTCCATGGCGCAGCCCAGGCGCACGGCGACACGCGCCAGCTCACGCGCCACGCTGGCGCGCTCGTCGATGGGCCTGCCCCAGGCCAGGGAGCACGCGAATGCGCCCAAGAGGCCCTGGCTGTGGCCGACCACCAGCGGGCGGCGCTCCTCGGGCAGCGCGAACAGCTCGTCGACGCCCTGGGCCAAGAGCTGCTCCAGGCGTGCCTGCTGCGTGATGAACACGAGCGGCGCCGACACCGCGGCGCGCGCCAGCGTGGCCTCGTCGGGGCGCGGTCCCGTGAGCCAGCGCGCCACGTCGAGCGCGCCGCATGAGCGGCCGGCATCGACGGGGTCGAGGCGCGCGACCTCGTCGGCGATGGCCGCCAGGCAAGCGTCGAGCAGCGCGCGCGGCGCACCGCCCCCGCCCCAGAGCTCGGCCAGCTCGTCGACGTAGGCGCTGCCCTGCCCGGCGAAGCTGAACGCGAGCGTGCGCTCGCCGCCGAGCACGGCCGAGACCAGCGCGGGGCGCGCCCGCGCCGCCAGGCGCGCCTGGGCGCGGGCGCGCAGCGCGTCGAGCGAGGCGTTCACGTCGACGGGCCCGGCCACGTCGTCGTGCGGGGAGATCGGGCTGGGCTCGGCGGTGCGGGTGGTGGTCATGGCGTGGCTCCCGGGTCGCGCTCCTGCTGCAACAGGCGCGCGAAGTGGTCGACGGTGACGAGGAGGGTGCGGCTGTGCTCGTCGTAGATGTCGTGCTCGGGGTCGGCCATCTGCTGCGCGATCGAGCCGATGAACGACGACAGGAACAGGCCAGCGATGGTCTCGATGTCGCGCGGCCCGTAGAAGGGCGCGAAGGCGGGCTCGAGCACCTGGGTGAGCGCGCGCCGCAGGCGCTGCAGGAAGTCGCGCATGGCGTGCTTGAGCTCGGGGTGCCGCTGCGACTGCACCAGCGCGTCGAGCCACACGGGCAGGAGGCGCCGCCCGCGCCGCCCCTCGCGCCCGAGCGCCATCAACAGCGCGGGCACCGGGTTTTGATCGCCGAGCGCCTCGTGGAACTGCTTGATGATCTCGCCCTCGACCTCTCTGGCCCACACCTCGAGGATCTGGACGAAGACCTGCTCCTTCGACTCGAAGTGCCAGTAGAACGCGCCCTTCGAGACGCCGGCCTTCCTGCAGATGTCGTCGACGGTGGTCTCGTGAAAGCCGCCCTCGGCGAAGCACTGGAAGGCGGCGCGGCGCAGGCGCTCGTCGGGCTTCACCTCGGCCGCGTCGTCGCGCGCGCGGGCGCGTGGCGCGGGCTTCGGTGGTCGGGCGGGGGCGCGGCTACGCGTGCGGCGGGCGGCCATGGGACCTCCGTACTGACTGGTCAGTATGGTGCGTCGCGCTCCTAGACTGACCAGTCAGTATGGTCAAGCGCGCGGCGCGTCGCGGCCGGCTTTCGAGGTAGAAGGCCGCATGAGCTACCACCGAACGCCCCTCAAGGCGCCGCGCCTCTCCGGCAACGCCTTCCGGGCCGCCATCGCCGCGCTCGAGAGCCCCATCGGCAACGCGCTGCGCGACAAGACGCTCAACGATCAGGGCTTCGCCGAGCTGCGCCGTGAGCCCATCGACGCGCCGCTCGCGCCGCTGCCGGTGCTGCCCATCGGCGCGTGGACGGGCACGGCGCCGGCCCTCGCGCCCATCGTCGACGCCGCCGAGGCCGGCCCGGGCTTCGCCTTCGAGAGCGTCGCCGACTTCGCGCGCGCCTACCGCGAGGGCAGGAGCGATCCCGTGCAGGTGGCCGAGCGCTTGATGGCGGTGCTCGGCGAGCTCGACCGCCACGACCCGCCGCTCGGCATCATGATCGCGCACCAGGCCGACGACCTGATGCGCCAGGCGCGCGAGTCGAAGGCCCGCCACGAGCGCAAGGCGCCGCTCTCGCCCATGGACGGCGTGCCCGTGGCCGTCAAGGACGAGGTCGACATGGTGCCCTACCCGACCACCGCGGGCACCAAGGTGCACGGCGGCGCCCCCGCCGCGCGCGACGCCGCGAGCGTGGCGCGCCTGCGCGCCACGGGCGCGCTCCTGTTCGGCAAGACCAACATGCCCGAGCTCGGGCTCACGCCTGAGGGCTATAACCCGCACCACGGCGCATGCAGGAACCCCTACGACCCCGCGCACGAGACCGGCGGCTCGTCGGCGGGCACGGCGGCGGCGGTGGCCGCGGGCCTGTCACCGTTCGGCCTCGGCGCCGACGGCGGCGGCTCGATTCGCATCCCGGCGTCGCACTGCGGCGTGGTTGGCCTCAAGCCGACCTTCGGGCGCGTGAGCGAGCACGGTGCCGCGCCCTTGTGCTGGAGCGTGGGCCACATCGGGCCCATCGGCGCCACCGTGGCCGACGCCGCCATCGGCTACGCCGTCATGGCGGGCCGCGACCCGCAGGACGCAAACACCCTGCGCCAGCCCGACGTCGTCGTCGACGACCTGAAGGGCGGCAAGCTCGCGGGCCTGCGCGTGGGCGTGTGGACGCCCTGGTTCGACGACGCCGACGCGCCCGTGGTGGCGACGTGCCGCGCGGCCCTCGGCCACCTCACGGAGGCCGGCGCGGTCGTCGTCGACTTCGAGGTGCCCGAGTTGCAGCGCATGCAGAACGCGCACCTCGTGACCATCGCGTCCGAGATGCTGGCGGGCCAGCGCGCCACCCTCGCGCACCGTCGACGGGACTACGGCCTGCCGGTGCGCCTGGTGCTGGCCCTGGCCGAGCGCTTCACCGCCGCCGACTACGTGCACGCGCAGCGCATCCGCGGCCTGTTCACCGAGCGGTTCGCCGCCATCTTCGAACGCGTCGACGTCATCGCCACGCCTACCTGCGCGCTGACCGCGCCCCGGTACGCCAAGGACGCCCTCGCGGTGGGGGCCAGCGACCTGCCCACCCTCGACAAGACCATGCGGTACGTGCGCCTCGGCAACTTCCTCGGCCTGCCGTCCATCTCCGTCCCCGCGGGCTACGACGAGCACGGCCTGCCCATCGGCCTCATGCTCACCGGTCGCCCCTGGGCCGAGGCGCTCCTGTTGCGCTTGGCGCACGTCGTCGAGCGGCGCGTGGACCGACGTCCCCCGCGCTTCCACCGGCGGCTCCTGCCGTCTTGAGCGCGGCGTTGCCTGCCGGAGGCGATTGCTCCGCGCGACCGGTCGGCGGTATCACCGGCCCAGGAGGATCTCATGAAGAACATCGCAGCCTGTTTCCTGCTCGCTAGCGCCACGCTCGCGTGCGCGCAGGCGAAGAACCTCGCCGGCGACGTCAACGCCGCCGCCGCCGACGCTGACAAGGCCGCCAAGGAGGCGGAGGAGAAGGCTGCCGCCGAGAAGGCCGCCGCCGAGAAGGCCGCCGCCGAGGCCGACGCCGCCGCCAAGCTGGCCCAGTCGCTCGACGACGCTGTGGCGACCAACACCAAGCTCGCCGAGGGCGCCCTGCTCATCGACGTGCGCGCCGCCGACAAGGCCACCGACATGCTGGCCACCGCCACCAACATCCCGGCCGCCGACTGGGACGCGAAGAAGGCCGACTTCGACAAGCTCACGGGCGGCGACAAGGCCAAGGGCGTGGTCCTCTACTGCGACAACGGCGCCGACGCCGTGGCCGTGCGCGACAAGCTCAAGGCCGCGGGCCACACCGCCGTGTGGGCGCAGGCCAAGGCCGCCCTCGTCGTCACCGAGGCGCGCGCCAAGGCCGCCAGCGAGGTGAAGGACGCCACCAAGAAGAAGAAGGGCAAGTAGCCTCCTCGCCCCGCGTGTACGGGGTCGGTAAGAGCCGCGCGCGCCCCCTTGCGGGCGCGCGCGTTTTTTTTCACAGCAGCGCGCGTTCATCACGACGGGGGCGGCGTGCAAGGAAACGTGCAGGCGACCATCGACTCCGGCAGCACCGCGTGGATGCTGGCGAGCTCGGCGCTGGTGCTGTTGATGGTGCCGGGGCTGGCGCTCTTCTACGGCGGCATGGTGCGCAAGAAGAACGTGCTCGCCACCATGATGCACAGCTTCGTCGCCATGGCCGTCATCGGCGTGCAGTGGGTGCTCGTCGGCTACTGCCTGTCGTTCGGCACGAGCCGGGGCGGCGTCATCGGGTTCGACACGTCGCTGCTCGGGCTCGCCGGCGTGCCACACACGCGCCTGTTCGCCGACAAGGGCATCCCCGAGCTGGTGTTCGTGATGTTCCAGGGCAAGTTCGCCATCATCACGCCCGCGCTCATCTCCGGCGCCATCGCCGAGCGCATGAAGCTGCGCTCGTACCTCGTGTTCATCGTGCTGTGGAGCACGCTGGTCTATTGCCCGCTCGCGCACTGGGTGTGGGCCTCTGACGGCTGGCTGTTCAAGCTCGGGGTGCTCGACTTCGCCGGCGGCACCGTGGTGCACATCGCCGCCGGCATCTCGGCGCTGGTCTTGGCAATCCTCATCGGTCCTCGGCGCGATCACCGCCCCGGCGGCGGCCACGCCATTGTGCCGAACAACCTGGCGTTCACGCTCACGGGCGCGGGCCTCCTGTGGTTCGGCTGGTTCGGCTTCAACGCGGGCTCGGCCGTGGCCGTGGAGGCGCCGGTGTCGGGCGCCGTGGCGGGGCTCGCCTTCACCACCACGCAGGCAGCGGCCGCGGCCGCCGCGCTCACCTGGATGGTGGTGGAGCGCGTGCACCAAGGTAAGGCCACCAGCGTCGGCTTCGCCTCGGGCATCGTGGCCGGCCTCGTGGCCATCACGCCCGCAGCCGGACATGTGCTGCCCGTGAACGCGCTCGCGCTCGGGGCCGTCGCGGCGCTGGTCTGCTACGTGGCGGTGCAGCAGAAGAACAAGACCAAGCTCGACGACAGCCTCGACGCCTTCGCTGTCCACGGCGTCGGCGGCGTGGTGGGCGCCGTGCTCGTGGGCGTGTTCTGCTTCACGCCGGCGGCCGGCCTGCTGCAGGGGTCGTTCGCGCAGCTCGGCAAGCAACTGGTGGGCGTGGGCGTCTCCATCGGCTACTGCGCGCTCATGACGTTGGCCCTCGGGCTCGTCGTCAAGAAGGCCTTCGGTCTGCGCGTCACCGAGCAGACCGAGCGCGACGGGCTCGACATCGCCATTCACGGTGAGCGCGGCTACCATCTCGAGAGCTGAGCACGGCTCGCACAGGGATCGAACGATGAAGCTGATCGTCGCCGTCATCCGACCCGAGCGCCTCGACGCGGTCCAAGAGGAGCTGCAGAAGGCGCTCGACGAAGACGACAACTACCGCATCACCGTCGACGCCGTGGAGGGCCACGGGGCCCAGCACGGCGAGGTGGAGCTGTTCCGCGGGCAGGCCGTGCGCCCGCGCATGATCCCGAAGACGCGCATCATGGTGGGCGTCAACGACAAGTACGTGGAGCCCACCATCGACGCCATCCTGCGCGCCGCCCGCACCGAGGGCGGCGGCGCCGTGGGCGACGGCAAGATCTTCGTCATGCCGCTCGACGAGTGCATCCGCATTCGCACCGGCGAGCGCGGCGGCAGCGCCATCTGAGCTCACGGGTCCGATCTCCGACCGATGCCCGCGCTCGGGGCGCGCCCCGGTAGGCGAACAGGCGCGCGCGGCCCTCGACGTCCGCGCCGCGACCATCGGTCGATGAGCGGGATCGCCCGTCAACGCGCGCCCGTCGGCGCTCGGCGCCGAAAACCAGCCCATGGACGCGCGCCTCTCCCAATTCCTCGACGCTGAGGTGGAGAAGACGCGCCAGCGCTTCCTGCGGGCCATGCCGTTGATGGCCAAGCTGCTCCTGCCCGCCGTCGCCATCCAGCTGCTGGTGGCCCCGGGGGCCGCGGTTGGCTACCTGGCGTTTGCGCTCTGCGGCATGGCGCTGCCCCTGGTCCTCGACGACACCAAGTCACCGCGCTTCAACATGGTGGTGGTGGCGCTCTTGCCGGTGGTGGCCGCGTCCATCGTCCAGCTGACGCGCGGACCCTTGGTGGCCGCCTCGTCGTTCCTCGTGCCCATCCTCTACTGCCTGGTGGTGGGCGCGGTGTCGTTCCACCTGCGGCCGCCCATGGTGCTCATCACCGGAGCGCTCGGCGCGCTCTTTTGGCTCGGCGACTACGCCCTGCTCCTGCGTCCCGCCCTCGACGAGGCCACGGTGGCCGACGCACCGCTCGACTGGGCCTCGCAGCTCACGCGCGCGGTGTTCATGCTGGCGTTCACGGGCGCCGTGGCACGCGCGGTGGCGGTGGTGAAGGTCATGTTCTTCCAGGCCGCGGCCGCCGCGCGCGCACACGACCTGTTCGCCAAGTACCGCCTCGAGCGCGTGCTCGGCGAGGGCGGCATGGGGCGCGTCTGGCAAGCGACCTACTGCCCCGAGGGCGGCTTCGTGCGCCCGGTGGCGGTGAAGCTCATCCACGAGCACCTGGCGGCGCAGCCCGCGTTCGTCGACGCGTTCCGCCGCGAGGCCGAGGTGTCGGCGCTCCTGCTCCACAAGAACATCGTGCAGGTGCTCGACTTCGGGCGCGAGGGTGAGCGTTGGTTCCTGTGCATGGAGCTGGTCGACGGCATCACGCTGTCCGCGCTCATGCGGCGGCTGCGGCGCGCGGGCCGGCACCTGCCGCCCGCCGTAGCGCTGTACGTGGCGCGCGAGATCGTCGAGGCCATCGGCTACGCCCACGTCGACGCCACCGACGTGCGCGGCCGGCCGCTGCGCCTGGTGCACCGCGACCTGGCGCCCGCCAACGTGCTGGTGGCGCGCACGGGCCAGGTGAAGGTCACCGACTTCGGCGTAGCGTGGGCGCGCAACCAGCAGGAGAGCACCAACAGCGGCTGCGGCGGTTTCACGGGTGTCGTGGGGCACCTGGGCTACATGTCGCCGGAGCAGGCGCGCGGCGAGCGGCCCGACGCGTGTACCGACCTCTACGCCGTGGGCGTGATGCTGTGGGAGATGCTGGCGGGCCGGCGGCTGTTCGCGGGGCGCAGCGCCACCGACGTCGGCGACGCGAGCGCGGCGGCGGTGGTGCCGCCGCTCAAGGACGTGCGCCCCGAGCTCGCGCGCGGCCCCTTCGACGCCATCATCGCGCGCGCCACCACGAGCGATCGCGGCGCGCGTTACGCCTCGGCGCGCGCGCTGTCGCGCGCGCTGTGCGACGCCCTCGACGACCTCGGGTGGCCCGACGAGCGCGACCTCGCGCAGCTGGTGCGGGACTGCGCGCACGAGGTCGGTCCTGCCGCCACCGCGGCGCGGGCGGCTCCCACCGCGCACGACACCACGGTCAACGACGCTAGCGCCGACAGCGCCAACGCCGACAGCGCCAGTGCAGACAGCGCCACGCCCGACGACATCGAGGACCTGCCAACGGCGCTCCAGCCCGCCACCGTGCGCGGCCGCGGCGACATCGCGCCGGTGCCCGCGGTATACCGCAGGTGTGGCTGAGCCCCTGGTCCTGCTCGATCGCTACGAGGTGATCCGTCGCCTGGCCATCGGCGGCATGGGCGAGATCTTCCTCGCGCGCCAACGCATGGGCCAGCAGGGCAAGGGCATCTCGCGCCTCGCCATCGTCAAGACGCTGCGCCCGGAGCTGGCCGACGACCACGAGTCGCTCGAGCAGTTCCTGGACGAGGCGCGCGTGGCCGCGCAGCTCAGCCACCCGAACGTCGTGCAGATCTTCGAGGTCGGCCTGGTGCGCGGCGTGCACTTCATCGCCATGGAGTACATCGGCGGCATCGACCTCGCGGCGCTGCGCCGCGCGTGCGCGCGCGTGGGCACGCGCATCACGCCGCGGGTGGCCGCCGCGCTCATCCGCGACGCCGCGCTGGGCCTCGACTACGCGCACCATGCCGTCGACGAGACCGGGCGCTCGCTCTCCATCGTGCACCGCGACGTGAGCCCGCAGAACATCATGGTGCGCGCCGACGGGCTCGTGAAGGTCGTCGACTTTGGCGTGGCGGTGGCGTCGAATCAGCACCACGAGACCCAGGGCGACAAGCTCAAGGGCAAGATCCGCTACATGTCGCCCGAGCAACTCCTCGGCGAGGACCTCGACGGCAGGAGCGACCTGTTCTCGCTCGGCATCGTGCTGTGGGAGCTGTTGGCGGGCCGCACGATGTTCGCGAGCGGCGCCAACCCCATCGACGTCTTTCAGCGCATCCTGGCGGGCGAGTTCGCCGCGCCCTCCTCGCACCAACCCGACGTGCCCGCGGCCCTCGACGCGGTGGTGGCGCGCGCCCTGGCCATCACGCGCGAGGCGCGCTTCCCCCGTGGCGCCGAGCTGGCGACCGCCCTGCGCGCGTTCCTCGACGCGAGCGGACCCGTGGAGGGCGAGGTGCGCGAGCTGGTGGAGACCGTCGCGGGCCAGCACATCGCCGAGCGCGTGCGCGACCTCACGCCGCGCGCGGTGTCGATCCACGGCATCGGCGATACCGGCGAGGGGCGCGCGCTCGGCGACGAGGCCACGGCAGCGGGGGCCGGCGCCCTCGACGGCACGCGCACGCTCGACAGCGGAGCGGCCACGCGCTTGGTGCGCCCGTCGGCGCTCGGCGACGCGCTCGATTCGGCGGCGATCGAGCCGAGCGACGGCGGCGCGCTGCTCGACGCCGCCGAGCTCTCGGGCGTGCTGCACGGCGATCGGCGCTTCATCACGGTGCTGGTGGGACTGCTGCCCGGCTGGGGCGCGCTCGCCGGGCGCATCTCCAACGTGCCCATGGGCGCGTTCGCCATCAACCGCTTGAAGAACCTCTTCTTCCGCGAGCTCGAGGTCATGGCGCAGCGCGAGCGCGGCGTGGTGGTGCGGCGCGGTCCCGACTCGTTCGTGCTCGCGTTTGGCACCGGCGAGGCCGACCCCGAGGACGTGCCGCGCGCGGTGTTGTGCTCCCTGGGCGTGCAGAAGCTGCTCGACGATCTGGCGCGCGATCCCACGCAGAAGATCTCATCGCACATCGGCGTGGCCACGGGCACGGCTCTGGCCACCGCCGACGACGACGGCCCCATGCAGATCGCGGGCAGCGTGGTGGAGCGCGCCGAGACGCTCGCAACGCACGCGCGCGCCGCGGGCGTGGGCGTGCTGTTGACCGCGCAAGTGGCCGAGCTGGTGCGCGGGCGCGTGGTGCTGCGCGCGCACGCGGAGCTCAACGACGACGCCGCCGTGGGCGAGGCGGTGCACGAGGCGGTGGCGCCCGCCGCCCCCATCGCCGGCGCCCGGCGCAGGAAGGTGCTCATCGCCGACGACGCCGAGGTGTTCCGCCGCATCGAGGAAGAGATCTTGCGCCCCCTGTCGTACGCCTTCGTGCACGCGAAGGATGGCGCGCAGGCGGTCAAGCTCGCGGTGGACGAGGCCCCCGACCTCATCCTGCTCGACGTGCAGATGCCCGTGATGGACGGCGTGCAGGTGCTCGGCTTCCTCAAGAAGAACCCAGCGACGCAGCACATCCCGGTGTGCGTGGTCACCACCATCGGGCGCGCCCACGACGAGGATCTACTGCGGAAGGGCGGCGCCGATGCCTTCCTCACCAAGCCCGTGAAGCCCGGGGTGCTCATCCAGACCGTGCGCCGCCTCCTCAAGGAGGTCGAGTAGATGCCGCGGCAGCTGCATGCGCTCACCCTCGCCGCGCTGATGGCGGCAGCGTGTCCGAAGACCGCCGACGCGCCCGCGACCGCGGACGCGGGCAAGAACGATGAGGACCTGCGCCGCGAGCGCTTGCTCGACGCGGCGCTCAAGGGGCTGGAGTGCCCGCCGGGCACGCGCAAGGTCGGCGACGAGCCGCCCGCGGGACTCGAGGCGTGGTGCGAGCGCGACGGCGGCGTGCGCCAGGGGCCCTATCGCGCCTGGCACGAGGGCGGAGCCAAGTCGGTGTCGGGCCAGTACGTCGAGGGCCAGCGCGACGGCGCGTGGGCCGAGTGGCACGCCAACGGGCAGCGCAAGAACGAGATGAGCTACCGCGCGGGCAAGCCCGACGGCCGCTTCACCGAGTGGGACGACAACGGCGATGTCACCAGCAGCGGCGTCTACGAGAGCGGGCGCCTCAAGGTGTCCCGATGAACCGTGGCCTGAAGATCGCGCTGTTCGTGACGCTCGGCTTCGTCGTGGTGGTGTTCGCCACCTGCGGCGGCATCTATGCCTGGTTCCAGGCCAACGCCGATCGCCTGGCGGCCGAGGGCAAGGCGGCCATGCGCGAGGGCGCGCACTTTGGCGGCGGCAAGGAGGCGCCGGTCTGCGTCGAGGAGGCGCTGCGCCGGCTCGAGCAGGGCGACCTCGGCATCGTCGGCGAGGCGAAGAACAAGACCTTCCTCGAGGCGTGCCTCGGCGTGGCGCAGCGACCGGCGGGCTTCTGCGATGGCGTGCCACCGCGCGATCAGATCATCGCCAGCGCCACGTGGGCGCTCGACCGCTGCGCCGCGCTCGGCCGACCGCAGAGCCAGCCGTGCACGCGCCTGGTGGGCGCGATCCAAGAGCGCTGCCTCGCGCCGTGAGCGAGCGCTCCGCGACGCTCAGGGCGTCAGGTCGCCGCTGGTGCGCGGTTGCAGGTTGTAGCCGTAGAACTGGTTGAACACGCCCTTGATCGAGGTGAACGTCTGCGACGCAGTGACGTTCGGCGGCGTGCCCAAGAGGAAGCTGCTGATGGTGAGGACCGGGTCGCCGCCGGCCGACACCTTGAACAGGCCCGTGTCCGCGTTGGGAGCCTCGACGGCCTGCACCGTCTGCACCTCGACCAGCACGCCCTCGTAGGCCTCCGCGAGGGAGCCAGGCTGGTCGTTGGTGGCGTCGGGATCGGTGTCGGTGGCGATGTCGTCGAGCGACACCACCACGGGCGTGGGCGCGGCGCCGCAGCCGGTGCTCTTGGCGAAGGCTGAGATGTAGAACAGCTGGGTGCCGCTGTTGCGCTCGGTGACCTCGCCCGTGGTGGTCACGCAGTCGCCCACCGCGATGGTGCCGAGGTCGGCGAAGTTGCCGGCGAAGTTGGCACCCACGTAGAACGCGATGCCCGCGAACTGCGGATAGGTGTGGCCGCCGGCCACGCCGTCGGGCTCCTGCAAGAACAGCGTGACGTCGCCGTCGTCGACCTTGACCGCGGTGACGATGACGTTGTCGACGGTGGCCACGGCGCCCTGGCCCACGGTGCCGTCTTGGATGGCCTGGATGTCGACGGTGCCTGCGTCGCACGCCGGATCGCCCGCGCAGCCGCCGTCGGCGCAGTCGATGCGCGTGTCACCGTCGTTGTCTTGGCCGTCGGCGCAGTTCTCGTCGCAGGCGGGATCGGCATCGCAGGAGAAGTCCTGGCAGTCGACGTAGGAGTTGTTGTTGTTGTCTTGCCCGTCGGTGCAGTTGCCCTCGGGCTGGTTGCACACGTCGGTCTCGTCGCAGTCGTAGTCCTCACAGTCGACGAAGTTGTCGTCGTCGTTGGAGATGCCGTCGGCGCAGCGCGCCTCGGTGTTCTCGGGGCCCATGTCGCCCTCGCCCTCGCCCTCGCCTTCACCCTCGCCTTCGCCCTCGTTGGCGTTGGTGATGATGCAGGCGGACCACAGGCCCGCGAGGGCCAGCACGACAGGCAGGGTGAGCAGAGCGAGCGCACGACGCGACATATGGTTCCTCGAGTCAGGTGGGTTGGTGTCCCACCCCCCATCATGCCCGGCGAAATCGTCCTGTCGACCCGGATCAACCGACCGACGACAGGGCGAGCCGAACCTCGACGTCCTCGGGGGAGCGCCGCAGGCACTCCAGGAGGAGCGAGCGGGCGCGCTGGTGGTTGCCCTCGGACGCTGCTGCCAGCGCCAGGAAGAAGAGGGGCCGCATCGCCTGGGGGTGCGCCGCGTGCGCCTTGCGCAGCCGCACGAGCCCTTCGTCGCGCGCGCCCGAGAGCACCAGGGTCCACGCCAGGTACGCGAGGTAGTCGGGGTCGCGCGGGCGCGTGGCCACCGCCAGCTCGAAGCAGCCGAGGGCGCGCACCAGCGCACCCTCGGCGAGCGCCGCCTGGCCGAGCAGGAACGCGTCCTCGCCGGCGGCCGGGCGCGGCTTGGCGGGCGCCGGCGGCACCGCGGTG
>CAZONM010000163.1:0-12221 GCA_964580865.1 uncultured Myxococcales bacterium | reverse complement strand
CGAGCAGCACGATGGCGCCGGCGATCGCGAGCGCGCCCACGCCGGCCGCCACCAGCAGCGGCGCGCGCCGCCTCGGCAGCGCCAGGGCCTCGACGTCGTCGACCTCGAGCGCCTTCACCGCCGGCCGCGACGCGCCCTTGCCCGACGCGCTCGGCCGCGCGACGCGCTCGGTGCGCTCCTTCCGGCCCACGACCGGCTCGACCTCGGCGGTGGTGGCCGTGCGCGGGCCCGACCGCGACGCCGCGGCCGAGATCGACTGCTCGTCGGTGGAGCGCTCCGACGACGCCACCGCGGCCGTGCGCTCCGCGGCGAGGAGCTTCTTGGGGTCGGTGGTGAGCCGCGTCGGGTCTTGGTGCAGATCGCGCGAGCCCGGGGGCGGCATGGACCCACCGGGCGTCGAGCCCGTGCGCTCGTCGCGCGTGACCCGCGTGCTCTGGTGCGCGGCCGAGCCCTCGTCGGCACTGGCACGGGCCAGCGACACGCTCTGGCTCTGCGTGCTCTCGAAGTTGGTGCGGAAGCTCGCGACCGTGACGCGCCCGAAGCGCGCCATCTGCTCGCGCTCCTTGCGGATCTCGTCGTCGAACAGCTCGTTCACCACGTCGCGCACGCCGCGCACGCCGGTGCCCGGGAAGCGCCAGTGCAGGTGCGACGCCAGCGCCTCGCGGAAGTCGCCGCAAGAGGCGAAGCGCTTCTTCGGCTCCGGGTGCAGCGCCTTGGCGAGGATCTTGGCGACGTCGTGGTCGAGGGCCTGCCACTTGGGCGGCACGAAGCTGCCGCGGCCCGCCACCTGCCAGATGTCGTTGGCGCTCATGCCCTCGTAGAAGCGCTCGCCGGCCATGAGCTCATAGGCGAGCACGCCGCACGCGAACAGGTCGGCGCGCGCGTCGATGGGATCGCCGCGCGCCTGCTCGGGCGCCATGTACGCCATCTTGCCCATGACGACGTTCGGTTGCGTGCGCTCGACCTTGAGCTTGGAGGCGGCCAAGCCGAAGTCGATGAGCTTGACCTCGCCCTCGAAGGACACGAGCACGTTCTGCGGGCTGACGTCGCGGTGCACCAGGTTGAGCGGCTCGCCGGTGATGGGGTGGTTGCGCCGGTGCGCGTAGTCGAGCGCCTCGAGCACCTCGCACACCAGGTGCAGCGCCGTAGCAGGAGGGATGACGCGCTCGCGCTGGCGGCAGCGATCCTGCAGCGTGCGGATGTCGCGGCCGGAGACGTACTCCATGGCGAGGTAGTACTCGTCGCCCACGCGGCCCACGTCGAAGACGTGGCAGATGTTGGCGTGGTTGAGCGTGACGACGACGCGCGCCTCGTCGATGAAGCGGGTGACGTACTCGCGGTCGCGCGTCAGCTCGGCGCGCAGCTTCTTGATGACGCAGTAGCGCTCGAGACCGGCGATGGCTCCGAACTTGCCGAGGTAGACCTCGCCCATGCCGCCGCGCGCGAAGCGCTGCAGCAACAAGTAGGAGCCGAACGGGCGCGGGAACGCATCCGGGTCGTCGTCGGCGAAGTTCTCGACGCTCGGTGATGCCTTGGACATCCGTCCGTCCCGCGAGGGTTCTGCGCAGCCTACCACTCGCCACGAACGGGCGCGCCTTCTCGTCGATCTCCCACGGCGCGCCGCCGTTCACCCGATGTCACGTCCCATGTACGGCCCGGGCGCACAGGCGGCCTTCCCACGACCCGCCGGTCAGCCGAGCGCCCGGCGCACCACGGCGTGCAGCTCGTCCTTGCGCCGCGCCACCGCGCGCGCCAGCGCCCACTGGCCACGCGAGCGCAAGAGGTTGTGCTCGCCGCGCCCCGGGAAGCGCCGCTCGTCCCAGCCGAAGTAGCTCTCGTTGAGCGCGTCGGCGCAGAAGCGCGCGGCCAGCTCGACGCAGATGGTGTGCAGGCCGTCCACCAGGTGCTGGGCCTCGAGCGCGCTCGGGCGGCCGCCGCCGGCGGCGTAGCCCTCGACGGCCGCCGCGAAGATGCCCACGTCCACGTCGGCGTCGTCGACGTCCTCGCCGCGGGGGTTGCACCACGAGCGCAGCGCGTCGCCGAGCTCGAAGGGCCAGATCATGGCGCCGAGCGTGTCGAGGTCCACCAAGCACAGCGCGCGCACGGCGTCGGGCGCGAACAGCACGTTCGAGATCTTGAGATCGCCGTGGCAGTTGCGCGTGGGCAAGCTCGCCAGCGACGGCAGCGCCGCGCCGGCCTCGAGGATGTGCGCGCCGAGCGCCGACGCCTCGGCCCACAGGCGGTGCGCGCCGTGGCGTTCGAGAGCGTCGTCGAGCGCGAACAGGTGCTTGTCGGTGTCGTGCACGCCCGCGCGCACGTGGCGGTAGCGCCAGTCGAGGTCCGCCAGGGCCGCGTGGAAGCGCGCCACCAGCGCCGCGGCCGCGTGGGCGCGCTCGGGCGCTTGAGCGGGTGGCGCGTCGATGCGATCGAAGGACACGCCGTCGACGTACGACAGCGCGCGCCACGGCCGCCCGCTCTCGATGTCATCGACGTACAGGGCGTCATCGTCGGCGCGCAGCACGCGCGGCGTCACGAGGCCCTTGCGCTCGAGGTGGCGGGTGACCGCGTCGATGTCCTCGTTGACGCTGCCGGCGAACACCGGGTGCAGGCGCTGGAAGACGGCGCGCTCGCCGCCTGCCTCGACGAGAAAGGTCTTGTTGATGAGCCCGGTGCCAAACGGCCTGGGCGTGGCGGCGGCGAAGCGCGACCAGCGCGCGAGCACGGCGGACGGGATGCTCATCGGTCCTCCTGCCCGGCGCGGGCGCGCACCACCTCTTGCCAAAGGTCGAGCGCGGCGCCGAAGAGCATCGGCGCCCGGTCGGCGGGCAGCGCGCGCAGGGCCACGGTCAGCTCCTCGACGCCCGCGGAGACGCGGGGACCGGTCTCGGCCATGGCGCGGAGCGCGCGCACGAACGCCGGCCGCGCGCCGGCCGCGCCATGGATCCCGAGCGCGCCGTCCACGACCTCGTCGCCAGTCTTGGTGGTGCCGCGCGCCAGCAGGCCGCGGCGGCCCACCGTGAACGTGTCTTCGCTCGAGGGCAAGGGCGCGGCAAACGAGAACGACGAGCGCAGCTCCGGCAAGGTGGGGACGTGCAGCACCGCGCGCGCCTCGCCCACGAGGCCGAGGGGATCGGGGATGCGCGCCTCCACCGTGGCGTGCACACGCTCGGCGCCGCCACCGAGGGACTCGGCCACGGTGTCGAGCGCGCGCAGGAAGACCGCGTCGAGCTCCGCGGGCGGCACCTCGAGGAAGCTCTGCGGATCGTGGTTGAGCGCGCGCAGAAGCGCGGGGAAGATCGCGAACAGCCCGCGCAGCCGCGGCAGGTCCTTGATGAGCCCGGCCTCGACGAACTCGAGGATGTCGACACCCTCGCCGCAACTGGTGCCGAAGATCCCGTCATTGTCGACGATCTGCACCATCACGCGCGGCTGCGCCGCGAACAGTGCGCGTAGCGCGGCGTCGGACAACAGCGCCCGCACGCGACCCTCGTCGTTCCCTTGGATGACGAAGTCGCGATCGAAGTCGGGTACGCCGATGTCGATGTCTTGCTTGCCGAGCGCCTTGGCGAGCCCGGTGAAGATCGACGCGCGATGGATGCGAAAGCGCATGCCGCGCGGGTTGACGAACGGTGCGCGCAGGCGCGTGTAGATCTGCGAGCTCTTGCCCGTCGACACGGTGTACGTGTCGAGCGCGATGTCATAACCGCCGAGGCGGGCGCGCACGGTGGTCGGCCGCAAGAAGCCGCCCGGGTCGAACGCGCTGCCGAGCTCAACCGCCAGGCGCCCCCACACCTCGCGGTGACTCCCCCCGAACAGGTCGTGCCACACGCTCACGATAGGCGCCCGAGCGCGGCCGTGAGGCGCGCGACCTTCTCGTCGAGCGCCGCCATGGTGGCGCGCCCCTCGGCCACCACCTCGGGGGGCGCCTTTTTGACAAACTCCTCGTTGGCGAAGCGCTTCTCGAGGCCGGCCTTGTCCTTCTGCGCGCGCTCGATCTCGCGCTGCAGGCGCGCCTTCTCCTTCTCCACGTCGATGTGGCCCTCGAGGTGCACCACCACGTCGACCACGCCGTTGCTCTGCGTGCCCGCGAGGCGCGGCGGCTGGTAGCCCGCGCCGGTGGTGCGCGCCACCTCGGCGAGGGAGGCCAGGTGCGCGATGAGGCCGCTCTGGCGCCCGAGGATGGCGAACACGTCCTTGTCCTGCGTGATGAGGTCCACCTTGACCGGCGCGCGCGGGCCGAGGCCCGTCTCTTGGCGCACGTTCCTCGCCATGGTGACGGCGTCGAGCACCACCTGCATCTCGCGCTCGGCGCTCTCGTCGACGAGGGCGAGGTCGGCGGTGGGCCAGGGCGCCACGGCGCAGAAGCGCACGGCGGGCCAGCGGGCGTCTCTGCCCGGGAGCTTCTGCCAGATCTCCTCGGTCTGAAACGGACAGATGGGGTGCAAGAGGCGCATGGAGGTGTCGAGCGCGTGCACGAGCGTGGCGCGCGTGGCCGGCTGCTCGATGGAGCCCTTGGTGATCTCCAGGTAGACGTCGCACAGCTCGGTCCAGAAGAACTGGTAGATGGCGTTGGCCGCCTCGTCGAAGCGGTAGGCGTCGATGGCGTCGGACACCGCGCGCGTGGCCCGCTGCAGCCGGCTCAAGATCCAGCGATCGCCGAGCGCGAGCTGATCGCGCACGTCGCCAAGCGCGGGCACCGGCGCGTCGCCCACGCGCAGGAGCACGAAGCGCGTGGCGTTCCAGATCTTGTTGAGGAAGGCCCTGTAGCCGGCGGCGCGCGGGATGGAGAGCTTGACGTCGCGCCCGTGGGCCGACAGCGCCGCCAGCGTGAAGCGCAGGCCGTCCGCGCCCGCGGCCGGGATCCCTTCGGGGAATTCCTTCTCGATGCCCTTCAACACCGCGGCGAGCTTCTTCTCGGGCACGGGGTAGGTCTTGGTCTTGGCCACCAGCTCCGGCAGCGCGATGCCGTGGATGACGTCGAGCGGATCCACCGCGTTGCCCTCGGACTTGGACATCTTCTTGCCCGCGCCGTCCCGCACCATGGCGTGCAGGAACACGTCGGCGAAGGGGCTCTTCCCGAGGAAGTAGGCGCCCATCCACACCATGCGCGCCACCCAGAAGAACAGGATGTCGCTGCCGGTCTCGAGCACGGCCCCGGGATAGAAGGCCTTGAGGTCCTTCGTGGGCTCGGGCCAGCCGAGCGTGGAGAAGGGCCACAGCCCCGAGGAGAACCAGGTGTCGAGGACGTCGTCCTCCTGCACCCAGCGCTCCGGGTCCTGCTTCTCGAGCTCCTCGGTGGAGGCCACCGCCAGCTTCATCACGAGCTCGTCGTCGAGCGTGGCCAGCGCGATCTTCAGAAGCTCGCGGCCGCGCACGCCATCGGCCTGGGCCTTCACCGCTTCGGTGTTCGTGCCCTTCCGGTTGGCGTCGGCCTCGATGACCTCGTCGATCTTGGTCAGATCGTAGAACACCGGCACCCGGTGCCCCCACCACAGCTGCCGCGACACGTTCCAGTCGCGGATGTTGTGCATGAAGTGGTCCCAGGTCTTCTTCCACCACTCGGGGATGATGCGCGTCTCGCCGCGCTCCACGATGGCCAGCGCCTGCTCGGCGAACGGCTTGGTCTTGACGAAGAACTGGCGCGACAACAGCGGCTCGATGACGGCGCCGCTGCGCTGCGAGACGCTGACGTTGTGCTTGATGGGGCTGGTGCCGCGAAAGAGCCCGAGCTCCTCGAGGGCCGCCTTGACCTTCTTTCGCGCCACGAAGCGGTCGAGCCCCTCGAACACGCCGGCGTTCTCGTTGGTGGCCGCATGCAACGTGAAGATGTTGATCATGGGCAGCGCGTGGCGCTGGCCCATCTCGAAGTCGTTCGGGTCGTGCGCCGGCGTGATCTTCACGGCACCCGTGCCGAACTCGCGGTCCACCGCCGCGTCGGCGATGACCACCACGCGCCGCTCGGGGAAGAAGGGGTGCACGAGCTCCTTCCCCACCAGGGCCGCGTAGCGCTCGTCGTCGGGGTGCACGGCCACGGCCACGTCGCCGAGCATGGTCTCGGGCCGCGTGGTGGCCACCACGATCTCGAGCGCGTCGTCGGCCGGCAGCATCACGGTGGCCGGGCGGCCGTCGTCGTGCTGGGGCGACGGGAAGCTCTTGGCCTGCAAGGGCCCGCCGCTCTTCACCTTGTAGGCGAAGCGCCACAGCTCGCCGTCTTTCTCCTCGTGCTCCACCTCCTCGTCGGACAGGCCCGTGCCCGTGGCCGGATCCCAATTCACCAGCCGCTCGCCGCGATAGATGAGCCCGTCCTTCCACATGCGCACGAAGGCTTCCTTGACGGCGCGGTTGCACTGCGCGTCCATGGTGAAGCGCTCGCGCGTCCAGTCGGCGGAGGCGCCCATGGCCTTGAGCTGCTCCACGATGCGGCTGCCGTTCTTCTCCTTCCACGCCCACACGCGCTCGAGGAATTGTTCGCGGCCGAGGTCATGGCGGGACTTGCCCTCGTGCCGCTTGAGCTCGCGCTCCACCACCGCCTGCGTGGCGATGCCCGCGTGGTCCACGCCGGGCAGCCACAGCGCCGCCTCTCCCCGCATGCGGTGCGTGCGCGTGAGGATGTCTTGCAGCGTGACGAACAGCGCGTGGCCCATGTGCAAGGAGCCGGTCACGTTGGGCGGCGGCATCATGATGACGTAGGGCCTCTGCCGGCCGCTCGTCACCGCGTCGACGTCGGGCGTGAACACGCCGGCGTCCGCCCACACCTGATACCAATGCGCCTCCACGGCGCGCGCGTCGTAGGCCTTGGGTAGCGCACCCTCGTCGGCGTCGGTGGGCGTGGTGGGCGAAAGGCCGGCGTCGGTCATGGCGATCCTCGTCGGAGGCTCGCTACCAGACGCGTGCGGTACGAGGAAGGCAGCTCGCGCAGGACGCGCGACGCGGTCGGTGTCGCCGGCGCCGACGGCGTGGTAGGCAGGCGCGGGAGCGCCCCATGATCGACCCCCTCGTCGACCGCCTGATCGATCTCGCCCTCGAGGAAGACCTGGGCGCCGCCGGCGACGTCACCACGGCTGCCACCGTGCCCGCCGACGCGCGCGCCGAGGGCCTGGTGCGCGCCAAGGAGCCGCTCGTGCTCGCCGGCGTCGACGTGCTCACCCGCGTGTTCGCGCGCGTCGATCCCGCCGTGGCGGTGACGGTGTGCGAGCGCGACGGCGCGCGCGTGGCCGCGGGCACCGTGGTGGCGCGCGTGAGCGGGCGCGCGCACAGCCTGCTCATCGGCGAGCGCCCGGCGCTCAACTTCGTCATGCGCCTGTCGGGCATCGCCACCCAGGCCGCGCGCTTCGCCGCCGCCGTGGCCGGTACCCGCGCCCGCGTGGTCGACACGCGCAAGACCACGCCCGGCTGGCGCGCCCTCGAGAAAGCGGCGGTGCGCGCCGGCGGCTGCGCCAACCACCGCTGCGGCCTCTTCGACGGTGTGCTCATCAAGGACAACCACATCGAGGCCGCCGGCGGCATCGCCGCGGCCGTCGCGGGCGCGCGCGCGCAGGCCCACCACCTGCTGCTCATCGAGGTGGAGGCGAGCACGCACGCGCAGGTGGAGGAGTGCCTGGCGCTCGGCGTGGGCGCCATCCTCCTCGACAACATGGACGACGCCGCGCTCGCGCGCGCGGTGGCCGCCGTGCGCGCGCACGAGCAGCGCACGGGCGCCCGCGTGGTGCTCGAGGCCAGCGGCAACATGACGCTCGAGCGCCTGCCCGCGGTCGCGGCCACGGGCGTCGACCTGATCTCCATGGGCGCGCTCACGCACCAGGCGCGCTCCGTGGACCTGTCGATGAAGCTGACGCTGGCGCGCTGATGCCCGAGATCGTGCGGCTCGACGAGGTCGACTCGACCCAGCAGGTCGCGCGCGCCCTCATCGCTGACGGCGCGGCGCACGGCACGCTGGTGGTGGCGCGCCGGCAATGGGCGGGACGCGGGCGCCTGGCGCGCGCCTGGCACAGCGACGAGGGCGGGCTGTGGCTGTCGATGGTGGTGCGCGCGGCCATGCCCGCCGCCAAGGCGCCCCGCCTCACCCTCGGCGCCGCGGCGCTGGCGCTCGACGCGCTCGACGCGCTCGGCGCGCGCGCCGCCCTCAAGTGGCCGAACGACCTCCTGCTGCCGCACCCGCAGCCCGTGGCGCCGCTCGGCCCCTGGCGCAAGGTGGGCGGACTCCTGCTCGAGGGCGTGGTGCTCGACGGCGCGATGGTGCGCGCCGCCGTGCTCGGCGTGGGTCTCAACGTGCGGGCACCGGCGGGCGGGTTCCCCGCGGACATCGCCGAGCTCGCCGCGTCGCTCGAACACGCGGGCGTCGACGTCGCGGTCGACGAGGTGCTCCACGTTCTCGCGCCGCGCTTGCAGGCGCAGCTGCTCGACGCCCTCGACGACGGCGCCTTCGCCCGCTTGCTGGCCACCGCGCGCGCGCGCTCGGCCACGCTCGGTCGGCGCGTGGAGGTCGACGGCGTCATCGGCGTGGCCGAGGACCTGGCGGACGACGGCGCGCTCGTCGTGCGTGACGACGACGGTGCGCTGCACACGGTGCGCGCCGGTGACGTGCGGTGTATGGTGTGACCATGCGGCTCGCGCTCTTCGCCCTCGTCGTGCTCGCGGCGCTGCCGGCGGCGGCGCAAGACGACCTCAACCTGCTCTTGTTCGGCAACAAGCCCAAGCCCTTCATCGAGCCGTCGGGCTTCTACGCCGTGATCTTGCCGTCGGGCTTCGACTGCGACGCCAAGGTGCCGCGCCACGTGCAGTGCACCAGCAACCGCGGCACCAACGCGATGCTGACGCTCGACGTGCTCGACGTGCCCGCGTCGGCCACCTCCGACATCGCCATGCTGAACCAGATGGATCGCTTCAAGGCGAAGCCGCACTTCAAGAAGATCTCCGAGGGGCGCACCAAGCTCGACGGCTCGCCCGCAATCACCGTGGCCTTCCAGTACGACTACCTCGGCAACGTCGAGTACACCGTGGGCGTGCAGCAGCTCATCATGGTGCGCGGCGGCAAGCTCTACCTCATCCACCTCGAGACGCCGCTGGCGTCGTTCGCCGCGCACAAGCCCGACCTCGAGCAGGTGTACCGGTCGTTCAAGCCCGCGCGCCTCGACGCCAGCGGCAACCCCATCCTCGACGACCTGCGCCCCGTGGCGCCCAAGCGCGACGGCTCGTCCGCCGATATCGAGCGGGCGCTCAAGGGCGGCTTCTGACGCCGGCACCGGGGTAGACGCAGCGCGGCCGGACATGCGAGGAACACGGCGTGGCGCAACCCACCGCGACCCCGGAGACCACCGATCCGCCGAAGAAGGCGCCGCCGGGGCGCCGGTACCTCGTGCTCCTCGCGATCACGGTGCTGTCGGCCATGGGCGGCGGCGTGCTCGCGGCCGTCGCCGTGGGCGCGCTGCTCGCGTTCCTGCCTGCCCTCATCGGCGTCATCCTCGGCCTCTTGCCCGCGGTGGTGCTGCCGGTGTTCTTGGCGCTGCGCGCCGACCTGGCGCTCAAGCGCCGCAACCTGCCGCTGCTCTTGCGCCGCCTCGCCATGCTCTTCCTCATCGGCGCCTGCCAGCTCGCCGTGCTCGGCGCCGTGCTCACCTGGAGCGCGCGCACCACCGCGCACCTGGCCGCCACCGCGGCCCAGACCCTGGAGGTCGTAGGCGGCGTGCCCGTGCTCTCGGGCATCCTCAAGAAGCATGCGGCGGCGGGCGGCGTGGCGCTGCCCGGCAAGGCGCCGCGCCCGGCCGTGGGCCCCGACGGCGGCGTGCTCCTCGGCCCCGACGGCGGCGTGCTCGCGACCGACGGCGGCTACTACGCCGAGCGCTCCGACGCAGGCAGCCTCGCCACCGACGGTGGCATGGCCCCCCGCGCACCTGCCGACGCCGGCGCGCTCCTGCCAACCCCGCCCGCGGTGAAGCTCCTCCCCGCTGCGCCAGCGCCGAAGCCGGGCGCCGCGCTGTCATCGCGCGGCCCCGGCAAGCCCGTGCGCACGGCGTGCGCGGCCGTCACCACCACCAACGGCGACACGGTGGTGGCCATCGCCACCCTGCAGGGCGGCGGCGCCGTCAGCTGGCGCACCGTCGAGCTGGGCGCGCTCGACAAGGTCGGCCCGCCCACGCTCGTGGAGTGCGCCGACGACGGCACCACCGCCGCCATCCTCGGCGGCACCACGGTGGCGCTGGCGCGCGCCGTCCGCGCGGGGCTCGAGGCCGTCAAGGCGCTGGCGCCCGGCGCCAAGCTCGCGGGCGGCGACGTGCAGGCCGTGCGCGACGCGGTCGTGGCCCCGGGCGGGCTCGTGCTCGCGGTCGTCGACGTCACCGTGGCCGTCGACGGCGGCGCCACCGTGCGCCACGCGCTGGTGGCGCTCGGCGCCAAGGGCGCGCCCGCCGTGCTTCGCACCAGCGGCGACCCGGTGCCCGGCGGCGACGCCGGCGACGTGGTGCACGACTTCGCGCTCAAGCGCCACAGCGGCGGCAATGGCGCGCTGGTGGTGGAGAGCTACCTCGAGGGCGGCGTCGACAAGGGCGTGCGCATCTCGGGCGAGGAGTACGCGCTCAACCCCCAGCGCCTCCTGTCGCTGCGCCTCGACGCGCCCAAGACCATGACCGAGCTCGCCGGCACCGGCGTCGAGCCCTCGGGCATCGACGGCGTCCACCTGCAGGCCTTCGGCGACGCCGTGCTCCTGCCCGACGGCCGCGCGCTCGTCGACGCCAACTTCGTCGAGAAGGGCCCCGACGGCTGGCTGTTCTCGGCGCGCCCCGCGGGCGGCGTGGCCGCCGTGGGGCCCGCGCTGCGCGCCGGCGGCGCGCCCTTCGGCGCGTTGGCGCCGCGCGTCCAGCACCTCGACGCCGACCTGGGCGGCACGGCGTTGTTTCGCCGCAGCGACGGCGCCGTGGTGCTGTTCACCTTCGACAAGCCGGAGCAGATGAGCGCCGGCCTGCTCGGCGCCGAGGTGCTCAGCGGCGCCGGCGTGGTGCGCGGCCACGTGGCCGCCGTCGACGTGCCGCTCTTGGCGCGGGGCGGCGGCTGGGTGCTCGCCAGCGCCACGGTGAAGGACGCTGCCGGCGCGCGCGACGCGCTGGTGCTCTGCTCCCTCGACGACCTCGAGCACGGCAAGGCCGAGGTGCTGCTGGCCGTGGGCGATCCCCTGCCCGGCGCGGTGGGCACGCCGCGCACCGTGCAGTCGATCCGCCTCGGCAAGGGCAGAGACGAGCTCCTCTGGCGACGATGAGCCGCCGGCCGACCCCGGGGTGCGATCAGCGCCGCGCCACCACGGCCTTCTGCGCGCGCTCGCGCGCCGCGAAGTAGCTGCGCAGCGCCTCCTTGGCCACATACGGCGCCTTCACGTGCCACGTGCCCTCGTTGACCACCACCGTGGCCACGGCCACCTGCGGGCGATCGGCGGGCGCGAAGCCCACGAACCACGAGGTGTCGAGCTTGGTGGCGTAGTCGGTGAGCGAGCCGGTCTTGCCCGCCGCCGTCGTGCGCAGCTTCGGGCCCGTCGAGAACGCGCGGCGCGCGGTGCCGCTCGTCACGGTGTCGGCCATCATGCGGCGCAGCGTCTCGGCGTGGCGCTCGTCGAGCACGCGGCGCGCGCCGGCGAGGGCGTCGACGTCGCCATAGTGGGGCGGCACCATCACGCCACCCGACGCCACCACCGCGGCCAACATGGCGCCGTGCAGGGCCGACAGCTTCACGTCGCCGAAGCCGGCGGCGGCCTCGGCGAAGCCGAACGGATCGTCGGGGATACGCGCGGCGCTCGGCGCCGCGCTCACGGCCACGTCGAGCGGCAGGGGCGCGTCGAAGCCGAAGCGCTGCGCCTCGGCCCGGAGCAGGTCGGGGTCGAGGTGCTTGAGCGCCAGCTTGGCGATGGCCGTGTTCTGCGAGCGCGGCAGCGCGTCGAACAGCGTGGTGCACTCGCGGTCTTTCCTCGCGTCGTCGACGAGCAAGCGCTCGTTGAGCCGACGCATGCCGCCGCGCGCGCACACGCGCTCGGCGGCGGGCACGCCGGCGCGCAACAGCGCCGACGACGTGACGATCTTGAACACGCTGGCCGCCGGCGCCATGGGCGCGAGCGCCAGGCCCGCCGACGGGCCGCGCGTCGAGTGCTCGGCCACGGCGAGCACGCGCCCGCTGCCCACCTCGAGGAGCACGGTGGCCGCGTACGGCGTCTTGCCGGCCTCGAGCACGCGCTCGAGCTCACC
>CAZONM010000162.1:0-12238 GCA_964580865.1 uncultured Myxococcales bacterium | reverse complement strand
AGCGCGGCCACCAGCGCGTCGGCGTCGCGGGCCCGCAGCGCGCGCTCCACGCGCCGCGAGAACGTCGTGACCGCAGGCGCCGGCTGGCCACCCGGGTCGCGCCCGCGCACGGTCAGGAACGCCGCCGCCACCTTGGGGAAGCGCCGCGCGTAGTCGTGTGGGTGCAAGAGCTCACCGAGCCACACCCACCACGAGCGGTGCCGCAGCATGTCCTCCGCGAGCAGCTCGGCGTCCAGCCCCTCGAGCACCGCCAGGAGCGCGCGCCGCTGCGCGCGCGTCAACCGAGTGACGCGGAAGCGCCGCACGCGCGTGGTGCGCGGCGCCGCGGGAGCGGGCTGTCCCGGCCGCGCCTTCGGCAGGGTCACCGGTCCCCGCGGCGGCCGCGCGAGCGTCTGGGCCATGAGCGACGGATCGGCGCCCGACATGACGGCGATGGTGCGCAGCACGTCAGTGGCGGTGCGCAGGTGCGGACGCGCGGCCGCCAGCACCGCGTCGGGGGCGCAGGTGCGCCACAGGGTGCCGAAGACGTGCGCGACGTTCTCCTTCACCGGGATGCGCTCGGGCAGCCACGGCAGCACGCGTGCGCCCAGGCAGCGCACGACGGTCTGCAGGTCGCTCACGTCGGTCGGCGACATGGCTTGCGCGCGCTCGCAGAACGAGGCGACCAGCGCGCGCAGCGCGGCGTCGGGATCGTCGCTGACGTCGAGGAGCCGGAAGCGCACGCGCTCCTGCGGACGGCCGCGCGGCTGCTTCGGCAGGAAGAACGGCGACGAGCGATCCACCTGGTGCTCGCACACCGGACAGGCCGTGTAGTTGGCGCCGTCGAAACAGTGATCGCACACGACGTGCAAGCACGGCCGCAGCACGTGCGTGGTGCCGATGCGACGACAGAACAGGCACGGTTGGCCCTCGGCCTGCGCGAAGTGGACGATGACCTTCGTCCACCAGAGGTCCTCGGTGTCGTCGGGGATGTCGTCGGGGAAGCGCGCGAACAGCGGCGTGTGCGCGCGATCGGCCCCGACCTGGGCCGCCAGCGCCGCGCGCGTCCACGACAACAGCGCGGCGAGCTGCGCGGGCGCGCTGCGCGCGACACGGTCGCGCAGGCGGGTCGACACCGCGTAGCCGAGGGCGGCCAGCTCGAGCTCGAACGCGCACGCCAACGGGTCGGCGGGCGCGAGCGACGACGGCTCCACGAACAGCAGGCCGAGCCGACGCACCAGCACCGCGCGGACGTCGTCGAGCTCAGGCATGCGCGCGCCCCCGAAGATGCGACGAGGCGGACGATCGCTCATCCGCCTCGCCTACGACGGGAGGAAATCGCGCGGGCTGGTGTGCCATGGAGAAGGAAGCCCGCGCTCAGCCTCCCGCCCGCAGCCTGGCACAGGCCGCGCCGCCAGCTCAACCGCGTTCGCGGCGCGGCTCAGAGCCCCTCGAGCGTCGCGATCTTGAAGCTCGTGTCGGTGCCGACTCCGTCGGTCTTGGCGATGCCGATCTCGACGAACGCGGCGTCCAGCGCGATGGTGGGCGTACCGCCCGGGATGGTGATGGTCTGGCCGGGAGTGACGCGACTGCACGTGATGGCGCCGCCGCTGCGCTGGACCCGCAGCTCGGTGACGGCCGTGGAGAACGGCGTGCTGGCGGCGCCCTCGGCGTCGACGTCGGCGGCGCAGTGGACGTTGCCGTCGGTGACGTGCACCTCGGCGACCTCCCGCGGCGCGGACCCTGCCAGGGTCGGGACGTTGGCCTTCGCCGTGCGCACGAGCGCGAGGTACGCGGAGATGTCGGCGATCGCCAGAGCGCCGCCCTGGTTGTCGTCGAGGTTCCAGGCAGCGACCTCGATGGCCGCGCCGCCCTCCACGGCAAAGGCATGGCGAGTGCGAAGGAAGCACGTGCTGGCGACGCCCCCGGCGACCGCGCTGAAGGTGACGCCGTCGCCCTCCTGGTACAGGGAGCACTCGGGGCCATCGGCCTCGGTGAACTGCTCGAAGCGGTTGCCGCCCAGGTCCGTGACCAGCGTCGACAACGGGCAGTACGGCGCGCGCACCCGGCCCGGGTTGATGCGGCGCACGCGCGCGGTGACATCGCCGGCCGAGCCCGAGCTCGCCTCCACCGAGAAGTACACGCTGTGCACCCACGACGGCGAGGTCGTGCGGCCGACCTCGGTGTAGCTCGCGCCGTCGGCGCTGATCGAGAACACCACCTCGTCGCCCACCTCGGCGATGCGCCAGACCCGGTGGTCGCCAGCGTCGAAGCCCATGGTCGCCGTGTGCTGCGGTGGCAGGCCGCTCTCATAGGTGCTGCCCTGCAGGGCGCCGTCGTCGCGCAGCTCCAGCACGACGGCGTCGAGGTTGGTGAACTGCTGGTCGTCCTTGCGCAGCTGCACGGCCACGCCACCGCTCGCCCCGATGGAGCCGTCGATGACGAGCTCCACCTCCACCGCCTGCTCGTCGAACTGCACGGGGAAACGGTGCCCGGCGTGCACGTCGAGGAGCTGGCTCGGGCAGTCGAGCACCAGCGCGTCACCATCGACGGACGGCGCCGGCGACGAGCTGCTGACCTCGAGCACACGCCAGCGGTCCCCCGTGGTCAAGGTCGCGAAGCTGGTCGTCAGCACGGCGGCGCCGCCACACCCCTCTGGCTCGCCCTCGCCCTCGCCCTCACCTTCGCCTTCGCCTTCACCTTCGCCTTCACCTTCACCTTCGCCTTCGCCTTCGCCTTCGCCCTCACCTTCGCCCTCGCCTTCGCCTTCGCCTTCACCTTCACCTTCACCCTCACCCTCACCTTCACCCTCACCTTCACCCTCACCCTCACCTTCGTCACCAGCGGCAACGCAGGCGCCCGCCATGACGTCGCACGTGGCGCCGCGGGGACAATGTGCGGTCTCGCTGCAGCTGAGCGCGGCGCCCACCAGGCGGCAGCACGGCGTGGTCGCCGCCACCAAGGCCAGCAAGCCGACCAAGGCGACCGCGCCCCAGGCACGGTGCACGTCGAGAGCTACGGACCGGTGTGCGGACGTCAGCGCCATGCGCGAAGTGTACCGCCAAAGGCGCGCGCCGGGCCCGCGCGCTTCCACCCGTCAGCTGGCCGGCTCCACCGGGTCCGCGAGCTCGCGCACCCGCCCCTCGATCTCGCGCGGCGCGGCCTCAACCGGCGGCAGGTCGTCGGGCACCTGCTCGAGCACGCCGGCCAGCTCTGCGGTGGCGCGCGCGCTGGGCAGGAGCCGCGTGTTGAGCGACCCCACGGCGCTGTTGAACGCCTTGGTGGCGCTCTCGAGGCCCTTGCCGACCTTCTGCACGTGGTCGACGAACGCGGTGATGCGGTCGAGCAGTACCTTGGCGTTGTCGCCGATGCGCCGCGCGTTCTCGTGGAGCGTGGCCTGCTGCCACTGGAGCGCGCAGGTGCGCAGGAGCGCCAAGAGCGTCGAGGGCGTGGTGATGACCACGCCGCGGTGCAGCGCGTCGTCGTAGATCGACCCGTCCTCCTCGAGCGCGGCGATCAGGCTGCTCTCCATGGGGACGAACAGCACCGTGATGTCCACGCCGCCCCCCAACGCGCGCGCGTACTCACGCGATGCCAACGCGCGCACGTGGGTGCGCAGCGCCGCCGCATGTTGCGCGCGGCGCTGCAGGCGATCGCCGTCGGAGAGATCGGCGCGCAGCGACTCGAGGTAGGCGCTCAGGGGCACCTTGGCGTCGACGGGGACGAAGCGGTTGCCCGGCAAGCGGACGGTCATGTCGGGTCGCAGGCGCGCGCCCTCCTCGCCCTCCACGTGGGTCTGCTCCTCGAAGTCGACGTTGGCGGCCAAGCCGGCGAGCTCGGCGATGTTGCGCAACGACAGCTCGCCCCAGCGGCCGCGCTGCCGGCTGTCGCGCATGGCGCTCGACAAGGTGTTGGCGGCGGTGGCCGTGCGTTGCTGGAGCTCGGCGATCTGACGGAGCTGCTCCGAGAGCGTCTTGGCGTCGCCCTCGCGCTTCTCGCTGAGCTGCTTGACCAGCTCCTCTTGCTTGACGAGCTGCTCCTTGAGGGGTGCCAGGCTGGCGGCGATGGCTTGCTGCTTGGCGTCGAGCTCCGCCTGCGACAGCCGCTGCTGTCCCTCGAACTGTTCGTGCGCCCGCTGCAAGAGCGACTCGGTGGTGCTCTTGAGCACGTCGGCGCCGGTGGCCTTGAACGTGTCGGTGAGCGCAGTGCGCGCCTGTTCCACGGTGGCGCGCAGCTCTTCGATCGCGCGCTCGCGCTCGAGGAGCACTTGCTGCGTCGCGCGCTCGCGCTCCTGCACGCGCTCCTCGAGGGCGCGTTGCTCTTGCTGCACGCGCGCGCGCGCGTCGACCTCGTCGGCGAGGCGCGCGCGCTCGGCGTCGAGCTCGCCGCGCACGGCGCGCAGCTGTGCCTCTTGCTCCGCGCGCACGGCGGTGGCTGCCGCCTCGGCCTGCTGCGCGGCGGCGAGCTGGCTGCGCAGGCCGTCGCGCTCGGAGCGCGCGCTCTGCAGCTCCGCCTTGGCACCGCCGAGCTCGGTGCTGGCTGCGATGGAGCGCGTGCGCGCCCACAGCGTCGCCACCGCGGCGCCAATCGCCGCGCCGATCAGCGCCGCCACCGCGATCGCGAGCACCAAGGATGCGCCGTCCATGCCGTTCGTCCCCGTGGACGGTCACGTACGCGGCTCGCGCGGGGCGGGCAAGACGTCCCCGAGCTCGCAGGACGCGGCAGGTCAGCGCAACCTCGAGGCCAGCTCGGGGTGCGCCGCGCGGAACGCGTCCTTGATGCGGTCCCCGGCGTCGGCGTAGCCGTTGTTGCGTCGCACCGCGCACACGTCGTCGACGGTGGCCGCGACGCCGAGCGCCGAGCCCAGGGCGAGCGCCGCCGGCGCCAGCGGCGGGCACAGGGCGCTCGCGATGCCGGCCAGCGCCAGTCCGCTGAGCGCTCCGACGCCGAGGTTCGTCACCACCGACGGCGCGCGCGCCTCGCCGAGGCGGAAGGCGTCGTCGCGCCCGTGGCCCGCCGCCTCGGCGACGTCGCCCATGAGCTCCGTGAGCTCGTCGAGCGAGGCCGCGGCCACCTCCGCCGCGTCAAGGTGCCCGTCGCCATTCCCCCGTGCGTCGAGTCGATCGGCGATGCGCGAGCTCGCGAGGGGCAGGTCGCGCCAGGTGCTTCGGATGGTCGTCATGGTGTCCTCCTCTTGGTCCTCCACGTCGTCGCGGCCGCATCGACGCGCGCGGGCCGCCGCGCGGCGCACCCGACGCTCGGTGTGCCCACCCGCGAGGGTGGCGTGCAGGGCGCCGGTCCTCCGTGTAGGTGCAGGTGTCACCCAGAGTTTCGGACGGCGGCCCCGCCGGTCGCCACGAAACGGACGAACGACCGATGCGATCGCCCGGCGCGACTTGCCGCCGCCCTCAGGGGGTCGCTGGCGTATCCGTGTGCTCCCGCCGCGGGCGCGCCGATCTCGGTCAACCAGCCGATCGCCAAATATGAAGAGTACGACGTACCACTAGCAACATGAAGCTCACCACCACCCCGCTCCCCGCCCGCGCCCTCCTGGGCCGCGCCGCGGCGCTCCTCTGCGCGGCCACGGTAGCGGCCTGCCTGCACGACGTAGCGCCGCCGCCGTGCGCGATCGACGCGGCGGGGGACGGCGCGTGCGCCGCCAGCGGTGACGCGCAAGGCGAGGAGGAAGGCGCGCGTGCCCTGACCGCCGGCACGTCGCTGCGCCTGCTCAGCGTCTCCGAAGGCGGCGCCTACCCCGATCCCATCGCGCTGCAGGCCCAGGCGCCGGGCGGCACGGCATACGTGGTGTACAGCAGCGGTGGCGCCGTGCTGGGCGTCGCCACCGAGCGCGCCAGCGCGTGGGCGGTGACGGCGCGCTTCGGCTCCCCTGGCGCGCGCGTGGTGGTCGCCCGCGCCTTCGACGGCGACGACCGCCAGCTCGGCGAGGTGCAGGCGCGCATCACGGTGCTCGATCCGGCGGCCCGGCCCTCGCTGCGCTTCTTGTCGCCGGCCGTGGAGGGTGGGCACTACCTCAACGGCATCTGGTTCAAGGCCGCCTCCACCGGCGACGTCGTCACCGTGCGCTACAGCGCCGACGGCTACCTCCTGGGTGAATCGTCGGCGCTGGACTTCCAGCTGCACTACACCTTCTCGCGGGTCGGTGAGCGGCGCGTGCTCGCCGAGGGCCTCGACGGGGACGGCGCCGTGCTGGCGCGGGCCGAGCGCCGCATCGTGGTGGTCGACCCGAACGCGCCGCCCACCACGCTCGCCGGCAAGGCGCGCGCCGTGCTGGCCGAGCACGAGGCAGGCTCCGTGATCCTGTGGGAGCAGCAGTTCGGCGACCGCGCCGACGGCGCCGACGCGTGGCGCAACGTGCGCGATACGGCTGACGGCGGCGCCGCGCGCCGCAGCGCGCACGGCACCGCGCCGGGCGGCTCGGTGACGCTGTCATCCGCCATGCTCGAGGGCTTGCTGGCGCTCGAGGCCCGGGGCTTTCGGCTCTTCATCACGTCGATCGCGGGCGGGTCGCACTCCTGGGGCTCGCTGCACTACAGCGGCCGCGCCTTCGACGCCGACGAGGTCAACGGGGTGCGCATCCGCGGCGACAGCGCGCTGGCGCGTACCTTCATGAACGCGTGCGTCGAAGAGGGCGCCATCGAGGTGTTCGGCCCGAGCAACGACCCGGCCGGACACTGGGACCACGTGCACTGCGCGTGGTGAGTCACGGCAGCTCGTCGGCGCCGGCCTCCACGTCGGTGGCGCCGCGGCACTCGCCGTCGAAGTCCATGGCTACGGTCGATGGCGCGCCCAAGTCGAGCGTGGCCGTGCCCGCCACCGGCACGTCGGCGGCAGCCACCACGTTGGCGCGCGCCTCCACGCAGCCGGCGAAGTCGCAGCGCTCGAGCGTCTGGAGGTCGAGGCAACCGAGCGTGGCGTCGAGAGCCAGGCAGCCGGCGCTGCGCTCGTCGAAGGCGTTGCCGATCACGCGCAGCGTCGCACCGAAGACCGCCCGTCCAGGCGTCGAGATCGCGCAGCGGCTCGACAGCGCGGTGACGGGGCCGGCACCACCGAAGCAGTGACCGGCGTTGGCGATGACGTCCACGCGCACCGACGTGTGCACCACCACGAGGTCGGCGCCCAAGATCGCGTCCATGGTGCCGAGCGAGCCCCACAGGTGCACGTCGCTCGCCACCACGGTCAACGCGCCCGGCGACTCGACCCCGAAGATGGGGGCGTCGATGTCGATGGAGCTCGACACGTGGCTGCGCACCACCACCGTGCTGCGCTCGTGCCCACCGAGCACCGCTCGTGTTCCCCCGCGCATCGCCACGGCGCTGTCGACGAGCACGAGGTCGCCAAGGCCGGCGATGCCGTTGGCGCCCGCGGCGGCGCTGTCGCCGTAGCTCGCGTCGATGGTGACGTCGCTCGCGTGCAGGGAGCCGCCGTCGAACCACAGCGCGGCCGGGAACGCGCCTGGCGTGCACGCATCGCCCGCGGTCTCGAGCACCACCCGGCTGACCTCGACGGGCGCGCCGCGCACGGCCAGCACCGCGCACGAGGGCCCCGAGACGTGCACGCCCTCCACGCGCAGCGGCACCAACCCTGCGTCGATGCTCAACGCGGTCTCGTGTCCGGGGCTCACCAGCGTCGAGGGCTCGGCGGTCGGCAGCCAGCTCGCGTCGAGCCCTCCATGGAGCGAGGATGCGAGCGGCGCGGCGCCGAGCGCGTACGTGCCGCGCTGCAAGAAGATGGGCCGCGCGTGGCCGGCGGCCTCCACGAGGTCCGCCAGCGGGTCATCGGGCGTGCCCGCGGCGCCGGCGCGGCCGTGTGGCGCCACGAACACCCCCGCGGTGGCGTCGAGGGGCGGCTCGTAGCCGTCGCAGTCGTCGTCGACGCCGTTGCCCGGCACCTCGAGGCCGCCGGGGTGCACGGTGCCGCGCGTGTCGTCGCAGTCGGTGCCCGTCGCGCACCCGTCGGCCGCGCCAGCGTAGCCGTCGGCGTCGAGGTCCGTGCACGCCGCGCTGCCGTCGTCGTGGCGCGCCAGGCAGGTGGCGCCCTGCACCGTGCCGACCACGAAGCCGGGCGCGGGCAGGGGCACCTCGACCTCGACGCCGTTGCCGAGGTCGTCGGCCACGGCGGCGAGCACGCGATACTCGCCGGGCGCGGCCGCGCCGAGGACCACCGCGAACGCCCACGCGTCGTCGAGAGTGCCGTCGGGGGTGAACGCGAGCTCCGCGCCGTTGTCGGCGCGCGCCGTTACCTCGAGCGCGTGGCCCCGCGGATCGTCGAGCTCGAACGCCAGCGCGCCGCGGGACCCGACGGTGAGCGTGGTGGGCACCACCGGCGCGCTGCCGGGCGGCGCGTGCACCGTCCACGCCACCGATCCCACCACCACGGCGGGCGCGGTGCGGTCCACCTCCACCACGCCGAGCACCGCGACGGCGACGTTGGCATGAAGGTCCACGAGCGCGACTGTGACCGGCACGAAGCCCTCCGCGACGTCCGCGGCGGCGACGCTCGCGTGGTAGCGCCGCGCGTCCACGGCGGTCGCCGTCACGGCAACGGTGCCGACGTCGATGAGCGGGGCCGCGACCAGCTCCTCGGTGACGCCGAAGGAGACCTCGAGCGTGTCGGCGCCGCCGAGCCGCTCCGGCGACAGCACCACGTCCACCGCGCCGGGTGGCGTGCTGTCACTGGCGTCGCTGTGCACACAGCGGCGCGCCAACGCGACGCACACCATGCCGTCGGGACACTCGCCGTCGTTGACGCACGAGAGCTGCGCCCCCGGTGGCACCACCGAAGCGAACTGGCAGGCCGCCGCCGTGACCGTCGACGAGAGCATGACCCATAGGCGCACGACGCCACGCTACCGTAGCGCCGGGCCGTCCGCACTCAGCGCTGGACGCAGTGAAACGTTGCGGCCCAACGTCGGGACGTGCCGCGCCGCGGCGGCGGCGGCGCTCGTCGTTCAGGCCTTGACGGTGACCTCGAGGACGCGCGCCTCGCAGTAGCCACCGGCCGTGGTGCCGTCGGGCCAGCCCTTGATGACGTACTTCCCGGGTACCAGGTTCTTGATCGAGATGTCGGTCGACGAGAACAGCGCCTTGCCGTCGGGCTTGATGCCGTCGAGTCGCTCGACGGTGCCGTCGGGTCGGTGCACCTCTATGTGGTGGCGATCCTTGGCCGCGCGGTCCTTGCCGCCGCGCGTGACGCGCGCTTCGTCCTCGCCGAGGTCATGCAGGCTGACGGTGATCATGACCGCCAGGTCCAGACGCTTCTCCTTCGGCATGGTGATGGTCGCGCTCTGCGGCTTGTGCGTGCCGTAGCCGTGGAAGGTCGGCTCGCCCTTGGCGTTGGCGAAGCCCACCTCCATGGAGCACGCGCACCAGGTGTCGACGTCGTCCTTGGCGCGCTCGACGGCGTCCTTGATCTGGGCCTTGTGGGGCGCCGAGGCGCGATCGAAGGCGGCCTTGAGGCCGGTGGCTGCGGTGCGCGTGGTCGACGAGTGAGAGGGGCGCGAGATGACGGGCATACCCCCTCCTAGCACCACGGCGTCCACTTTGGCGCCGCGACCGCTGCGCACCTTCCCCCCGTCGCCGTGCCCGCGCTACCGTGCGCGCCCATGAGCACCTCTACGACGACGCCACGGAGCTCCACCCTCGACACGCGCGACCGCGGCAACCTCATCGGTGGCGCCTTCGTGGCGGGCGCGGGGGCGGCCTTCACGTCTCACGACCCGTCGCGGGATGGCGCCGTGGCGTGGCGCGGCAGCAGCGCCGACGCCGCGCAGGCCGACGCCGCCGTGGCGGCCGCGCGCCGTGGCTTTCGCGCGTGGTCGAAGGTGCCCTACGCCGAGCGCAAGGAGGCGCTCTTGCGCCTGGCGAGCGCGCCGCCTGCGCTCGTCGATGCGCTGGCCGAGGCCATCACGCTGGAGATGGGCAAGCCCCTGCGCGAGTCGAAGGGCGAGGCCACGTCGCTCGTCGCCAAGCTGAAGGCGAGCATCGCGGCACACGAGCGTCTGCCCGACCTGGCGCTCGAGGGCGCGCCGGGCCGCGCCGTGTGGCGTCCGCACGGCGTCATGGCGGTGATCGGGCCCTCCAACTACCCCATCCACCTGATGAACACGCACGTGATGCCGGCGCTGCTCGCTGGCAACTCCGTGATCCTCAAGCCGAGCCGCGTGACGCCGCTGTCGGGGCAGCTCTACGCCGAGCTGCTGCACGGCCTCGGCCTGCCCGACGGTGTCGTCAACCTCGTCGTCGGCACGCGCGAGGTGGGCGGCGTGCTGGTGGCGCACCCCGACGTCGACGCCGTGGCGTTCACCGGCTCGTGGGATGGCGGGCGGCGCATCATGGAGGCGTGCCTCGATCAGCCGCACAAGCTGTTGGCGCTCGAGATGGGCGGCAAGAACATCGCCGTGGTGCTCGACGACGCGCACCTCGAGCAGGCCCTGCACGAGATCGTGCTCGGCGCTTGTCTCACCACTGGCCAGCGCTGCACGGCCACCTCGCGCGTCGTCGTCACCAAGGGCATGGCGGCGCGCTTCGTGCCGCGGCTCGAGGCCGCGCTCGCGCGCGTGACGCCCGGCGATCCGTTCGTCGACGGCACGCTCATGGGACCCCTGGCTACGCTGTCGGCCAAGCGCGACTTCCACGCCGCGCTCGAGCGCGCCGAGCGCGCGGGCGCCGTGCCGCTGGTGCGCTCGCGGGCCGTCGACGGCGGCGCCTTCGTCACGCCGTCCTTGCACCGCGTGGAGCCCGACGCCGCCGCCGACGTCCTGCGCTACCGCGACACCGAGCTGTTCGCGCCCGACGTGGCCCTGGAGATCGTCGACGACGACGACGCGGCGCTGGCGCGCGCGTGCAAGAGCGTGTTCGGGCTCTCGCTCAGCGTCTTCAGCGCCGATCGCGCGCGCTTCGAGCGCTTCGTCGAGGCCGCACCATGGGGCCTGTTTAACTGGAACCGCTCTACCAACAACGCGAGCGGCCTGTTGCCCTTCGGCGGCATGGGCGTCAGCGGCAACCACCGACCGGCGGGCAGCGCCAGCGCCCTCTACTGCTCCCGCGTCACCGGCGTGCTCGAGAAGGCGGCCGGCGACTACGCCGTGGATCCCGTGTTCGCCAAGGTGCTCGCGGGCTAGGGCGTGCCGCCGCCACCTCGGGGGGAGCATCGCCTCATGCAGACCTTGGTCACGCGCTTCGGCGCCTTCCCCGCGCTCACCGACGAGGAGGCCAGCGATCCCGCGGCCGCCACCATCGACGCCACGTCACATACGCCCGCGGCGCGCTCGGCGGACACGGCGTCGCTCGCCGCCGTCGACCCCGCTGCCGCCTCCGACGTCGACGAGGTGCGCTACCGAATGAAGTCGCTGCTCGGGCGCGGCGGCATGGGCGAGGTGCGCCTGTGCCACGACCGCCGCATCGGACGCGACGTGGCCGTGAAGCTCGTGCTCGCAGGCGCGGGCGCCGGTGACCCCGGCGTGCGCGCGCGCTTCCTGCGTGAGGCGCGGGTGCAGGGTCAGCTCGAGCACCCCTCCATCGTGCCCGTGCACGACCTCGAGGTCTTCCCCGACGGCTCGGCGTACTTCGCGATGAAGCGCGTGCGCGGCCGCACGCTGGCCGACATCCTGGGGGCGCTCCGCCGCGGTGACGCCGACGCCGCACGAGAATTCCCGCAGCGCCGCCTGCTCGCGGCCTTCAACGCCGTGTGCCTCGCCGTGGAGTTCGCGCACGAAAAGCAGGTCGTGCACCGAGACATCAAGCCCGGCAACATCATGCTCGGCGACTTTGGCGAGGTCTACCTGCTCGACTGGGGGCTGGCCAAGGTCCTCGCCGACGGCGACGAGGAACAGCCCGGCGCCCTGGTCGATCCCGCGGGGGGCATCGACGCCACCGTGGCTGGGAGCCTGCTCGGCACGCCCGGGTACATGGCCCCCGAGCAGATCGACCCGTCCATCGGGCCCATCAGTCCGGCGACCGACGTGTACGCGCTCGGCGCCGTGCTGTTCGAGACGCTGTCATTGCGGCGCTACGTCGACGCCAAGGACGTGTTGGAGGCGACGTTGATCACCCTGCAGGGCGCCGATGCGCACCCGGTGCACCGCGCGACGCCCGAGGTCGCGGCGACCATCGCGCCCGAGCTCGACGAGCTGTGCGCGCGCGCGTTGGCGCGAGCCCCGGCTGAGCGCGTGCCGAGCGCGCGCGCGCTGCACGACGCCATCGACCGCCACCTCGCGGGCGCGCACGATCGCGAGCGACGC
>CAZONM010000161.1:0-12289 GCA_964580865.1 uncultured Myxococcales bacterium | reverse complement strand
GAGACGGCGGCGGGCACCGCGCGCGGGACGTGCGCGCCCGGTACCGTGACCTCGGCCGGGTGAGCGCCAATCGCCGTGGGCGCCACCAGCGGCGTTCCCACGGGGAGCGACACCGGGGGCGGCGCTGCCACGCGCTCGGAGGCCTCGGCGACGATGGTGGGCACGGCCGCGGCGGGCGCCGGCAGCCCGCGGGGGGCAGCCTCTTGGCCGAGGACCTCGAGGGTGGGCGCCACGTGCACGTCGGAGAAGCTGAACAGCAGGCGCCGCTGCGTGGTCATCTCGAGCGCAAAGCGCTCGGCCATGAGCTTGCGCAGCTCGGCCTTGGAGCCGCGCCAGCCGGCGCTCCACGCATAGGCGTCGAGCGCGGAGCGGAAGTCGGCGCAGGTGGCGAAGCGCGCGGCGCGGTCCTTCGCGAGCGCGCGTTCGAGGATGGCCTTCAGGCCCTCGTCGACCTTGTTCCACGACGGCGGCCGGTGGTCGCCGAGCGCCGCGCGCGTCCAGATGGCCTGCTTGTTCTCGATGCCAGCGTAGAACTCCTCGCCCGTCATCAGCTCGTAGAACACCACGGCCGCGGCGAACTGATCGGCGCGCGCGTCCACCGGGTCACCGGTGGCCTGCTCGGGCGCCATGTACGCGACCTTCCCCACCAGCAAGGTCGGCTCGGTGCGCTGGTTCTTGATCGACGACAGCGCCATGCCGAAGTCGATGAGCTTCACCTCGCCCTCGAAGCTGATCATGACGTTGGTGGGCGAGATGTCGCGGTGGACGATGCCGAGCGGCGTGCCCGTGGTGGGGCTCTGCAGGCGGTGCGCGTAGTCGAGCGCGTCGAGCACCTCGCCCATGATGTAGGCCAACAGCCCGGGCGGCAGCTGGGCGCCCACCTGCTGACATCGACGCTGCAGCGCGTGGGCGTCGAAGCCCGCGATGTAGTCCATGGCCAGGTAGTAGCGGCCCTCCACCTGCCCCACGTCGAAGACGGTGCAGATGTTCGCGTGCTGGAGCTGGGCCACCACGCGCGCCTCGTCGAGGAAGCGGGCCGTGGCGTCGGGGTCCTCGGTGAACTGGCGACGCAGCGTCTTGATGACGCAGTAGCGCTCGAAGCCCGCACCTCCCGCGTACTTCGCGATGAAGATGGCGCCCATGCCGCCCTGCGCCAGCGCGTGCAGCAGCATGTAGCGACCCCAGGTGCGCGGCAGGTTGGCGCCCATCTGCACCACGCCGCTCACATCGCCGAACCGGGGGTCTTCCATCGCCATCCCTGGGCATCCTACGTCGAGCTGCGCGGGATCGCTCTTTCGCGACCGGCCTCGTCAGGTCGCGAGCGCGCCCAGCAGGCGCGCCAGGCGGTCGGCGGCGGAGGGGTCGTTGAAGCTCGCCACGAAGGTCGTGGGATCGCGACCCTCGCGCGCCACTGCGGCGACCTGCACCACGTCGCGGCCGTGCCGGAAGGTCAGCTCGAGCCGCGCGCCGGGCAGCGGGCGCTCCTCGGGGGCGGCGACGATGCTGGCGAAGCGCTGGCCGAGCCGCAGCGTGCGCAGCGCCACGGGCGTGCCCGCGGGCAGCACCCGCACGAGCACCGACAGGGCCGCCAAGGTCCCGTCGTCGGCCAGGGGCACCGGGGCGGCGCTCTGGCCCACGGGCACCATGGCGGGCCCCCCGTCGTCGAGAGGGAGCTCGGCGTGCGCGCCGTCGGCGGCCACCACGTCGAGCGCGAGCTTGAACGACGCCGACAAGCGCGCGCGCAGCGTGAAGGGCCCGCCATGGGCCTGGCGCCACGCCGGCGGCGGGGCCAGGCGCGCGAGCACGTCGCGATCCACGGCCGCGGCCTCGAAGGCCTCGTACACCACGCCTGCCGGCGCGTCGCCGAGCGCGGTGGTGCGCTCCGCGGGCACGGCGGTGCCGCGGGCCAGGAGCTCCACGGGCGCGCGCCCCGGCATGGCGGCGAACAGCGGCACGCTGACGGCGTCGAACAGCATGTGCTCGCCGGCGCCGAGCACCGCGGCCCCCACGGCCACGCACGTGGTGGGATCGACGCCGCTCGTGGGGTGCTTGCCGAGCGCGTCCTCGATGCGCCGCCGCAGATACGGCATGCGCGTCTGGCCGCCCACCAGCACCAGCTCGTCGACGTTCGCCATGTTCACGGCCGCGGCCGCCAGCGTCTCTTGCACGATGCCGATGGTGCGCTCGAGCAGCGGGCCCGCCCAGGTCTCGAGATCGTGGCGCGTCATGGGGCGATCGACGTGGACGAAGCCGCGCTTGTCGTCGATGAAGGGGAATTGCACCCGCGTGGTCTCGTGCTCGGTGAGCGCGATCTTGGCGGTCTCCACGGCGGCGCCGAGCGCCTGCAGCGCCAGCGCGTTGCCGTTGAGGTCGATGCCGCTCTCGTCGCGGTAGGCGCCGATGATGGCCTCGGCGATGCGCGCGTCGATGTCGAAGCCGCCCAAGAACGCGTCGCCGCCCGTGGCCAAGACGTGCACCACGCCCTCTTCCACCCGCAGCACGGTGGTGTCGAAGGTGCCGCCGCCGAGGTCGTACACCAACAGCGTGCGCCCCTGTTCGGGCTCGGGCAGCGTCATGGCCGCCGCCGTGGGCTCGAGGATCATGGCGCGCACCTCGAGGCCGCAGCGCTCCACCACGCGGCGCAGCGCCTGTCGCTGCCGCATCGTGAAGTGCGCCGGGCACGCCACCACGCAGGCCTGAAACGGCCGGCCCAGGCTGGCGTTGGCGTTGTCGACCATCTCGGAGAGCAGCCGTCCCGCCACGCGCTCGAGCGACACCACCTCGCCCCGCAGCTCCACGGCGGTGGAGCCGTCGGGCGCCTCCACGAGCGGGAACAGGAAGCGCTGGCGGTTTCGCTGCACGAAGTCCGACCGGAAGCGCCGCCCGAGGAAGCGCTTGAGGCCCACCACCGTACGCTTGGGGTCGACCGCCGAGAGGCGCTGGGCCGCGTCGCCGAGCACGGTGGAGCCGCGCGTGCCTTGGTAGGAGACCACCGACGGAAGCGCGTGACCGCCCTCACCAACCGCCACCAGGTGCACCTGGCGCGCCTCGTCGACCCAGGCGGCGACGGTCTTGCTGGTGCCGAAGTCCAGGCCGAGGGTCGGCGTCTCCATGGCCGCGACTATGGCATGTTCCCGGTATGGTGCGCGCGAAGCGCCCCGCCACGGGGGGGAAGACCAACGAGGGAGGCGCGCCCGTGCCCGCGCCAGGCCACGTGGTGGGCACGTACCGCGTGCTCGCGCGCGTGGGCTCGGGCTCCATGGGGCGCGTCTTCGAGGTCGAGCACGTCGCCACGCGGGCGCGCTACGCCATGAAGACGCTGCGCGGCGGGTTCGCCTTCGACCCCGACGCGGTCAGCCGCTTCTTCCTCGAGGCCGACGCCATCGCGGGCCTCACGCACCCGCACGTGGTGGCCATCGTCGACCTGGTGGACGCGCCGCCGTGGCCGCCGAGCTTCGTCATGGAGCTCCTCGACGGCGAGACGCTGGCCGACACGCTCGACGGTGGCCCGTTGCTTCCCGTGGATCGCGCCGTGGCCATCGCTGCCGACGTGGCCGACGCGCTGGCGGCGGCCCACGCGCACGCGCTGGTGCACCGCGACGTCAAGCCCGACAACGTCTTCCTCGCCCGCACCCCCGACGGGCGCGCCACGGTGAAGGTGCTCGACTTCGGCGTCGCCAAGCTGCTCGACGACACCGTGGAGCGCAAGCACAGCACCGCCATCGGGCGCCAGATCGGCACACCGGGGTACATGGCGCCGGAGCAGCTCATGGGCACGGCGGGCGTCGATCACCGCGCCGACATCTACGCGCTCGGCATCCTGCTCTTCGAGATGCTCACGGGGCGCCTGCCCTGGGTTGGCACGGTGGCCGAGACGTTGCTCGCCATCGCGCGCACCGACGCGCCCGCGCCGAGCACGCTGCGCCCGCGCGACGCGGGCCCGATCCCCGAGTGGCTCGACGCGCTGGTGCTCGCCTGCCTCCGCAAGCAGCCGCACGAGCGCCCGCAGCGCATGCTCGAGGTCCTCGCCGCGCTCCGCCGTTGACACCCTGCGGCGCCCCCTCGTAAACCCACGTCGTCGCGGAGGAACCATGAGCCGGTCGATGTACGAGCTGTTCACGTCCACCGTGCATGTGCGCAAGGACAAGGTCGCGGCCCAGATCAAGCTCAACGGCGCGTGGCGCGATCTCACGTGGGGCGAGATGGATCGCGTGTCGCGCGCGGTCGCCGCGGGCCTGGTCAAGCTCGGCGTGCAGCCGAAGGAGATGGCCTCGATCATGTCGAACACCCGCGTCGAGTGGGTGCAGGCCGACCTCGGTATCCTGGGCGCCGGCGCCACCACCGTGCCCATCTACCAGTCCAGCGTCGCCGACGACGTGCAGTACATCCTGAACGACTCGGGCGCCGTGGTCGTCTTCGTGGAAGACGACGCGCAGCTCGCCAAGCTGCGCCAGGTGCGCGCGCAGATCCCGAAGGTGCGCAAGGTGATCGCGTTCACCGGCACGCCGCAGGGCGACGGGGAGCTGTCGTGGGAGCAGTTCCTCAAGGACGGCGAGGCCTATCTCGCCGACAACGCGGCCACCGTGGCCGCGCGCGCCGCCGGTCTCGGACCTGACGACGTGCTGACGCTCATCTACACGTCGGGGACGACGGGACGGCCGAAGGGCGCCATCATCACCCACGACAACATGCTCTACGAGAGCGAGGCGGCCATGAAGGTCGGCATCGCGTCGTCGGAGCACGTGCAGTACCTGTTCCTCCCCATGGCGCACGTGTTCGCCAAGGTGCTCGAGGCGTGCTGGTTCCGCGCCGGGCACGTCATGGCGTTCTGGGAAGGCGACATGAAGAAGATCGTCGACAACCTGGGCGAGGTACGACCGACCAACATGTGCGCGGTGCCACGCATCTTCGAGAAGGTCTACGCCAAGGTGGTGGCGGACGTCGACGCCACGCCGGGCGTCGCCGGCAAGATCGCCCGGTGGGGCCTGGCGCAGGGCGCCGCGGCCGCCAAGCTCGAGCAGACGGGGCAGAAGCCCGACGGCGTCGCCTGGTCGCTGGCGCAGAAGCTCGTGTGGAAGAAGCTGCACACCAAGCTGACGGCGCGCTTCGGCGGACGCCTGCAGTTCTTCATCTCGGGCGGCGCGCCGCTGTCGCGCGACATCGCGTACTTCTTCAAGTACGCCGGCTTCAAGATCTGCGAGGGCTATGGCCTCACGGAGACCAGCGCCGCCACGTGCGTCAACCTCCCCGACGGCATCAAGATCGGCACCGTGGGCAGGCCGCTGCCGGGCATGGAGATCAAGATCGCCGCCGACGGCGAGGTGCTGATCCGCGGGCGCGGCGTGATGAAGGGCTATTGGAACAAGCCCGACGCCACCAAGGAGTGCATCGAGCCCGACGGCTGGTTCCACTCCGGCGACATCGGCGAGGTCGACAGCGAGGGCTACCTGCGCATCACCGACCGCAAGAAGGACATCATCGTCACCGCGGGCGGCAAGAACGTCGCGCCCCAGAACCTCGAGAACCTCATCAAGGCCAGGAGCCCGCTCATCTCCCAGGCGGTGGTGCACGGCGACAAGCGCAAGTTCCTCTCGGTGATCCTCACGGTCGACGAGGAGAACGTCACCAAGTGGGCCAAGGACCGGGGCGTGGCCGGTGACTACCGCGCCATCACCCAGTCCAAGGAGCTCGACGCCGAGATCGGCAACGTCATCAAGGGCATCAACGCCACGCTCGCGAGCTACGAGAGCCTGAAGAAGTTCAAGGTGCTCGATCACGACTTCGTCGTCGGTGAGCAGCTCACGCCGAGCCTCAAGGTCAAGCGCAAGGTGTGCAACGATCGCTACAAGTCCGTCTTCGACGGCTTCTATGCCGGGGACGCCGGCGGTGATTGAGCTACACGTCGGCGCGCCCATCTTGCTATGTCCCTTTGTCGCACCCTCCCCGAGGTCTCGATGATCGCCACGCTCGCCACCGGCCCCGTTCACCGTTCAGGCCGGCTCGCACCGCCGGCTGCGGCCGCGCCGTCGTTGACCTCGGCGAGCGGGCGACGCGGGGCGCTGGTGGGCTGCGCGCTCCTGGGAGCGGCGGTGCTGGCCCTCGGGAGCGCCGACGCCATTGCCGAGTCGAAGTCTCGGCGCACCACCGACGAGGCGCTCAAGCAGAAGAAGCTCACGCGGCAGAAGCTCATCGAGCCCGACCTCGACGGCGACGGTCGCAAAGAGGTGGTGGCGGTGTGCACCGGCGACTCCGGTGTGGTGCTGGCGCTCATCGGTGAAGACGCCGCCGGCGCGGTGGTGACCCAGGTGACCCCGCCGGTCGGCGGCAAGGAAGTCGCGAAGCTCGAGACCAAGGAGCTCATCCCCCCGAAGGGCTCGACCCAGCTCGTGGTGGAGGTGTACGACGACACCCCCGACGAGAAGGTCAAGCGCGTGCGCGTGTACGGCCCCGACGGCAGCGGCGCCACCGTCAAGCTCAAGGAGATCTTCTCGTCGAAGATCGAGCGCAGCAAGTCGAAGGACGACCGCGCGGAGTGGGAGCGCGACGACAGCATCGTGCGCTACGAAGAGCCGCGCCCCGGCTGGTACTTCGAGGACGTGGAGGACGACGGCATCGTCGAGGTGCTGGTGCGCCGCCAGCCGCAGATCATCAGCGTCGCGAAGAAGGGCGGTGAGCCCGTGCGCATCGTCACCGGCGTGCGCGAGCGCCGGTGGAGCTGGGACAACGACAAGGCCAAGTACACCGAGGGCGCCGACCAGCTGCACGACTTCCTGCCCGCCTACGAGATCGCCAAGGTCGAGGCGTCGAGCGTGTGGATCGATCCGAAGGACGCGAAGGAGCGCAAGGCGCGCGCGCTCTCGGACGCGCTGATGCAGGCCACCAACGCCGGCAAGAACGCGGACGAGCTCAAAGACGAGGTCACGTTCGACACCTCCGACCTGGTCAAGCTGGGCGCCGACGGCAACCTGGCCACCGCGTGGATCGAGGGAGACGCCAAGGGTGACGGCAAGGGCGAGTGGCTCGAGGTCACGCTCGCGGAGGAGTCCACCATTCACATGGTGCGTTTGGTGTCGGGCTGCGCAGAGAGCAAGCAGACCATGAAGGCCCACAACGTCCCCGAGAGCTTCTCCATCAAGCTCGACGCCGGCGGCGACGCGCACGTCAATCGCCGCGAGGCGGGGAAGTTCGACGCGCCGGTGGTGGCCTTCACCGACGACCTGGTGAAGCTCGCTGACCGTCCCTGGATCCGGACCACCCTGGTGTTCTTCGACGGCAAGAGCGACGCCACCAAGGTGCGCGTCACGCTCGACAAGGCCATCAAGCAGGGCAAGGGCAACCACACCTGCATTTCGGAGATCTCGGTGCACTGACCGGCATGCCGGCCACCGACGACCAACAGGCTGCCTTGAGCTCCGAACGGACCGCCCGCGCTCAGATCGACGAGATCCTCGTCTCGCGCCAAGTCGTCATGGTCACGGGCAAGGGCGGCGTGGGCAAGAGCATCGTCACGGCCGCGCTCGCCATGCGCGCGCGCGACCTGGGCTTGCGCCCGCTGGTGTTCGAGCTCGATGCGCCGCCGCGCACCAGCCTGTTCCCCGACGGGCGCCCCGCCGGTGACGACGTGGAGGAGCTGGCGCCGGGCATCCTCGGCATCAACCAGCGGTCGGAAGACGCGATCCGCGACTACGCAATCTCCACGCTGCCCTCGCGCACCGTCGCCGAGCTCCTGTTCGAGAACCGCGTCTCCAAGCTGTTCTTGCGCGCGTCGCCGTCGGTGAGCGAGATGGCGTTGGTGGGGCGCGTCGCCATCCTGGCGGAGAAGCACGGCGCCGACGGCCCGGTCATCGTGGACCTGCATGCCACGGGGCACGCGCTCTCGCTCGTGCAAGCGCCCGCTGGCATCATGCAGGTCCTGCGGGGCGGCGTGCTGCACGAGCGCGCGCGCCGCATCGAGGAGTACCTGAGCGATCCGCAGCGCACGGCGTTCATCACCGTCGCGCTCCCCGAGGATCTACCAGTGACCGAGCTGCTCGACCTGCGCGCGCGCCTGCGCGAGCTGCGGGCGCCGCTCGGACCCGTGGTGCTCAACGGCATGATCGACGAGCCGGCGCCGCGCGTAGCCGACGAGGTGGTGGCGCACCTCGAGCACGGCGCGCTCGCGCATGCAGCGCACGATCTGCGCGCGCTGCGCACCTGGGCGCGCCGCGCCGCGCGCGAGCGCGAGCGCCTGGTGGCCGCCCTTGCCGCCGACGACACCGCGCTCTTGACGCTGCCCTTCGTGCACGACGAGCTCAAGCCCGGCGCGCTGGCGGCGCTGTTGGCCAGGCACCTCGGGGGCACCGTATGAGCGAGCGCCCGGCGGTCGTGCACCTCGAGCAGCTGCTCGGTTCGTGCAAGCTCATCGTGGCCGTGGGCTCCGGCGGCGTGGGCAAGACCACCACCGCGGCCGCGCTCGCCATCGCCGCCGCGCGCCGCGGTCGGCGCTGCGCCGTGCTGACCATCGATCCCGCGCGCCGACTGGCGCAGGCGCTCGGCGTCGCGCGCCTGGGCAACGAGCCCCAGGCCCTCGCCGCCGACGTGGTGGCGCCCGGCTCGGTCGACGCCATGATGCTCGAGGCGCCCGACGCCCTCGATCGCTTGATCGAGCGCATGGTGCCCGACCCGGCGCGCCGCGAGCGGCTGTTCGCCAACCGCCTGTACCAGGTGATCGCGCGTCACCTCGGCGGCACCCACGAGTACATGGCAGTCGAGCGCCTCTACTCGCTGGTACGCGAGCACGACTACGACCTGGTGGTGCTCGACACGCCCCCCACGGTGAACGCGCTCGACTTCCTCGACGCGCCCGGCCGCATCGCGGCGTTCTTCTCCGACAAGATCACGCGCTTCTTCCAGCGCAAGCACGACGAGAACCGCGGGCTCATCCAGCGCATCCGCGACCGCGCCGGCGAGGTCGCGCTCCAGGTGCTCGGCAAGGCGCTGGGCGAGGACTTCATCGAGGAGCTCATCGACTTCGTCACGGCCTTCGGTGGGCTGTTCGCCGCGTTCCAGGAGCGCGGCGTGGTGGCCGAGAAGCTCCTGCGCGATCCGAGCTGCGCCTTCGTGGTGGTGACCGGCGCCGACCCCGTGCGCGTGGCCGAGGCCGAGGAGCTCGCCAAGACGCTGTCGCGCCTCGACCTCGAGGCCCGCTGCTTCGTCGCCAACCGCGTGCACGTGTCGCCGTCGGCGGACGCGCGCCCCCGCCTCACCGTCGTCGACGTGGAGCGCGCCTTGGCGGGCTTCGCCGCGCAGGCCGACGTGTCGGCGCTCACCGAGGGCATGACGCGCGCGGTTGAGATCCGCGCGGCGCTGGCGCGTCGCGATCGAGCCGGCCTCGCGCGCCTGGCGGAGCTGGCGGGCAAGCAGCGGCTCTTGGTGGTGCCTGAGCTCGACGACGAGGTGGGCGACCGCAGCGCCATCGACCACCTGATCGCGGCCATGTTCGACGCGCGCTAGCGCATCGGCTCGCAAGAATGACGAGGCCCGCCTCGCGGCGGGCCTTCCTCGTGTGGTGGAGCCGACGGGGATCGAACCCGTGACCTCTAGAGTGCGATTCTAGCGCTCTCCCAGCTGAGCTACGACCCCGCCGAGGCATCACCGTCGTAAGGGGCCCGTGGGGGTGTGTCAAGGCGGTGAGCGGCTGCTACACCCCGTGCCGTGGCCCTGCTCGACGACGCCTCGCTGCCCCCGCCCGCCCCGGAGCTGCAGGGCCCGCCGTCGGCGTGGTCGCTCCTGCCCGCCGAGCTCGCCGCCCTGGGCCCGCTACGGGGCGACCCCGAGCACCTGTTCGCGCGACTGCAGCGCGTCGCCACCTGGGGCGCCGACGGCCCCGCGGTGGGCAAGAGCGCGCGCGCGGCGCTGGCGCGCGCCGACCTTCGCCTGCCCGAGCTCGTCGAGCTGCACCCGTCGGCCGACGGCGCCACGCGCTGCGTGCTGCGCACCGTCGACGGTCACCGCGTAGAGGCGGTGCATATGCCGCGCGCCACCAAGAACCCGCGCGTGACGCTGTGCCTCTCGTCGCAGGTGGGCTGCGCCATGGGATGCGCCTTCTGCGCCACCGGCACCATGGGTATCGTGCGCAACCTCAGCGCCGGCGAGATCGTGGGCACCGTGTTGGCCCTCATGCGCCGCCTCGGGCCGCCCTCGGGCCATCAGCTCACCCTCGTGTTCATGGGCATGGGCGAGCCCTTGCACAACCTGCCGCACGTGGCCCGCGCCATCGAGGTGCTGCACCACGAGCGCGGGGTGGGGCTGTCGCCCAACCGCGTCACCGTGTCCACCTCGGGGATCGTGCCCGGGATCGATCGGCTGGCAGCGCTGAAGGTGCGACCGCTCTTGGCGCTCTCGGTCAACGCCACCACCGACGAGGCGCGAGCGCGCCTCATGCCCGTGGGGCGCGCGTGGGGACTGGCCGCGCTCAAGGACGCGCTCGCGCGCTTCCCGCTGCGGCACGGCGAGAAGGTCCTGCTCGAGTACGTGCTGTTGCGCGGCGTCAACGACCACGAGGACGACGCCGAGCGCCTGGCGGCCTTCGCGCGTGGGCTGCGCCACAACGTGAACCTCATCAAGCTCAACCCGCACGACGCCACGGGCTTCGCGCCGCCCGACGACGGCACCGTCGAGCGCTTCGCGCGCCGGCTGCGCGAGCTTGGGTGTTTGTGCACGGTGCGCGCGAGCCGGGGCGGTGACGTGCAGGGCGCGTGCGGGCAGTTGGTACAGGGCCAACCCCGCAGCGAACGCCTCAGCGCCGCCGAAACACCACCGTCGTCCCCTCCTCGAACGCGATGACGAACCGCCCGTCGGTGCGCAGGGAGGCGACGAGCCGCTCGACGTGGCGCGGGCTGTGCGGCCACGGTGACGCCGCGGCGTCGAGCACGATCCACTCGGCGCGCTCCACGAAGCGCTCCTCGGGCTGCCAGATGTGCTCGCGCAGGGCCAGGTGCGGCAGGAAGTGGTTCTGCGCCACCACCGCAGCGTCGGGCGGGACCACCGTGAGCGCCCGGCGATAGCGCGCCACCTGGTCAGCGCTGGCGAAGTAGGGCTTCTCGAGGGTGGCGAGCTCGAAGCCCGTGGGGCTCGCGAGCGGCGGCACCGCCACCACCAGCAGGAGCAGCGCCACGCCGGCCGCCACGTCGAGGCGCCCGTCGGCGGCCGCGACGCCCTTCGCGTGCAGCCAGCGCGCCGCCCACGCGCGCGCGCGCGCCAGCGCCGTGAGCGCGCCCACGGCGAAGAACCCCACCGTGGGCCACGAGTAGTGAAAGCCCAGGCCCCACATCTCGCGCTTGTCCGACAAGAAGCGCTCCGCGAGGTTCGGCAGCGCCAACACCAGCCCCTCGGGCGAGGCCAGCGGCAAGAAGCCGAACGTCCCCGCGCTGACGGCGAGCGCATGCGTCTTCTCGACGGGCGACAGCAGGAGCACCAGCGCGCGCCCAGGGTGCAGCAGCATGCCCACGGTGGCGTCGACGGTGCCGGCGCCGAACGCCCGAAAGCGCAGCACGTGGATCATGCGCGCCCCGGGCTCGAGCAGCGCCGGCTGGATCATCGCGGTGACGACGTAGAACCAGCACGCGCACGCGAGCGCGATGGCGGCGCCCTCGACGCGGTGGCGCGGCCGAAACAAGAGCAGGAACACGCCGAAGGCCGCGCCGTAGAGGATCGCCGACTCCTTGGTGCCCACCATGACCACGAGCGCCGCGTACATCGGCCAGCGCCAGCCGCGCTCGACGGACCAGAGCGCCACCAGCAAGCACAGCGGCACCGGGATGACCTCGTGCACGTCGAAGTTGGCGGCGCTCTGCGTGCCCACCGAGAACAACAGCGCGGCGCACAGCCCCAGCGTGGCGAGGGGACCGAGCCCGGCGCGCCGCGCCAACGCCGCCAGCGGGAACGCGCACGCGGCGATGCACGCGGCCTGCGCGTACAGCAGCGCCGACGTGGTGCCGGTCAGCTCCATCCACCACGCGAGCGGCGCCGTCAGCACCACCGACGGCATGAAGTGGTTGGTGCCGCCCCAGAAGCTCGCGTCGCCGAGCACGCTCGAGACGAAGGGCTTGCCGTGCGCGAACAACCACGCGTTGTGGTTGTAGCAGCCGAGATCCCACGAGCCCGAGCCGAAGCGCTGGTGGCGCACCACGCTCCACGTCGCGTACAGCGCGAACGCGAGCGCCGCCGGCAGCGCCGCCGCCACCGCGTGGGCGCGGGCGTGCTCGCGTCCTGGGTGCCGATGCCAGCGATCGCCGAGCGCGCGCGCGGC
>CAZONM010000160.1:4634-12323 GCA_964580865.1 uncultured Myxococcales bacterium | reverse complement strand
CACCGCCGCCGAGCGCGTGCCCCGCTCCGACGACGGGCGCCTGCGCGACGCCCGCGCGGCGCTGACGGTGCTGGCGCTGGCGGCGCGCGCGGCCACCGCGCCCCCTGCGGAGGCGGCAGCGCTCGACGCCGCGCGCGCCGTCGTGGCGGCGCTGCCCGACGCCGACGCGCGCGTACGCCTCTATGGGGCGCTGCTCGACGCCGCGGCCGCCGTCGCGCCCGCGATCGTCGACGCCGGACCCGCGCTCGCCGCCGACGCCGGGCCCGCACCTGCCGCCGACGCGGGCGCCGCCGCCGACGTCGACGACAGCCCCAACGACGGCTACGACGTGGTGATGCAGAAGGCCGAGCGCGCGCGCGTCAACGGCCGCTCGAAGCTGGCGCACGTGCTGTTCCTCAAGGCCACCAAGCTCAAGCCCACGGCGCCGCGCCCGTGGCTCGGCCTCGGCTGGGCCGCCATGGACCTTGGGCGGAATGCCGAGGCGGTCCGCGCGTTCAAGCGAGCAGTGGAGCTCGCGCCCGAGGTGGGCGAGGCGCACTTCGGGCTCGCCGAGGCGCTGCGCTTCACCGGCCAGAGCGCGCAGGCCGTGGCCGCGTACCAGGAGTTCCTGCGCATCGACCCCGGCAGCCGCGACGCCGAGGTCGCCCGCCGCGCCATCGACTCGCTCAAGGAGTGACCCATGCCCAAGCCGCGCTTCTCCGGCGTCATCACCGCGCTGGTCACCCCGTTCCACGACGACGGCAGCCTCGACCTCACGGCCTATCGGGCGCTGGTACGCCAGCAGCTCGCCGACGGCGTCGACGGCCTGGTGCCGTGCGGCACCACCGGCGAGTCGGTGACGCTGTCGCCCGACGAGGTGCTCCAGGTGGTGCAGGCGTGCAAGGACGAGGCGCGCGGCATGGTGCCCGTCATCGCCGGCGCCGGCGCCAACGACACCAGGAAGGCCGCGCGCAACCAGGTGGCGCTGCACGAGCTCGGCGTCGACGCCACGCTGCACGTGACGCCCTACTACAACAAGCCCACGCAAGAGGGCCTGTACCGCCACTTCCGGGCCGTGGCCGAGGCCGCGCCCACGCCCGTCATCCTCTACAACGTGCCCGGCCGCACCGGCGTCGATCTGCTCCCCGAGACGGTGGCGCGCCTGGCCGCCGACTGCCCCACCATCGTGGGCCTCAAGGAGGCCACCGGCTCGGCGGCGCGCGCGCAGGACGTGCTCAACCGCCTGCAGGCGCTGCCCGGGAGCAAGGGGCGCGACGACTTCGCCGTGCTCTCGGGCGACGACGGGCTCATCCTCGGGCTGCTCGCCCAGGGCGGCCACGGCGTCATCTCGGTGATCTCGCACCTGTGCTGCAACGAGCTGTCGCAGATGATCAAGGCGTTCCGCGACGGCAAGCACGCCGAAGCCCAAGCCCTGGCGCGGCGCGTGAGCCCGCTCTCGCACATCCTGTTCTTCCGCACCTCGCCCATCCCGGTGAAGACGGCGCTCGCATGGAAGGGGATGATGAAGAAGTGCTTCCGCCTGCCCCTGTGCCCTCTCGACGAGGGCGAGGAGGCGCAGCTCAAGAAGATGCTCACGGCCGAAGGCTGGCTGTCGTGACGCAGTCCGAGCGTGTGGGCATCGTGGTGCCCGGCGTGTTCGGGCGCATGGGGCGCCTGGTGGCGTTGGCCGCCCGCGACGACGAGCGGCACGCGCTGGTGGGCGGCACGCTGAAGGGTGATCGCCCCGAGGTGGGTCACGACCTGGGCCTGGCGCTCGAGCGCGGGCCCACGGGGCGGACCATCCACGCGACCCTCGCGGAGGCGCTGGCCGCGCCGCTGCCGTTGCAGACGCGCGGCACCGTGGTGATCGACTTCACCACGCCGGGCAACGGCCGCGCGCACGCCGGCGCCTGCCGCGCTCACGGCGCCGCGTGGGTGGTGGGCACCACGGGCCTCACGCCCGACGACACCCTCGCCATCGAGGAGGCCGCGCGGTCCGTGCCGGTGCTGGTGAGCGCCAACATGAGCGTGGGCGCGCACCTGGTGGCCGAGCTGGCGGCGCGCGCCGCGCGCGTGCTCGAGGGCGCCGACGTCGAGGTGGTGGAGCTGCACCATCGCAAGAAGAAGGACGCGCCGAGCGGCACCGCGCTGATGATGGCCCGCGCCGTGGCCGAGGCCCGCGGGCAGGGCGAGGTGCTGCGCACCGCGCGCACCGGCGAGGCGCCGCGGGCGGCCGGCGAGATCGGGGTGCTGGCCGTCCGCGGCGGCGACGTGGTGGGCGAGCACACCGTCTACCTGTTCGTCGACGGCGAGCGCGTGGAGCTCGCCCACCGCGTCTCGGATCGCGGCATGTTCGCGCGCGGGGCGCTACGCGCGGCGCGCTTCCTGGCGGCGGCGCGACCGGGTCTGTACGCCATGAAGGACGTGCTGCGCTGACCGGGATCGCGCGCGCTCACCCCTTCGCAACGGCCGGAACCTATGCGAAGGGCCTTCTCGGGGTAGAGTCCGGGCGGCAGGATTCCCCCGGTGGGGAGAGGTGAGGCGGCGGATGGTGGACTGGAAGAAGCTCCTCGACGATGACGAGCGCGCGCGCGCCAGCTCGGGCGAGGACAACGACGACTGGCGACAAGAGGCCGCCGACAGCCTGTGCGAGCTGTATTACGAGACCTATCGGGCGCAGAAGGGGCGCGGCAAGCGCCTCGACCTGCGGCCGGGCTCCGACTTCCGCCGCTTCATGGACTCGCACCTGAAGCCGCTGGCGCGCCACAACGTGTGGGAGGCGCTGTTCCCCAACCGGGCCTCGGCCACGAGCGCGCAGGCCATCGACGAGGCCCTGCACCTCTTGGCCGACACCAAGCTGGTGGACCGCGTGTTCTCCGGCGACATCGTCACGGTTACCAAGATCGTGACCAACATGCAGAAGAAGCGCGCCAAGTACCTCGAGCTCGACGGCAAGGGCGCCATGGCGCTGGCCATGGCGGGCGAGCTCGATGACGAGGAGCTTGGCCTCGAGCGCGATCTCGACGACCTCGAGGCGTCGGACGAGGATCTCGACGCCGTCGAGCGCGACGGCGAGGTGGAGGCCGACGACGACGCCGAGGGCGAGGGCGACGTCGAGGAGATCGACGACGGCGGCGGCGACGACGACGAGTGAGCGCGGCGCCGACCGCTGTGCTCAACCCGCGAACGCCGCGGCCAGGGCTTCGAGCAGGCCGCTCTTCTTCACGTCCGCGTAGATGACGCCGGCCTGCGCGTGCACGTCGTGGGCGCCGCCGGGCTTGCCGAGCGCGGCCTCGGCGGCGCTCAGCGCGGCGTCGGCCTTCATGCCCGACACCTCGAGCGCGTGGGCCAGCGCCTCGACCTGCTGGCCCGCGTCCTTGATCTTGCCGAGGTCGCCGATGGCCTTCGACAGCGCCAAGAACAGCGTCCACGGGATCTCGATGTGCGCCCGATCGGCGTCGCTGACGGGGAGGCGCGCGAACGGGCTCTGCGCCACCGGGTCGTCCTTGAGCTTCTCGAAAGCAGCGATGGGGCCCTTCTTCTCGGTGTCGAGCGTGACCAGCCCCTCGAGCGCGATGAGCGTGATGGGGATCCAGCGCAGCTGTCGCCGCAGCTCGTGGACGCCTGCCTCGAGGTCGCCCATGTCGAGGTCCTTCTTGGCGATCTTGCGGCACAGCTCGGCCAGCGCCTTGCGCACGAACCTCACGTCGTCCTTGGCGCTGCCGAAGTCGATCTTGGCCACGGTGTCGACGAGATCGTCGAGGCGCTCGCTGCGGCCGCCCTTGCCCGGGCGCCACTCCTCCATCACCGCCGCTAGCTTGGCGCGGGCGTCGTCGACGGCGGCCTCGAGCTCGGCGGTGACCGCGCCCGGCACGCCCGCTGCGCCCGCGGCGGCCGCGCGCATGTCGCACGCGTAGCCGAAGGCGCCGATGGTGTCCTCGAGCTCCTTGATGCGCTCGAGCGCCTTCTCCATCTTCTTGTCGGGCCCGCGCCCGTCGTACAGGCGCACCAACCCCTGCAACATGAAGAGGTGCTTGCGGACGCCCTCGGCCACCTTGGGGTCGTCGAGCATCTTGTCGGCGTTCTGCTCGAGCGCCGTCTGCAGGCGGCCCGCGTGGATCAAGAAGCGCTCGAAGGCGCGTCCCACCGAGGTCGTGTGCGGGCGATAGAGCGCGAGCGCGCGCGCGGCGTCGGGCGAGGTGGTCATGGGCAGCTTCTGGTGCAGGAGGTCCTTGCGCACGGCGCCGCCGGTGCCGCCCACCACCGTGACCGCGCCGCGCTCGTCGCCGAGGAGGGCGCGCACGGCGCGCAGCTCGTCGTCGTCGAGGTGGCGCACGAGCTTGGCGGTCTGCTCGGTGCCGCCGGTCTCGAGCACGGCCTTGGCCGCGTGCTTGGCGCTCGTGAGGTCGGCAGCCGCCAACCCGAGCTTCTTGAGCCGGGCGGCGAGGTCGGCCGGGGCGTGGTGCACCGTCGTCATGGGGGCGACTGTAGCAGGGTGTCGGCCGCGCCTTGCGCCCCGCGTACGTGCCGCGCGCACGTGCCTGGGACCGCGGACCCCTGCTACCGTCGCGCTCCATGGAGCTGCCCACCTTCCTCGTCGCGCTGCACGCGGCCGTGCTCGAGAGCAAGGGGCCGCCCGCCCTCGCCGGCACCATCGCCGTGGGCGTGCGCCAAGACGGCGGCGCGCGCTGGTGGTCGGGCACCTTCGACGGCGGCGTGCGCGCGGCGCTCGACGTGGAGCGTCCGGCGTCGCCGAGCGCGTGGTTGCTCCTGGGCACGCGCAGCGCCGACGCCGTGGTGCTGGGACGGGCGCCGCGGCCGTCGGACGTCGACGTGGGCGGCGACCTGGCGCTGCTCGATCGCTTCCTCGCGCGCTACGGCGCGGCGGTGCGCGGGTGGCAGACACGGGGCGGCGCATGACGCGCGTGGGCGCTCCCGATCCGGCGGTGCTCAAGGCGTTCTCGGGGCACCTGATCGCGCAGCTCGAGTCGCGGCCCACCAAGGGCGCGGCCGATCACGCGGCCGCCATCGCCATCGCCAAGGCGCGCACCGAGAGCGCGGCCGGCGTGCTGTTGTCGGCCGCCGACGTGGCGGCGCTCGTCGAGGCGTCGAAGGCCATCGGCGTCACGGTGCGCAACGACTTCGACACCAAGGTCACCGACGCCGACCTGAGCGCGTGCCTTGCGCTGCTCGAGTCGCGGGGTCTCGACGCCACGCTGACGTTGGCGCAGACCAAGGCGGGCCTGTCGTCGCTGCGCGGCGTGGTGGCAGAGCGGGGGGCGGTCAAGGCCAAGCTCGACGAGCTGGCGGCGGTCCCCGTGGACGACGCCGCGCGCGCGCGCCTGTGGCGCGTCCTCGAGAGCGAGCCCTTCGACGCCCGCGCCACGGTGGACTTCGTCATGCGCGAGCTCGGCGGCGCCGAGGTGATGCGCGAGTGGATGGGCACCAAGGAGAACACGTCGCTGGGCACCCACACCGAGCAGGTGATCGAGCGTTACCTCGCGGAGCGGCCGTTTCACGACGTCACGGCGCCGCCCGGCGTGCGCCTCGAGCCCATGATGCGGTGGATGCTGACGCTGCACGACATCGGCAAGCCCGCGGCCGTGGAGCACGGCGACCGCGCCATGCAGCACGCGTTCACGGCGCCCGTGCTGGTGGAGCTGTCACGCAAGCTCGGCTTCAGCGAGCGCGAGATTGGGCTCATGCGCGCCATCGTCGACAACGACGCTATCGGCGAGACGCTGCACTGGAGCATCAACCGCGACCTCGACGACGCCGCCAAGGAGCTGCGCGCGCTGGCGCGCGAGGTGGGCATGGCGCCCGCCGACTACTTCGAGCTGCAATCGCTGTTCTATGTGTCGGACGCGGCGTCGTACCGCTTTCTGCGCGAGCGCATCTTCACCACCGACGAGCGCGGCGCGCTCACGCTCACCAATGAGAAGTTCGCGCAGCTCCGCGAGCGCGTCGCGCAGGCCTGAGCGTCAGGGGGCCTCGAACGCGCCCTGGTCGCGCACGCCGACGCGCAGCTCCCCGTCGAAGTCGTAGGTCTCCGAGGACGACGGCGCGGCGTCGATGGACGGCGAGCCCGCCTGCAGGTGGTAGTCGGCGGCGCCCGCGAACAGCGGGTCGGCGTCGATGACGCTGCCGCCCGCGCGGCCCTGCACGTTCGACTCGGAGAACGAGCACATCGGGCTCGTGGCGAGGCTGCCGCCGCGCACGATGACGAACGAGGCCCCCGCGTTGGCGTCGCACCGCAGCTGTGACGGTTCGCTGTTGCGCGCCGCGTTGGCCACCACCGTCAGGTGCCGCAGGAACGAGCTCCCGTCGGGCGTGGTCTTGACATAGACGCCGCCGAAGTCGCTGCCGCCCGGGTCCCCTTTGCCGCACCTCGTGATCACGGTGTTGCGCACGCGGAAGCTGGGCGTGTCGAGCTCGATGCCTCCGCCGGAGGCGTCCGCCACCGCGCAGCGGTCGACCGTGAGCTCGGCGTTGTTCTTGGCGATGAGGCCAACGCCGCTGCCGCGCGCCAGGAACACACACCCCAGGAACTCCGCGGTCGCGCCGTCGACCTCGACGGCATGGGTCGCGTCGTGCTCGGCGCGCAGCACCACGCCGATGAAGGTTGCGTCGGTTTCGCTGTCGGGGAGGCGCACGGCCGCGCCCGCGGCCTCGCCGACGATGACCGGTGGACTGCTCGGGTCGTCGCCCACGATCACGACATCGCGTTCGACCGTGAGCGCGCTGTTGTTGGCCTTCCAGCGCCCCGCGGTGATCACCAAGACGTCGGCGGCGTCGGCGTCGACGGCGGCCTGCAGCGCGGCGCCGCGCGCGTCGTCGTTGCCGCCGGCAGGGACATAGTCGATGTCGCTCGTGGGAAAGCAGCGGCTCGGGCGGTGCCAAAAACACTCGAAGCCGCCGTCGACGATGCACGCGGTGCAGCCGTCGCTCGACGCCGAGTTGCCATCGTCGCACTCCTCCGGCGCGGCCATCACGCCGTCGCCGCAGCCCTCGTCGCCCTCTCCTTCACCTTCACCTTCACCTTCTCCTTCCCCTTCTCCCTCACCCTCGCCCTCGCCCTCGCCTTCACCCTCGCCTTCACCCTCGCCCTCACCCTCGCCTTCTCCCTCACCTTCGCCTTCTCCCTCGCCTTCGCCTTCTCCCTCGCCCTCGCCCTCGCCCTCACCCTCACCCTCACCCTCGCCTTCACCGGCCGGCACGGGATCGCCGCAGACGTTCTCGACGCACACCTGGGGGACGCGGCAGTCGGCGTCGCTCTGGCATTGGTACGCCGCGGTCGAGGGCGGGCACGCGGGCAGGATCGGCGCGAGCCACAGCGGGAGCAGGAGGCGCTCGATGACCGTTCGCACGCTCGAAGGCTACCATGCGCTCTCGTGCAAGCCCGCGGCGGCGAGGTGGGTCGTGCCACCACCTCGCCGCCCACGGGACCGGCCGCGCGCTTACGCGCTCTTGGCCAGCTCCATCACGGCACCGACCGCTTGCGCGACGGTGGCGAAGGGGCTCGCGCCGTCGCCGATGTGCGTGACCTTCACCTCGCCGAACTTCTGACCCACGGCGCTGGCGAGCTCGGGCAGCTTCTCGGCCATGCGCAGCCGCACGCGCGAGTCGATGACGGTCTGCTCGGCGCGCGCCTTGGCGTGCAGCACCGCGGCCTCGCTCTCGCCCTCGAGCTGCTTGAGCGCGGCCTCGGCG
>CAZONM010000160.1:0-4534 GCA_964580865.1 uncultured Myxococcales bacterium | reverse complement strand
GCGCGGCCTCGGCGAGCACGGCGAAGGTGGCGAGCTCGGCCTCGGCCTCGGCCTTCTTCAGCTCCTCCAGGCGCAGCGTCTTCTTCACCTGCGCCTCGCGCTCGGCGATCTCGATCTCGAGCTGGCGCCGGCGCAGTGCGGCCGCCTCGAGCAGCTTGTGCTCCTCGAGCTCGCGCGCCACGCGCGCCTTGATGAGCTCCTCCTCGCGCTTGATCTCGAGCTCGCGCTCGACGAGCTGCTTCTTGCTCTCGGCGACCACCAGGGCGGCCTGGATGCGCGCCTCCTCGATGGCGCGCTGACACGCGGCCTCGCGCGCCGTCACCTCCTTCTCGGCCTCGGCGCGTGCCTCGCGCGCGCGCCGGTCGAGCCCGACGCGGAAGGGCGCCTGCATCTGCGCGAAGGTGGCGTCGGACAAGACGCGCACCTCCTGGATCTCGATGGTGTCGAGCACCACGCCCCAGCCCTGCGCGGTGGCGTCGTCGGGTCGGCCCTCGCCGCCCACCACCGGCGCCACCTCGAGCAAGAGCTCCTCGGCGATGGCGCTCTTTCTCTTTTGCAGGCAGTCGTCGAGCGTAAGGTTGGCGATGAGGCGGCGGGCGGCGCCCACGAACATCGAGGTGAGCGTCTCTTCGAGCTTCTCCTGCGCGCGCTCGGGGTATGAGAAGTTGAGCACGCGGTACGCGATCTGCGGATCGGCGATCCGATAGACCGCGAGGCCCGTCACCTCGATGCCGACCTTCTCGAGCGTCACCTGATCGGCCTTGAAGCGCAGCTGCTGCAGAGACGTGGGGATGACGGCCACCGAGTCCCACGGCCACTTGAAGCAGGTGGCGCCTTGGCCGCTCGAGGCGAGCACGCGGCCGCGCCGCACGTGCACCAGGTACTCGGAGGGCTTGGCCGACACGAAGCCCCAGCGCTTGACCTTGTCGGGGTCCTCGACGGGGCGGCCGGCGCGCCAGCCCTCGGTGACCTTGGGGCGATCGGTGAGGTGGAGCTGCGCGGGCTTCGACATGGCGGACCTCCTGGACCGTCATGGATCAACCGGCGTGCCAGCGCGTGGGCGCGCTCGATGGCCCCAAAAGGGCGCGGCGCCCGTGGGGGCGCCGCGCCGTTGTCGATCTGCTGTGCCGCCTTGGTGCAGCTCAGCGGAGCGGCTCAGAGGCTCGCGTACTCGGCCTCGGCGAAGGCGCACAGCGCCGCGTCACCGCTCTCCTCGTGGTTCAGGTGGGGCTCGAGCTCGTCGGGGTTGGTGTCGGTGTAGTCGACCACGAACACGTCGCTCCAGCACTCGACGATCTCGACGGAGTCGGCGGTGGTGCCCGGGATGTACGTCGCGAGGTCGGCCGGGATCTCACCCTCGGAGAGCTGCACGTCCGAGCGGCCCTGGCCGGTGGCGAGCCAGCGCGAGCGGACCGCGAACGTCTCCTCCAGGGGCTTGGCCTCCTCGACCTTGTGCACGTTCTTGCGGAAGGCGAAGTCCATGGTGCCCGACGCGTCCTCGGCCTCGGTGTAGATGTAGTGCGCGTCCGTCGGCTCCTCGCCCTTGCACTCGTCGGCCACGCCCTCGAACACGACGTCGAGCATGCGGGGCTCGGTGGTGGTGTCATACTCCACGTGGATCTCGCCGATGAGATCGCAGTCGGCGATCACCAGGTTGCGCCGCGAGCCGAGGTGCCAGTTGAGCGTGCCGGTGCCGCGGTCGTCGTCGCCGGGGAAGGCCTCGCCGTCGAACACGATGACGAAGTCGCTCTCCTCGGTGTTCTCCTTCAGGCGCGACTCGAGCTTGTAGGTGTAGTGGCCCTCCTCCACGCGGTTGACCGTGAAGCGATAGGAGAGGCGCTCGAGGCCGCGCGGCTCGCTCGGGCCCCACACGGCCTGGTCCTCGTCGAGCGTGGTGGGCGGCATGCCGAGGATGGCCTCGATGACGTCGAACACCCACAAGACCCCGCCGTTCACCGAGGTCGAGATGCCGAGCGTCGCGAGGTACAGCTCGGACTGGTCGCCGGCCGCGAGCGCTTGGTTGTTCGCGGGCACGTTCATGCGGACTTGGTCCTTGGTGGGGACCGCGCTCGCGAACTGCTGCGCGCGGCCGCAGGCGGTGGCCGCGATCATGAGGGTGAGGGCGATGGCAAGCTTCTTCAACATGGGGTGTTCCTCCGTTCGCTCACATGGACCCGGCTGGGGTGCCGGGTGGAAAAGGGGCGGGTGGGAGGTGGGTGACGGAGCTCGCCAAAGCGACGAGCGCCGCGTTCGGACGCGGCGCTCTCGACGGATCTGACGCGGTGTGCCGAACGCTCAGAACGCCTCTTCGGGCAGCTCCATCAGCGACAGATCCGTGCTCTCGATGACCTTCTTGTGCAAGGCCACGTTCGGCAGGCACTCACGCGCGAAGAACTTCGCCGACGCGATCTTGCCCTGGTAGTAGGCCTTGTCGGGCCCCGCCTCGGCGAGCTTCTTCTGCGCGACGACGGCGTGGGACAGGAGCTGCCAACCGATCAGCACCTCGGAGAGCGCGAACAGGATGCGGTTCGCGACGAGCCCCACGTGGTAGAGCGACTCGCCCATCCTCGGCATCATGACGCCGAAGATGCCCTGCAGCTGCCCGAGCGCCTTGCCGAGGGCCTCGCGCTCGGCGGCGAGCGCGTCGCCGCCCTCCTTGCTCTCGGCCAGCGCCTGCACCTGCTGCAAGAGGCCCATCATGGTCTGGCCGCCGTCCTTGGCGATCTTGCGGAAGATCAGATCGAGCGCTTGGATGTGCGTGGTGCCCTCGTAGAGCGAGTCGATCTTCTGGTCGCGCACGTACTGCTCGATGGGCCAGTCTTGCGTGAAGCCCGAGCCGCCGAAGACCTGCAGCGAACAGGTGCCGAGCAGCTCGTACACCTTCTCGCTGGCGAAGCCCTTGATGCACGGCAGCAACAGATCGTTGACGCGCTCGAGCTCACGCGCCTCGGGGTTGCCGTGGCCGCCCTTGAGCTCGATCTGGTCCTGCAGGTGCGCGGCGTAGAACACGAGCGCGCGCATGCCCTCGGCGTAGGCCTTCTGCAGCATCAGCATGCGGCGCACGTCGGGGTGCTTGATGATCTGCACGCGCGGCGACGACTTGTCGGTGGCCTTGATGAGGTCGGGACCCTGCACGCGGTCCTTCGCGTACTCGAGGGCGTTCAGGTACGCCGTGGACAAGGTCGACATCGACTTGACGCCGATGGTCATGCGCGCGTTCTCGATGACCTTGAACATCTGGCGGATGCCGTCGTGCACCTCGCCCATCAGCAGGCCGCGGCACGGCAGGTCGCCGCCCATCTCCATGGTGCAGGTGGCCGAGGCCTTGATGCCCATCTTCTTCTCGATGGACGTGACCTTGATGCCGTTGCGCTCGCCGAGACTGCCGTCTTCCTTGACCCAGAACTTGGGCACGATGAAGAGCGACAGGCCCTTGGTGCCGCCGGCGGCGCCCTCGGGGCGCGCCAGCACCAGGTGCACGACGTTCTTCGCGTAGTCGAAGTCGCCGTTGGTGATGAAGATCTTGTTGCCGGTGAGCTCCCACACGTCGCCCGACACGTGCTTGGCCTTGCTGGTGCCCTCGCCCACGTCGGAGCCGGCGTTCGACTCGGTGAGCATCATGGTGGCGCCCCACTGCCCGTCGAGCATGGGCTTCACGAAGCGCTGCTTCTGCGCCTCGGTGCCGAGGCCGTCGATGATGCGGGCCATGAACGATCCGAACAGGTAGAAGGTCACCACCGGGTTGGCGCCCGACAGGAGCTCCATGCCCGCCCAGTACATCGACGGCGGCGCGCCGATGCCGCCCAGGCGCTCGGGCACCTCGTAGAGGTTCCAGCCGCCGTCGAACCACGCCTTGAGCGAGCGGTTGATGCCCTCGGGGACGGTGACCGAGCCGGTGGCGGTGTCGAGCTTGAGCGGCGTGCGGTCGCCCTCGACGAAGCTCGACGCCAGCTCGTTGACGGCGATGGTCTCGAGCTGCTGCAGCGTGTCTTTGGCCGTGGCCTCGTCGAGGTTGGCGTAGGGGCCCTGGCCGAGCACGTCGCGGCCAATGTTGCGCACCTCGAAGAGGTTGAACATCAGATCGCGCAGGTTGGACTTGTAGTGCAGCGTCTTCGACATCGTTTCCTCGAGGAGCGCCCCCGGGGACGCGCCGGTTTCCTAGTTGACTCAAATGTCAATCTAGCATGACGCAACGCAGCGAGCAACGAGGATCTGGCGCGGTCCTGCGCATCGGTTCGCGGGACCGGGTGGCGTCTGGGGGCGCCGTGGCAAGATCGGCGCGTGCGTAGCGTCGTCACCCTCCTCGTGCCCCTGCTGGCGCTGCTCGTCGGCATCGACGGGTGCCAGAGCGCCGCGCGGCGCTGCAACGCCGACGACGAGTGCCTGGGATCGGAGCGTTGCTACGACGGCGCCTGCGCGCCTCTCGTGGAGGGCGAGGGAGAAGGCGAGGGAGAAGGCGAGGGTGAAGGTGAGGGTGAAGGTGAGGGTGAAGGTGAGGGCGAAGGTGAGGGCGAAGGTGAGGGCGAAGGTGAGG
>CAZONM010000159.1:0-12424 GCA_964580865.1 uncultured Myxococcales bacterium | reverse complement strand
GCCGCGCGCGCGCGCTGCGCTCGTCGTGATGGCCGCGCTCGCCGCCGCGGCGCTGGTGCAGGCAGCGGCCGCGCGCGTCGACGTGAGCTGGGACGTGACGTCGTCGAAGCGCAACACGCTCGCCGAGGCGAGCATCGCCGCCGCGCGCGCCCTCGACCGCGAGGTCGTGATCACCGCCTACCTCGAGGTCAACGACCGCGCCGCCGCGGAGCTCGAGCAGCTGATGGCGGCGTTCGCGCGACACACCGACAAGCTGCGCTTCGTGCGCGTGGCCCCCAGCGACGACCCCGACGCGGCGCGCGCCGCGGGCGCGCCCGTGGTGGTGCGCGCGGGCGAGCGCTCGCGCAAGGTGCACGTCGAAGCGGGCGCGCCCGACCACGAGGCCGCGCTTTTGCGTGCGCTGCGCGCCGTCACCACCGACGCGCCCGCGCGCGTGTACCTCGTGAGCGGCCACGGCGAGCTCGAGCTCGGCGACGAGGGCGTGCGCGGCCTGTCGCGCCTCAAGGCGGCCCTCGTCGACGAGGGGCTCGAGCCGGTGTCGCTGCCGCTGGCGCTCGCGGGCGGGGTGCCCGCCGACGCGCGCGCCGTGATCGTGGCGGCGCCGCGAACGTCGCTGGCGCCGGCGGAGCTCGAGCTCGTGCGCGCGTACCTCGACGGCGGCGGGCGACTGCTGGTGCTGTGCGAGCCCGGCGACGACGGTGGCCTCGCGGGCGTGCTCGGGGGCGTGGGCGTGCAGCTCGTGGGCGACGTGGTGCTCGACGGCTCGGCGTTCGCCACGGTGTTCGGCGGGCCCGAGATGGCGACGGGCGTGGCCTACGCCGCGCACGCGGTGACGCGCCGGTTGGGCTCGGCCATGACGCACTTCTCGCGCGCGCGCTCGCTGGCCGAGAACCCGGGCACGCCGGCCACCACCACCGCGCTCGTGCAGACGGGCGCCGAGGCGTGGGGCGAGACCGGCGCCGTCACCGCCGAGGCCCGGCGCGACGACGGCGACGTGGCCGGCCCCGTGACGTTGGCGCTGGCGGCGGAGCAGGGCGCCGCGCGCGTGGTCGTGGTGGGCGACGCGACCTTCGCCACGAACCTGGGCCTCGGCCTCGGCGCCAACCGCGATCTGGCGCTGAACGCCGTGCTGTGGCTGGCCGAACGAGAGGAGCAGATCGCGGCGCGCCCGCGCGGCCGCGGCGGCAACCTGCTCCTGCTCACGCCGAGCGCGCGCGAGCGCGTGGCGTTCCTGCTCTTGTATGGGCTGCCCGCGCTCCTGGTGGCGCTGGGCCTCGGCGTGCAGGCGGCGCGGCGCGCGCGGTAGCTCGCGCGCCTACGGCTCCAGCGGCGCTGGCGCCGCGCTCGCGTCGCGCCCCACCGCCACGACCTCGGTGCGGTGCACGTCCTCGCCCGTGGCGGCGTCCCAGAAGCGGCTCGGGCCGTGCGTCCACAGGAACTCGTCGCAGCGGGCCAGCTCGAACTGGATGGCGCGCCCCTGCCACGTGTTCTTCCCCGTGGTGCAGGTGCACGCGTAGCTCGCGTCGCCGATGGTGCGCGTGCAGCTCGCCTCGGCGACGTCGGTGGCGCGACCCTCGGGCATGATCAGCGTGCGCTGGTAGAGCCGGAACGCGTCGCGGTTGTCGGGGTTGTCGAGCTTGACCGCCTTGTCGTCGACGAGCTCGTAGAGCCCGTCGATGACGTTGCTCTGCTGGTTCGCCGGGGTGTCGGTGAGCACCTGGACCCAGCGGCTGCTCTCATCGCCCATGCGGAGCGTGACGTCGATGCGCAGGCGCTCGCCCTCTTGCGCGCGCACTTCCTCGCGCAGCTCGATGGGTACGGGCGTGAAGGCGCCGCCGTAGCGGTACACGATGAAGTCGCCCACCCGGTAGCGCGTCCTCGGCGTCGTGGGCGCAGCCGGGTCGGTGGTGCCGGGAGCTGTAGGTCGGTCGACGGCGCCAGGTGATGCGCACCCGGCGCTCACCAGCGCGCACACCGCAACCCGCGTGGCGAACAACGTCATGACGCGTCCTCCCGTCCGAAGCCCGATCGAACGTACGAGCACAGCCTACCTCGCTGCAGTCGCGACGTGGCGCTACCCTCCTGGGGTGCGCGCCCTTCGCGTCGTCTCGGTGCCGTCGCTCTTCCTGGCCGCCGCCTGCCCCGCGTCCGACGCGAGCTACTCCTGTGCTACTGCAGACGATTGCCCCGCGGATCTCGTGTGCGTCGTGGCGGTCTGCGCCCCCGCCCCCGCCGCGCTGCCGGACGGCGGCGGTGGAGACGACGCGGGATCGTCGGCAACGGACGCGGGCCTGCTCGACGACGACGGCGGTCAGGTCGAAGACGACGCTGGCGACGGCGACGCCGGCCACCTCGTCGACGATGCCGGCGCCGGGCCCGAGGACGCGGGCACGTCGCCCCCCGACGCGGGCCCGCTCGCCGAATGCGGCAACGGCGCCGTGGAGGACGGCGAGGCGTGCGACGATGACAACGTCGCCGAGCGCGACGGCTGCTCGAGCGCGTGTCGCGCGTGGTGGGACGAGGCGTTCCCGGTGAGGCTGCGGATCGAGCTGCGGTCGCCGGCGGGCGCGGCGGTGGATGCGCCGGTCGGCCTCGTCCTGCCGCGCGGCGCGTTCCCGACGTCGGCGCCGCTCGACCGCGCGTGTGTGGTCGCGGGCGATCAGCGCACCGTGCTGCCGCTCGAGGTCGAGCGCGCCGCGACCGCGACCGACGACGCGCTGGTGTGGACGCGACTGTTACTCCCGGCGGGCGACAGCGAGCTCTTCGTCTACTTCGGCGACGACGTGGTGTGCAGCGGCACCCAGGCGCAGGTGTGGGCCGGCTATGCCGGCGTCTTTCACTTCGAGAGCACCGTCGACAGCACCGCTTCGGTGCCGCTCGCCGGCGCCGGCGCCGGCTTCACCAGGGCGCAGGACGGGCGCCGCGGCGCCGCAGCGAACGTCACGCCCGGCGGCTGGGCGCAGGTGACACCGCCCGGGGCCCTGTGGATCACGGGGAGCGTGACGCTCGAGGCCTGGGGCCGCTTGTCGGCGTTCGGCAGCGAGAGCGACTGGGAGAACACGTTGTTTCAGGCGGCCGGCGGCGGCGCCGCGCAGGCCTACTTCCTCAATGTGGAGAACAGCGGCCGGCTGCGCGCCTACTGGGAGAGCAGCAACTTCGACGGGCAGAGCACGGCCACGTTTCCGCTCGCGCTCGACGCCTGGCACCACTACGTCATGGTGCGGAACAACGCCGCCGGCACCGTGCGCTTCTTCGTCGACGGCGTGCCCCTCGGTGAGGGACTCGCGTTCACCGGTCCTCCCACCGACGCGCCGGCGGGCTCGTCGTACATCTACCTCGGCGGCAACTTCACGCGAGTGGGCCGGCGCTTCACCGGCACGCTCGACGAGGTCCGCGTCGTGTCGAGCGCGCTCTCCGCGGACGCCGTCGCGATCTCGCACGCGGGCACCAGCGGCGCGCTGGTGGTGGCGACGACGCGCGAGCCCGCGCTCTGACACGCGACCGATCTCAGAAACGGTAGGGCGCGGGCCCCTCGGCCTTGTCGCCGTCGCTCTGCAGGAGGTCCATGAGGCGGTTCTCCTGGTGCAGCTGCTTGAGCGCGCCCACCACCTGCGCGTCGAGGTGCGTGCCGATGGCCTCGTCGATGATCTGGAACGCCTCCTCGGGCGCCGAGCCGCGCCGGTACGGGCGCGTGGAGGTGAGCGCGTCGAGCACGTCGGACGCCGACACGATGCGCACCTCGAGCGAGATGGCCTCGCCGGCGAGGCGATCAGGGTAGCCGCTGCCGTCAAGCTTCTCGTGGTGGCCGCGAACGATGGGCACGATGCACTGGAACTGCTCGATCTCGCGCAGCAGGTTCGCGCCGATGGTGGTGTGTGTCTTGATGACCTCGAACTCCGTCTGCGTGAGGCGCGCGGGCTTGAGCAGCACGTCGTCGCGTACGCCGATCTTGCCGATGTCGTGCAAGAGCGCGCCCATGCGCAGGTTCTCTTGCCGCAGCACGTCGAGCCCCATGGTCTGTCCGCAGCGCACGCTGATGCCGGCGACGCGGTCCGTGTGACCGGCCGTGTACGAGTCGCGCGCCTCGAGCGCGCGGATCATGGCGTTCAAGAGCTTGAGGTGCTCTTGCTCGGCGCGCTTGCGCGCCATGGCCAGCTCGCGGTTGGCCACGATCAGATCGAAGGTGAGTCGGCGCATGTCGCGCAGCGAGCGTGGGCGCGTGGCGGTGCGCTCGAGGCGGCGCGCGAACGCTGCCTCATCGGGGTACGGCGCCGCGATGTAGTCGACGGCGCCCACCTCGAGCGCCTCGACCGCGTGGGTCACGTCGGGCTCGCCGTCGACGATGACGACGGCGGTGGCCTCGTCCACCGAGTGCGCCAGCAGCGCCAGGGCGCGAACGTCGAGCGTGGGGTCGCGCAGCAGGACCACCACGTCGGCCGCTTGGGCCATGAGCGCGGCGGGCATGTCGGCGCCGGCGGTCACGCGCGTGATTTGGTAGTTGCGCGAGCGCGCCGCCGCCTCCACGCGATCGCCGCGGTCGGCCACGCCGCCCAGCACCAGCACACGCGTGATGAAGCCGCGCGCCAGCGAATTCTCCTTGAGCAGCCGCAGCGCGCGCAGCTCAGTGCGCAGCGCCTCCTCCGAGTGCGCCTTCTCCACGAGGTCGAGCACGGCGCGCCGCACCTCGACGATCTTGAGCGGCTTCGAGTAGAAGCGGTGGATCTCGCCGCGGTTGATGGCGCTCATGGCGCGCTCGGTGTCGCTCGACGCCGTCATCAGGAGCCGCGGCACGTCGGGGAACAGCGTCTTGGCGTGCTCGAGCACCTGGGTGCCGGTGGCGCCCGGCATCATCTCGTCGACCAGCACGGCGGCCGGGCGGCCGCGATCGAGCAGCGCGATGGCCTCGGTGCCGTCCTTGGCGGTAGTGACGCGAAAGTCCTTGGCGAAGGCGCGCGCCAGCATGTCGCGGATGCCCGCGTCGTCGTCGGCGATGATGAGCTCGTGCAGTGGCTTGTCGGTCATCGCTCCCTACCAGTTCCGGTGCACTTGATCCGGTCCCACGCCCCGCTCGAGGAGCGCGGCGCCCACGGCCTTGTCCATCTCGGGCAGGCCGCACACGAAGACGCACACGCGCGACGGCTTGGCGAACGAGCGGGGCAGGTGGTCCTGCACGTAGCCCGTGGCGCCGTCCCACCCCGCGCTCGGGCGGCTCAGCACCGGCACCACCTTGATGCCGTGGCCGGCCCAGTCGCCGAAGCGCTCGGCGAACGCCAGCTCGCCCTGGTGGCGCACGCCGTACAGCAGCGTGACGTCGCCCACCGACGTGCGCCGCGGCAGCAGGTGCTCGATGACCGAGCGCAGCGCCGCGATCCCCGAGCCCACGCCGACGAGCAGGAGCGGGCGGCCCTCTGCCGCGGCCAGGGGAAAGCCCTGGCCCTGCGGGCGCCCAACCAGGATGCGATCGCCGGCCCCGAGCGCGGCGAGCGCGGCCACGCGCTCGGCCGGCACCTTGAGCAGGAACTCGAGGGTCGCCGTGCCCGGCGGCGACGCGATGACGAACTGGCGCGCCACGCCGTCGTCGAGGGTGAGGCGCGCGTACTGGCCGGGCACCGTGTGCGCGCCGGCCAGCGCGCTGCCGCGCGCCGCCAAGGCGAGCAGCACCTGGCGCGAGGCGATCTCGCGCGCCGACACGACGGGGAGGGCGAGCGGCGCGTCGCTCATGGTGCGCTGCTACCATAGCCGGCTGGAGTCGGCATATGGTCCGCGCCATGCCGGCCCGGAAGAAGACAGTCGCCTCCAAGAAGAACAGCGCGAAGCGCAGCGCCCCCTCCGCTCGACGTCGCGCAGGTCGCGCCGCCCCCGTGGCGCGCCCGCGCCAGCCGCCGCGCCGACTGGAGCTGGTCACGTCGAGCGCGGCGGTGCAGGCGCGCATGATGGCCGAGCGCGCGCGGGGCCGCACCATCGGCTTCGTGCCAACCATGGGAGCCTTGCACGCCGGTCACGCGGCCCTGCTCGACGAGGCGCGGCGGCGCGCCGACCTGGTGGTGTGCAGCGTCTTCGTCAACCCCAAGCAGTTCGGACCCACCGAGGACCTGTCGCGCTACCCGCGCCGGCTCGAGGAGGACCGCGCGCTGTGCGAGGCCTGCGGCGTCGACGTGCTCTTCGCCCCCGGCGTCGACGAGGTGTACCCGCCCGGCTTCGACACCCAGCTCAAGGCCGGCCGGCTGGCGTCGTTCCTCGAGGGGGCGTCGCGCCCCGGCCACTTCGACGGCGTCCTCACGGTGGTAGCGCTCTTGTTCGCCGTGGTGCAGCCGCACTTCGCCGTGTTCGGCGAGAAGGACTACCAGCAGCTCGCGCTCATCCGGCGCATGGTGCGCGACCTGCGCATGACGGTCGAGGTCGTGCCCATGCCCGTCATCCGCGACGTCGACGGCCTGGCGCTGTCGTCGAGGAACGCCTACCTGTCGGCGACCGAGCGCCCGCGCGCCACGGCGCTGTACCGCGCGCTCATGGCCGCACAGGACGAGGCGCAGCGCGGCGTGGTCGACAGCGCGCGCCTGGTGGCCGCGGCGCGCGCCGTGCTCGACGGCACGCCCGGGATCTCGGTGGACTACGTCGAGGTGCGCGACCCGCGCACGCTCGAGCCCTTGGCCACCCTCGACCGCGACGCGCGCGTCTTGATGGCCGCGCGTCTGGGCGCCGTGCGCCTGATCGACAACGGGCCCGTGTTCGCGGGCGTTCGCTACCCGCGCTGACCGCGCGCTGCTGTATGGTCGGAGCCATGGTCGCGAGCTCGACACGAGGCGGCACACGCCGCGCGGCGCTGTATCAGCTGTGCCGCGCCGGCCTGCGCTTCGAGGTGGGCGACGGCGCCATCTCGTTGGCGCGTGGCGCGCCCGTCATCCTCGGGCGCAAGGAGGGCGCCACCGCCGAGCCCGGCACCGTCACCACCGACGACCCGTGGATGTCGGTGCGCCACGCGCAGGTCACGCCGCTCGAGCGCAAGGGCACCGACTCCTCGCGCGGCCTCGAGAAGGGCGCGCCGAGCCGCTGGGTGGTGGAGGACCTGGGCAGCACCAACGGTGTGCTGGTCAACGGCGTGCCGTCGCGGCGCGCGCCCTTGCTGCACGGCGACCTGATCGAGACCGGCCGCACCTTCTGGCTGTACGTCGAGGAGGCGTCGGTCGACCCGCAGCTGACCGAGCCCGTGGAGCTCGGCGGCATCGCCACCTGGACGCCGTCGTATGGGCGCCAGCTCGCGGAGCTGCTGCCGCGCGTGCCCAGCAACGACCACGTGCTGGTGAGCGGCCCGCCCGGCAGCGGCAAGGGGTTCTTGGCGCGCACCGTCCACGTCGTCAGCGGGCGCACCGGACGCTTCGTGCACCTCGACTGCCGCGGGCGGCGCGAGCACCGCCTGGCGGCGCTGTTGTTCGGCGACGACGTGCAGCCCGGCCGCCTGCGCGACGCCGATAGCGGCACGCTCTTCCTCGAGAACGTCGACGCCCTGCCGCTCGAGGTCCAAGACCGGCTCACCGAAGCCGCGCGGCGCCGCGCGTACTTCCCCGACGGGCGGGCGCGCACGCGCAGCATGGCGCTGTCGGCGCGCATCGTGGCCGCTACGGCCACGGACCCCGAGGAGGCGGTGGCCGCCAACCGGCTGCGGCCCGGCCTCGTCGAGGTGCTCGGCGAGCGGGCCGTGCGCATCCCGGCGCTCGAGCACCGCATGCCCGACCTGGGGCTGTTGATCGACGACTTCTTGTCGCGCGCGCGCGGGGCCACGGCCATCAGCCGCGACGCCTGCCGCGCGCTGTTGCGCTACCCCTTCAAGCTCAACGCGCGCGCCCTGGGCCACGCCGTGGAGTCGGCCGCGGTCTTGGCCGCCGCGCCCGACGACAAGGCGCCAGGCGGCATGGGCGGCAACATCGAGGTCATCCACCTGCCCGTGGACGTCGTCGGCCCCGACGTGCTCAAGCGCATCGTCGTGGGTGGCCAGCAGTCGATCCCCGAGAACACCAGCGAGATGACGCCGGTGCCCCGCTCGTCCGCGGCGCGCCCGGGCGCGTCGTCGTTCGAGCAGGAGCCCACCGATCCCGAGAGCACCAAGCAACAGCCCGACGCCCCAGGTGGCGGCGGGAGCGACGCCGTCCCGGGGTGGCACCCGCCGCCGCGCACCGCGGGCTCGAGCTACTCGCAGCAGCGCCGCGCCCTCGACAGCGCCACCGGAGAGGGCGCCACCATCGAGCCCGCCGACATCGAGGCCGCGCTCTCCGCCGCCCACGGCAACGTCTCGGCGGCGGCGCGCGCGCTCGGGCGGCCACGCGCGCAGCTCTTGCGGCTCATGGCCGAGTTCGGCATCGAGCGCTGAGGGTTCGGACGATCCTGCCGCGGCGGCGCTGACGGACTGGCGGACGCCCGACGGGCTTCGCTGCTGGGCGATGGCGCGCCGGCAATCGAGTAGGAACCAGCGGTGTCGAGCGCCACGCGCGCTGCGCCGCAGCTTTTCCTCGCGTGTGACGTGCGTCGCGTTGTGCCGATCTGCTGCGAGGTGGGCGCCGCAGCGACGCTTGGACTTCGCACGATCTTCCGTGAAATTCCGGCGCCGCGTGCGCCGCGTGCGACGCGGGAGCTTGGCACGGTGGCTGCTTTAGCGCTGGGCATCGGGAATGGGTCCCGGTCATGTCAAAGCGATGCCCGCGCATGCGGGTCTGGAGGAGCCGCCATGCGCGCTTCAATCGGTACGTGTCTGCGTTCTCGGGTCTTTCGGTCGAACATCCTGCGCATCCTCGGCGTCGGGGCGCTGTCGCTCCACCTGGCCGCGGCCGAGGACGACTGCACCATCCGCATCCTCGTGGGTGAGGGTGAGGGCGAGGGCGAGGGTGAGGGCGAGGGCGAGGGTGAGCTCGACAGCGACGGCGACGGGCTGCTCGACGCCGACGAGCTGGCCATCGGCACCGACCCGTTCAACCCCGACACCGACGGCGACGGGCTGCTCGACGGCGAGGAGGCGTTCTGCGCCGTGATCCTGCCGGCCACCGACGACGCGGGCGCGCCGCGCAACGAAGAAGACGCCGCCATCTGGCCCGGCGAGTGCTGCACCGATCCGCTGAACCCCGACAGCGACTTCGACGGCATCCCCGACGGGCAGGATCGCTGCGAGGACCCGTACCTCGACAGCGACTTCGACGGGCTGTTGGACGTCGACGAAGCGTGGATCGGCACCGACCCGTTCAACCCTGACACCGATGGCGACGGCTTGCTCGACGGCCAAGAGGCCTTCTGCGGACCCATCGGCTTCGCCGAGGACGGCGAGCGCCCCAGCGCGCCCGACGTGTACCCCGGTCAGTGCTGCACCGATCCGCTCAACCCCGACACCGACGGCGACGGCATCCTCGACGGCGAGGACGTGTGCGAGGACCTCTACGTCGACAGCGACGGCGACGGCCTCCTCGACATCGACGAGGAGTGGCTCGGCACCGACCCGTTCAACCCCGACACCGACGGCGACGGCTTGCTCGATGGCGCCGAGGCGTTCTGCTACGGCCAGCCGATCCCGGTCGCCGAGGATGGCACCGAGCCGGGCGACCCGAACGAGCCCACCGAGCCGGCGCCGCCGCCGCCCGAGAGCTGCTGCACCGACCCGCTCAACGCCGACACCGACGGCGACGGCATCCTCGACGGCGAAGAGGTGTGCGAGGTGGTGGTGTGCGACGCCGCCAATGGCGAGGACTGCGAGGTGCGTCAGCCCTGAGCGGCGCTGACCGAGCGCACCGCTGACGCGCCGAGCGCGTGAGCGAGGAGACGGCGGCCCTGGAGGCCGCCGTCTTCGTTGGTGAGCGTGCGATCGTCACCGCACGACGATGATCCGCAGGCCGCGGCCCGCTGCCCAACGGAGCCGCCGGCCGAGCATCCGCTGCCCGATCAACGACGGGGCAGTGCGCGACGGCCGGGTGACATGACCGTGCAAGGGATGCCCGTGAGGCGTGCGCTCACGGTCGCCACGACGGCGGCGGGTGGGGAAGCGGCACGTCGTCACCGCCGGGCGCCTCCACGCCGCGCGCGGGCGTGGTGGCGCCGAGCAGCATGGCCAGCGCCGTGGCCTCGTCCTCGAGCTCGTCCTTCACGCACACCGTGAGCGAGAACAGGTTGACCATGGCGTTGACGCCCGCGTCCCCCGGCAATTGTTCCTTCAGGCGCTGGCAGAACGCGCGGTTCATGGCGCCGAGCTGCGCGTACACCTGGCGCAGCTCGGCCCACCACTCGGCACGGCTCAGGCCCCGGTGGAACGCGTCCACGGCGAAGCTGCCCGCAACGCGCCACAGCGTCTCCTCGGGCGTCGCGAACGGCAGGTGGTGGCGCGCGAGCGGGCGCAGGCGCTCCAGGGCCGGGCAGCCGCTCGTCGACATCACCAGACCAATGAAGGAGCGCAGCGCGTCCTGCAGGTCCGTGTGCTTCACCACCGTGCGCGCGCCGGTGACCACGCTCACCTCGACGCGCTCGGTGGAGCGCCGGTGGCCGGCCGCCTCGGCCACGGGGGCGATGGACACCGCCGCCGGGCAGCGCGGCTGGCGACGCTGGTCGAGGGTGCAGCCCGGGCACTGGTGGCAGGCGAGCTCGGTCCACACGGGGAGGCCGCGGGGCCGGTCGGCGGTGGAGATCGTCCAGGGCACGCCGTCCTCGCCGACGATCCGGTAGTGGACCTCGGGGTGGCGAGACGTGCTGGACGGACGCGGAGCGGTCACTCCCCAGGACTTCGGCGATCCGCGGGGAAACTTGAGCGGAAGAACGGAGCGGACGGACGGGCGGGCTCGTGCCTACGCGCGATCGACCCACCGACCCGACGTCGACGGCCTGCTCGACGGCACGGGCGGGTGCGCGGGCGTCGCTGTCGTTGCCGCGTGTTCGCCTTCGAAAGCCGGTAGGATCACGGGATGAGCGAACGCCGGCCACCAACCAAGCCCGGTCGTCCCGGCTCGCGCGGCGCGCGCCGGCCCGCGAGCCACGGCCACGGCACCGTCGACGCCGAGGAGCGCACCGACGTCGTGGAGGTGCCGGTCTCGAGCCACGGCCGGCGGGCGCGCGGCGTCGAGCGGGAGGTCCCCGTCACCGACGTGGGCGCCCAGGAGCTCGTGAGCGCCGACATCTCGAGCATCGAGCCCGGCGAGCTCGGCCCCGCCGGCGACGACGACGGCTTCGAGCTGCCGCCGCGCGCCGCGGTGTTCATCGCGCCGCCCGGCGGGCTCGACAGCGCCTCGTTCGGCGGCGCGCGCTCCACCGCCGGCGAGGCCGGGGGCCGATCCGCGCCCTCCACCGACTCGCTGCCGGCCGCCGAGCGCCCGGTGGAGGTGCGCAAGTGGACGGCCGGGGGCGCACCCAACGCGCCCCAGCGCATCCGTACGTCGGTGGTGCCGCTGCCGGTCACGGATCACGACGCCACGCCTCCGCTCCTCGAGCGCGCGGGCACCATCGACGGCGCCGAGCTGCGGCGCCTCTTGGAAGACGGTGATCGCCGCCTGGCGTCGCTCGAGGCCATCCTCGGTGAGCGGCTGACGCCGGCGGCGCGCGCCCAGCTGACCATCGCGCGCCAACGGCTGGCCGACGCCCTGGGGCGGCTGCCTCCGTAGCTCGCTGCGGGCTGCTGCTGCTGCTTGGGCGCCGCAGCGATGTGGACCCCGCGCCCGGCGGCTCGCCAGCGCCGCGTCCGGACGCCACCGATGCGGGCCTCGGGCCTGGCACGGCGGCTGCTTTGGCAGGGGGCGCGGGAGCAATCCCCACCAACCCCAAGCCCCGCACGAGCGGGATTCTCGAGGAGCCGCCATGCGCGCCCTGTTCGATTCGTGTTCCCACAAGCGCCTCTTCACCTCCGGCCTGCTGCGTGTGCTCGGCGTGGGCGCGCTCTGCTTCCACCTGGCGGCCGCCGAGGACGACTGCACCATCCGCATCCTCGTCGGTGAGGGTGAAGGCGAGGGCGAGGGCGAGGGCGAGGGCGAGGGTGAGGGTGAGCGCGACAGCGACGGCGACGGGCTCACCGACGCCGACGAGCTGGCCATCGGCACCGACCCGCTCAACCCCGACACCGACGGCGACGGGCTGCTCGACGGCGAGGAGGCGTTCTGCGCGTACCCCGTGGCCGGCACCGACGACGCGGGCGAGCCCAACGACGGCAGCGACCGCGCCGTGTGGCCGGGCGAGTGCTGCACCGACCCGCTCAACCCCGACAGCGACTATGACGGCATCCCCGACGGCCAGGACCGCTGTGAGAACCAGTACGTCGACAGCGATGGCGACGGGCTCCTCGATGTCGACGAGGAGTGGATCGGCACCGATCCGTTCAACCCCGACAGCGACGGCGACGGGCTGCTCGATGGCCAAGAGGCCTTCTGCGCCTACGCCGAGGACGGCAGCGCCGGCCGCGCCGCCGAGCCCG
>CAZONM010000158.1:0-12438 GCA_964580865.1 uncultured Myxococcales bacterium | reverse complement strand
AGATCTCGAGGTCGGCGCGCAACGTCCGGCCGCGCTGCACCAGGATCGTGCGCGCTTCCTCGAGCGCCGCGCGCGCGTCGTCGTGGCGCGCGCACGCAAACGACGCCACGCCGAGGAGGCGCGCGCGCGCGAAGCGGTCGAGCGTGGGACGGGCGTCATCGATCGCCCACAGCGCTTCGAGCGCGAGCTCGGCGTTGCCCTCGCGCAGCCGTTGCTCGGCCGCGCCGAGCAGCTCGGCGTTCCTCACGTCGGCCGGCGACACCCGCGGCTCGTGCGGGCGGCCGACGGCGAGGACCGGCGCGCCACCGGTGGCGATCGCCAGCGCCGCGGTCCAGGCACCGAGCGCGCCGATCCTGCTGACGTCACCACGGGTACGCGGCATGGCTCACTCCAGCTCGAAGCGGATGCTCTGGCGCACCCACGCACGCACGCGCTCGCTGCCCCGGCGCGCGGGCTCGAAGCGCCAGCCGCGCGCGGCCGCGCGGGCAGCGTCGTCGAAGACCCCGGGCGGCTCGGCCTCGAGCACGCGCACGTCGGCCACGGTGCCGCGCTCGTCGACGAGGAGCTCGAGCACGACGCGTCCCGTGGTGCCCTTGGCGCGCGCGGCCTTCGGGTACTGCGGCGCTGTGCGGCGTACCACGCGCGGCGGTGTGGGCTCGACCGGGGCGCGCTCGGGCACAGCGCTCGTTGGCGCGCGCGCGCTGCCCGCGGCCGGGCCGCCGAGCGCCATGGCGCCTTCGCCACCTACACCTGCGAGAGCGTTGAGCCCCGGCACGACGGGACCGGGCGCCGCGAGCGCGGGCGCCGCGGACGTGGACGCAGGCGCCGCGCTCGCGCTGGTCGACGTCGGTGCGGGCTCGGGCGGGGGCGGTTGCTCCATGTCGTCCTCGGGCGGAGCGACCGCCATGGTGACGTGCCGCGCCTTGGATCGCTTGGTCCGAAGTCCGAGGCCAAACGCGCCGGCCATCGCGTGCGCGCTCGTGGCCACCACGAGCGCGACAGCGATCATGCGCAGCGCGGGCGCCGCCTTGAGCTCGCGGCCCACGCGATCGAGCGCGATGCTCGGCGCGGGCGCGCGCTCACTCACGCGGGCTGGCGCGACCGTACGCGCTCGCCGGACCGCGCGCGCGAGCGCCAAGGCGCGCGAGGTACGCGTCACGCGCGCGCCTCGCGCCCGGGTGATGGCAGGATCGTGACGCCGGAGCGTTTGGCGAGCTCATCGCGCGTGGCGCTGCGCGCGGCGTCGAGCAGCTCGAGGACGCCGCCCTCGAGCTCGGCGCCAAGCCGCGCCGACCAGCTCGCGGCCATGAGCGCCAGGAGCACCGAGGGCAGGGCGGCGCCGACGGCGATGGTGGCCGGCGAGAGGCCGGCGGCGATGGCGTCGAGGAGCGCTGGGACCGGCTGCGCGCTGGCGCCCGCGAACGCGATCAGGGTGTGCTCGATGGCGTGAAGGCCGACGAGCGCCGCGCCCACCAGGGTCGCCGCGATCCCGCCCAGCGTGAGCATGCGCCCGCGATCGAGCGCCGCGTGGGTCGCCAGGAGCTATGCACCGCTGCGGTCCTCCGCGGCGGTGGGATCGGCGCTCAGCTCGCCCACGACGGCGCCGAAGAGCGCGGCGGCGGCGCCGCGCTCCTGCCGGCAGCGCCCGAAGGCGGCGAGGAGCTCTCGCTGGCGCACCAGCGCGACCACGTCGGGCACGAGCCGACGAGCGGCGCGCCGTGCGGTGAGCAGCCAGAGTGCGCGCGCGAGCGTCGCCAGCAACGTGAGGATGGCCACCGCGATCACCACGGCGCCGAGAGTCCCACCGCGCAGGAGCACGTCTACCGTGCTGCCGTCGACGCGCGGATCGTCTTGCGGAGCGCGGCCGAAGAACAGCGGCAGCTCGCCCTGCCCGGCGAGCGCCGCGCGCGCGGCGTCGGCGATGACGCCAGGCGCCACGGCCACCTGCAGACCGCCCTCGGCCACGTGCGCCAGCGGGCCCGCGCCGAGCGGCGACACGCCCACGGCCGCGGCGTTGCCCACCTGCAAAACAGCGCCGGTGACGAACGCACCGTCGCGGTCGAAGAAACCGCCGTCGACGCGCTGGATGCGCCCGCCGCGCTCGATGTCCGCCAGCTGCGCCGCGAGCCTCGCAGCGTCGACGAGCTGGGCGGGCGCCACGCGCGCCATGCGCTCGAGATCGGCGACGGCGGCCTTCAGCGCGTCGCGCTCTGCCGAGGCGGAGAGCACGCGCGCGTCGAGGCGGGCCACGTCGTTGCGCAGGGCCTCGTTGCGCTCGGCCCGGCGGAGGCGCGCCGCGTCGCGCGCAGCGACAAGCGCGGCGCGCTCGGTCTCGAGCGAGCGCAGCTCGGCGGCGAAGGCCTCGTCGAGCGACTGAGCGGCGTGCGCCGGAGCGGGGACCATCAAAGCGGTCGCGAGCAGCGCGACGAGGAGCGCGGCCCGGCGCAGGTGCGTCGTCATGGCTGCACCTTCAGGTTCGGGAGCGGAAGGAGGAAGGGGCCCGAGGCAGTACCGCGGCGCATGGCGTCGATCAGCGTGAGCACGCGCGCGCGGTGGGTCGCGTCGTCGATCCGTTGGGTGACCACCGCGCCGTCGGCCCCGCGGGCGATGACACCAGCGTTGCCGGCGGCGTCGCGGAAGACGAGGTACGCCATACCCACGCGTACGACCTCGGCCAGGACGGCTGCGCCGTCGAGCTGGATGGGATGGCGCAAGCGCTCGGACGAGGTCGTGAGGGCGAGCTCGTCGGTGGTAAGCCGCTCGAGCGCCGCGACCGCCTCGGCCATCGCGCCGCGCGCCAGCGCCTCCTCGATGACGGCGACGCGCGCGGAGCGATCGTTCAGGTGCAGGGGCAGGCCGGCGTTGATGTGACGCCGCAGGCGCGCAGCGGCCTCCAGGACCGCCGCGCGCGTCCGCAGCGAGTCGGTTTCACCCGCGGCGCGCGCAGCCTCGAGCGCCGCGCGCGCCGCGGTCAGCTCGGCGCTGGTGCGGCGCACGAGGTCGAGCTCACCCTCGAGCTCGCTCTTGCGCCGCACCAGCGCCGCCAGCTCCTCGCGAGACGCGGCGCGCTCCGCCTCGAGATCCGCGGCGAGCTCGTCCACCTCGGCGCGAGCGCGGGCGACCTGGGCCGCGAGGTCGTCGGCCCCACGGGCGGCGGGGGCGACGGTCGCGAGGACCACGAAGATGAGCGTGCGGTGCATCGCGGTGCCCTCGACCTGCGTCAGTTCTGCGGGTACGCGGCCCAGCCCTGCGCCCAGTCGTCGTCGGGCGGGCAGGCGCCACGGTACGAGGCGGCCTCGAAGAACGCGCCGCTCGGTACCACGCCGCCCGAGGCGGCCGGCGAGCCCGGGGCCGGGCGGAAGTCCGCGGCCCCGACGGCGTCGGGGGCCACCAGGCCCGGATCGGCCACCTGGTTGCCGTCGTTCATGGTGAGCAGGAAGTCGGTGAGCACGAAGGCGTCGTCCTCGGCGTCGTCAGTCAGCTCCGCGCAGTCGAAGATGCTGTTCTTGACGACGGTGTTGCCGGTGAGCGCGCCGTCCTCGACCGCGAAGTTGAACGTGGCGCTGTCGTCCATGTCGAAGCAGCGATCGTTGAAGCCGGTGACGACGACGTTATGCAGCTCGGCCTGGGTGCCGCGGCGCAGGAGCACGCCGATCTTGCTGTTCTCCGACCCGGGTTGGCCGACCAGCGTGACGTTCGAGATAATCGGACGCGACACCGGTGTTAGCTCGTTGTTCGACTCGTGGTTGTCGGCCTCGATGCCGTTGCCGCCCGCGTCGGGGTACTGCTGGGCCACCAGGAACTGCACGTTGCCGGTCCAGCCGAAGGTCCAGTCGAGGTTGTCGTCGCCCACGCCGGTGCAGAGGATGCGCTTAGCGTTGGCCGTGCCGCCGAAGAACTCCACGCAGTCGTCGCTCACCAGGTGAGCCTGGATGTTGTCGATGACGGTGCCCGAGCCCACGCCCTGGAAGGAGAACCCATTGAGCTCGTTCTCGTCGTCGATGAGGGCGCCGCCGAACTCGACGCGCACGTAGCGGAGCACGCCGCTGTCGTCGCCGGGGACGTCGCCGCCGTAGGTGCCGGTGCCCGCCTCGCCGAGCACCGTGCAGGGATCGCCCGCGCAGCCGTTGACCGGCGCCTGACCGTTGATGACCAGGCCACCCCAGTCGCCGCGCGCGCGCGATCCGGCGTCCTTGGCGGAGGTGAAGACGATGGGGGCGTCGGCCCTGCCATCCGCCACGAGGCGGCTGCCGCGCGTGACGAGCAAGAACGAGAGCGCCGCGGTGTCACCGTACACGGTGGTGCCGGGCTCGATGGTCAAGACCGCGGGCGCGGCGTCTGGGTCGCCGTCGTCGCCCACGAAGACGCCGCCGCTCAACACCCACTTCTTGTCGGCGGTGAAGGTGACGTCCGCGAGGATGGGGCCGGTGACGGTGCAGACGTCGCCGTCGCAGGTGTAGCCGCTCCCTTCGGGCGGCGGCGGGTTGCTCAGGGGGCAGGCCGCGGCGGTGACCGCGAGCGCGACGGTGGCGAAGTGCTTTCTCATGGTGATCTCCCGGTTGATGTCCGATGGGAGATCTGACGACGCGGCGTGTCGGAGGCGTGCGGTGCGCGCAAACCGTGCGCGTCGCTCCCGTGACATCTCGGTGAACGGGCGCGCCGTGGACGCGGTCGGCGCTGCGAGCGCTGACGCCGCGGCTCAGCGCCGCGCGACCGCGACCTCTTCCACCAGGATCTCGGGCACCTCGAGATCGGCCTGCGTGAGCCCGGTGAACATGTTGAGCTCGCCGATGGTGTCTTCCGTGGCGCGCACGCTCTCGGCCACGGCGCCCACCTCCGCCGTGAGCGACGCGGGATCCTGCCGATTGACCGCCAGCTCCACGATGCCCGTGAGCTTGTGCTCGATGCGCGAGAGCTCGAGCTCGACGAACTCGTAGTTCTTCTGCGCGCGCACCACGTTGTCGCGGCGGGCCTGAAGCGTGGTCAGCGTGTCGTCGAGCGTGGCGCGCTTCTTGTCCTCCATGGCGTCGGTGCCCGGCGGCGGCAGGATCTCGAGGTGACGCTTGGTGACCGCGATCTCGGCCTCGAGCTCGCGATCGCTGACGCTGCCCAAGAAGCGCTCGAGCGTCTGCTCGGTGTGCAGGAGCTTCAGGTACACCCACAAGAGCTTGTCGACGGAGGCGAGCTGCTCCCTGGCCACCGCGGTGAGCGTGGCGTCGGCGCCCACGAACGACGCGCGCAGCGTCTCGCAGCGCTTCTTGATGTCGAAGAAGCGCGCGCCGCGCTCGCGCGAGAGCTGGCCGAGGATCTGGCCCAGGCGCTCTTGCGCCTTCTTCTTCTCGACCTCGGCGCCCTGCCAGCTCTGCTCGGCGTCCACGATGGCGCGGTAGCGCGGATTCCACGCCACCATCGACAGGTACGCGACCTCGGCCGCGGCGACCAACGGAAACACCACGTCGGCATGGCCCGAGAGCCCGGCGGCGACCGTGCCGCCGAGCAGGAACAGCACGTTCCAACGGTTGCGCATCGCCTGCTTGACGTAGGCGAACCAACCCTGCTTCGCCATCACACCACTCCTGCGTCGGCTTCCATCTTGGCGATCTTCTCGCGGATGTGACGCACCTGCTCGGCGAAGTCGGGCTCGGCCTGGCGCACCACCGCGGGCTTGTCGGGGCGCTTGCTCGCGATCTGCTCGATGATGGTGCCCGGCGCGTTCGAGAACACGTAGATGCGGTCGCCGAGGTACACGGCCTCCTCGATGGAGTGGGTCACGAAGAACACCGTGGCCTGCGCCTCGCGCCACAGCGTCACCAACAAGTCCTGCATGCGCAGGCGCGTCATGGGGTCGAGGGCGCCGAAGGGCTCGTCCATCAACAGGATGCGCGGGTTCAAGATGAGCGAGCGCGCGATGGCCACGCGCTGCCGCATGCCGCCCGAGAGCTGGTGCGGGTACTTGTGGGCGTCGCGCTCGACGTTGAGGCCCACCTTGGTCACCCACGCGCGCGCCTTCTCGACGCGCTCGGCGCGGGCCACGCCCTGGCACTCGAGCCCGAACGCGATGTTGTCGATCACGGTGCGGTTGTCGAACGCCGTGTACTCCTGAAATACCATGCCGCGATCGGCGCCGGGCCCCTCGATAGGCTTGCCGAACAGCATGACGGTGCCCGCGGTCTGCGGGTGCTGCGGCTCGAGGCCGGCGATGATCTTGAGCACCGTGCTCTTGCCGCACCCCGACGGGCCGAGGATGGCCACCAGCTCGCCGTGGCCCTCGACGTCGGGCACGCGGAAGGTCACGTCCTTGATGGCCGTGTACTCGCGCGCGCTGCCGGCGTTGTAGGTCTTCGTGACCTTGTCGAACACGCACACGTCGGGGCGCGGGGGCTTGATGATCTCGGCCATCACGCCTCCTCGCGGTGCGGGAACAGCCAGCGCGCGAGCGCGTTGAGCGATCGATCGATGCCGTAGGCCACCAGCGTGATGATCACGAGCACCAGATAGACGTGCTCCATGGGCCCGCGCCGCTGCGACGTAAGAATGAGGGCGCCGAGGCCGCCCGTCATGTTCACCATCTCGGCCAGGATGATGTAGCCGAACGCGATGCCGAACAGCAGGCGCAAGGAGCCGAAGATCTCGGGCAGCGCGAGTGGCACCAGCACCTTGAGCAGCACCTGCGGGTTGCTGGCGCCGAGCGTGCGCGCGGTCTGCACGTACTTCTCGTCGACCCCGGCCACGGCGCGCGCCACGTCGAACACCACGAACATCACGGTGGCCACGAAGATGAACATCACCTTCTGCAGCTCGTCGATGCCGAACCAGATGAGCGTGAGCGGCACCAGCGCCGAGATGGGCACGTTGCGGCCGAACACCGACAAGGGCGCCAGGAACGCGTTGAAGCGCGGGAAGGTGCCGCACAAGACGCCGACGGGCACGCCAATCAAGATCGAGAGGCCGAAGCCCTGCAACACGCGCCAGATCGACTGCACCAGGTTGCGCGTGAGCGCGCGCTCGAACCACAGCGACTTGAACGACGTCGCCACCTCCATGGGGCTGCCGAGCACCGCCGGCGAGATGAGGCGCGCCTCGGGGGTACCCCAGGTCGCGGCGGTCCACGCCGCCACCAGGAGCGCCACGAAGATCGCGCCGGCGAGGTAACGGTCGAGGGCGGTGATGGGCGCGCGCAGGCGCACGTCACTTCGCCTCGAGCGGGAACACCTTCACCTCGACGCGGCGGTTCTTGGCGTGGTTGTTCGGATCGCTCTCGTCGGCGGGGCGCTGCCAGCCCATGCCCTCGGCCGCGATCTGGTTTGGATCGGTCTTCGGGAACTTCTTCAAGAGCGCCTCGCGCACGGCAGTGGCGCGGGCGTCCGACAGGATCTTCACCGCGTCGAACGGGATCTGGCCCTTCATGGAGCCGTCGGTGTGGCCCTCGATGACGATGCGCGCGGCGCCGTACTGGCCCGCCATCTTGCCGATCTCCTCGACGACGAAGTCGACGTTGGGATCGTAGAGCTCCTCCACCTCCTTGCCGCCCACGTTCTTCTTCAGCTTCGCCTTGAGATCGGCGCTGTTGGGGAAGAAGTGGATGACGACCGTCTTTGTGAGGATCTCGCCGCTCTCGGCCTTGATCATCGAGACGCTCTTGGCGGCGAACTGCGTCTGGTAGCGGTTCTGGTGCTTGCTGTACTTCGCGTCGCTGGCGAGGCGCTTGATGATCGAGAAGTCGGCCACCTGGTCCCACGGCACCTTCTGGCCCACGCGGCCCACGCGGCCATACAGGTAGTAGGCCGTGTCCCAGGTGCGCTCGAAGTTCGTCGGGTTGTTCTGGTTCAGGAAGAACTCGAAGTTCTCGGCGTAGTTGGTCCAGTGCGCGTCGCCGAGCATGGCGAGCGCGTCCGCCGGGGGCAGGTTGTAGCCCTCGCCCATGAGCTTGGCGGCCTCCTGCTTCTTCGCCTGGTCGTCGTAGAGCTCCTCGGTGGCGTCGAGGATGCCCTTGACCAGCGCCTCTAGGAACGGGCCGTGGTCCTTGGCGAAGTCGGCGCGCGCGAACCACACGTCGGCGATCAGGCGGTTCGCCTCGAGCGTTGACACGATGAGCTTGTTCCCCGGCACCTTCGAGAGGTTGTAGATGTCGGGCGCCCAGCTCACGCACGCCGCGATCTTCTTGTCGGCGTTGAAGGCGGCGGCGGCCTCGAAGGCGTTCGACGTGTACTTGAAGGTGACCTCGGAGGGCTGCACGCCGCCGTTGATGAGCGCGTTCAACACGAAGTACTGGCTCGGCGAGTTCTGCGCGAGCACGACGGTCTTGCCGCGCAGCTGGCTCACGTTGGTGATGCCGTCGCGCGCCACGATGCCGTCGCCGCCGTTGGACCAGTCGATCTGCTGGTACACGCGCGGGTTGGTGCGCGAGTCCTTCTTCAGCTCCTCCATGAAGAGCGGCAGCATGTCGAGCGTGGCCCAGCCGATGTGCACGTTGCCCGAGGCGTACGCGTCGCGCATCGCCACGGGATCGTCGATGAGCACCAGCTCGAGCTTGAACTTCTTGCCGTCTTTCGTGGCCCACTCGCGCTTGGGCTTCATGCCGCCGTTCGCGTAGATGACGGGCGCCCAGCCGGCCCACACGTTGAGCGCCATCTTGACCGTGTTGTCCTTGAGCGGCTTGTAGCCGGCGACACCCTGCACCGGCGGCAGCTTCTCCTCGGGGACGAAGGTGTACTCCTTGAGCGTGGTGGGCGCGGCGGCGTCGGGCGCCTCCACGGCCTTGTCGTCGACCTTTGGCTGCTGGAGCTTCTTCATCTCCTCGTCGGTCAGCGTCGCCGGCTTGGCGTCGTCGGTGCCGGTGGGCGCCAGGATGCCGGCGCGGTACAGCGCGAAGCCGACCAGCCCGGCGATGACCAACAAGACGGCGATGATGAACGGTCCACGGGACTTCTGCGGCTCGGCCACGGCGACCTCCTCCAACGGGGGGCGAACGACGGCACGCACCATACAGCGCGTCCGGGTTCCAAATGAAGGGCGCTCTTGGAGGGGCGCGCGTGCGCGGCCGTCAGGGGGCGCGCGCGACCTGGCCGCCCGCGACCTCGAGCGGGTAGAGCAGGAGGGCCGGCTCGCTGTCGCCCTCGTTGAGGGCGTTGACCGGCGTCCAGGCCGCCACGCCGAGCGTGCCGCCGTCGGGCGAGAAGCGCACGCGGCGCACGAGCCAGCCGAGGTGCCGCTCGGCCACCTGCGTGCCGCTCTCGGCGTCGAATACGAGCACGCGCTTGTCCCAGCCGCCGGTGACCACCGTGCGGCCGTCGGGCGACAGCGCCGCGGTGACCGTGAAGCCGCGGTGGCCCACGAAGCGGCGGCCGAGCGCGCCGCGCTCGACGTCGACCAAGGCGGCTGCGCTCGACGGCTGCGGCTCGGGGTACACGCCCTTCTTCTCCGCGTCGTACAGATCGAAGCTGCGCTCGGTCTTGGCGTGGCTGAACGCCACCAAGACCACGCCCGTGGTCGACACGTCGAGGTCGGTGCCGGGGCCGGGCAGGGCGACGCGGCGGGCCTCCTCGAGCGACACGGCGCCGCCCACGCTGGTGGCAGCACCTTCGCCGCTCCCCGCGCGCACCACCAGCTCGTCCCGGGCCACGTCGTCGGCCAGGACCGCGCGCGTGAGCGCCTCGCCGCCGAGCGTCAGCTCGGCGCCGGGGGGCACGCACTCGTCGCACACGGCGGCGCGCAGGGGGCCGAGATCGAGCGTGCCCACGACGACGCGGCCGAGCTCCACCGCGGGGAACGCCGCGGGGCCGCTGGCGGGCATGGCGGTGAGCTGCGTGCCGTCGGCCACCATGGGCAGCTCGAGGCGCTTGACGGCCGCGCTGGTGACCGCGCACGCGGGCTGGCGCTGATCGCGCACCGACGACACTGCGCGCACGCCGTCGAGGTGCGCGAGGAACACGCGCTCACCGCTCTTGAGCGGCGCCGTGGGGAGGCGCACCAGCTCAGGCGCGCGCGCGACGATGTTCGACACCACCAGCACGGCGTCTTGCCCGGCGGTGACCAGGCGGCCGTCGGGCAAGAACCCCAGGCCGCGCACCTCGTCGGAGTGGGGCCGCCCGCCGCCCTTGATGGCGAAGGTCGCGGGGTCGAGGAGGAAGAGGCGGCCGTCGGCGGCGCTGGCGACCAGGGTGGCGCCATCGGGTGATACGGCCACGCGCAGCAGCGCGGCGCCCGTGGTGTACTCGCGCAGCTTGGCGCCGGTCTGGCCGTCGAAGGCGCGCAGGATGCCCTGGCGGCTCGGCACCACGATGGTGCCGGCGGCGGGGCCGGCGTCGATGACCAGCACGTCCTCCACGTCGAACTCGCTGGCGTTCACCTTCTCCTGGAAGCGGGGCGACAGGGGCCAGGTGCCCGTGGCCGACAGCTCCATGTGCGTCGACACGTGGTGCACGAAGGCCAGCGATCCGCCCAGCCCGAAGTCGAGCGCGTAGATGAAGTCGCGCCGGTTCACCACCTCGGGGGCGCCCAAGCCCACCGGGGGGCCGGCGTGAACGCCGGGGGTGGGCGGCGTGGGCACGGTGGCGCAGGCGGCGACCATGAGCGCGGCGGCGGCGAGGGCGCGGTGGCGGACGGCGGCGAGGGGCACGGACGAGGTGCGCATGGCGCCGGCGTATCGGCTATGGTCGCCCGAGGGAAGGGGCGTCGAGGCGGCGTGACCAGTACCGTGACCATCCGCGGGCGCGCGCCCGGCGAGGCGGACTTCTTCTACACGCTCGACCGCGTGATGGGCGGGCTCCTGGCCGCGCTCAAGGCCGGGCGCATCGACGAGGCCGTCGACGTCTACACCCGCTGCCGCGAGGACATCGGCTACCAGATCATCGCGCGCGCCCAGGGTGACGCCGAGCTGTTCAAGCAGGTGGCGAACCTGTTCTTCCGCGCGCGCGACTTCGCGCGCGCCGCCTACTGCTGCGAGCACCTCGAGGAGCACGCCAAGGCCGCGCAGCTCTACGAGCGCTGCGACGACTTCGCTCAGGCGGCGCAGATGTACGCGGCCGCCGGCGACCGCCTGAAGTCGGCGGAGATGTTCGAGAAGGACGGCGCCGTCGCCGAGGCCGGCAAGCTCTACCGCGACCTGGGCGATCACCTGCGCGCCGCCGTGTGCTTCGAGCGCGCCCACAAGCGCTTCGACGCCGCCACCTGCTACCAAACGGCGGGCAAGCACGAGAAGGCCATCGAGATCCTCAACCTCATCGACGACGACAGCCCCGACCGCAAGGTGGCCAACAAGCTCATCAAGGAGCTGATGGCCGAGGCCAAGCTGCAGCGCGCGCCCACGAGCCAGATGGCGGCCGCCCAGATCACCTCCGAAGACGCGGCGCAGGCCAAGGCGCCGGGTCCCGTGGCGCCCGAGCCCATCCTGCTCGGCGGCGGCCTGCTCCCCGAGAGCGGCAAAGGCCTGGTGACGGTGATGGAGGGCTTCGAGGCGCTCCACGGCCTGCCCTTGTTCGCCGAGGTCTCGCTCGTCGATCTCAAGGCGCTCTACCACCTGTGCGAGGTCGCGGACGTCGCCGCCGGCGACGTGGTCATTCGCGCCGGCGCGCCGGCCGACGCGCTGTGCATCGTGATCGACGGTGAGCTGCACGTGCGCGCGCCGGGGACGAGCGCGCCGCTCGGCGTGGTGTCGGCGGGCCAGTACGTCGGCGAGATGACGCTGGTCGACGACGGAGCCGCCACGGTCGACGTGGTGGCGGCGCGCCCGTCGCGGCTCCTGCGGTTGGCCGCGCGCGGCTTCTTGCACGTGCTGCAGACGCACGATGCGCTGGCGCTGCGCATCTACCGCGCCTTCAACCGCGTGTTGGCGTCGCGCTTGCGCGACACGACGGCGCGCCTGTCGCGGGGGGAGCGATGAACGCCCAGCTCGGCGCGCAGCCGCCGGTGGTGTTCGGCGTGGTGCTGCGCGACCTCGAGAGCTATCGCCGCCTGGTGCACGAGCTCGCCACATCGCCGCTCGTGTCCAGCACCGACTTCGCGTACAGCGCGCCCATCTACAAGGGCAACCCCGCCATCGTGGCGGGGTTGGCGCAGGCCAACGGCTCGCTCGAGAAGTTCGACGTGTATTACCGACACGCGCTGCTCGACCCCGGCGAGCGCGTGCGCTTCGCCAAGGCGTTCGCCGCGCTCTACCTGCGCAGGTTCCCGGCCAGCGAGCGCCAAGACCTGTTCCTCGCGTCGGGCGACGTGCTCAAGTTCACCTTCGAGCTCGTGAGCCCCCTCGCGCTCGAGAACGCGGTGGCGGCGCTGACCGCCATCGAGCGCACGCCGCACGATCAGGCGGTGCTCGACGCGCTGCGCGGCGCCTCCAGCGTCGATCGGGCGCACCTGCGCGGCGACGTGCGCATCTTCCTCGACCACATCCTGAACCCGCGCCGGCGTGAGGTGCCCGCGGTGCAGGCGGCGATGATGGAG
>CAZONM010000157.1:0-12556 GCA_964580865.1 uncultured Myxococcales bacterium | reverse complement strand
TGGGCTTCCATCAAGAAAAGGCCCGCGCGGCGTGATCAGGCGGTGAGCTGCACCCCTTGGGGCGGAGGGAAGCACGGCTGGGAGATGTTGCGGGAGATCAACCGCGCCGTTCACTTCCTGCGGCCCGGCACGTTCACGGCCGCGGAGCAATTCGACTACGACCCTGCCATCACCCGCGCGGCCGAGCGCGGCGCGAATGGCGGCGCCGGCTTCGACGCCCAGTGGTACACGCAGATCCAGCACGACCTCGTCAACGACGGCACGCCGTTCCGGCCTGGCGTGGTGCAGGCGGCAGCCCACCGCTGGCCCGTCGATCTCGACCGCCTGATGGGCACGTTGACGTCGCCGCGCGGGCTCGAGAGCTGGGGGAAGGGTCTGTCGATCCTCAGCAACCACGATGAGGTGGGCAACGCCCAACGCACGATCGACGTCGCGGATGGCGACAGCACAGACAAGGTTCCGTCGCAGAAGGCGCGAGCTCTCGCGCGGTTCGCAGCAGCGGTGAGCTTCACCGGACCGGGCATCCCGTTCTTCTTTCAGGGCGACGAATCGCTCGCTGGAAATTCCCACAATTGGGGAAAGCCGTCGACGTGGGACATTGGTTGGGACTGGGAAGCGCTTGGGCCGCGGTGGGACTTGCGGAGCGTCCGCTTCGACGACGAACAGCGGAAGATGTACCAAGCGTTGTTGGCATTGCCGAAGGCGCAGCAGAGGACCGATCCGCGCTTCGTCGCGCTCGGCGCTGACGACAAGCGCGTCTTCCAGTTCCTCGCGGGGCTGCCGGCGAAAGACGTCGAACGAACGATGCTCGACATCCACCGCAAGCAAACCCATCTCTTCTACGGCGACGCGATCGCGTTGAGACGCTCGAGCCCCGCGTTCGCCGCCGACGCCGAGGTGCGCCGCGTGTACACGCACAACGACAACGGTGTGATGGCGTTCGCACGCAAGGGCGGTAACGATGAATTCGTCGTCGTCGGCTGCGTCAACGACCAGGGCTTTCCCCGATACGATCTCGACCTGCCACCGGGGCGGTGGCAGGAGGTGTTCAACTCTGACGCCGCCACATACGGAGGCGGGAATCAGGGCAACGCCGGCGGCACGTTTGCCGGGCGCGCTTCCCTGCGGCTTCCGCCCTCGGGAGTTCTTGTCTTTAAGAAGATCCCGTGACGAGGTGAGCGAGGCCGGATGGCTGCTCCTGCTGCACCGGCGGCCGGCCAAGCCGGCCTACACGCGCGTTGACCTGCAGCGCCGTCTGCAGAAGCTCGGCGCGGTGTCGTTGAAGAGCGGAGTGAGCGTGCTGCCGCGCGGAGACGGGCAGATCGAAGACATGCAGTGGCTCCCGACTTTGGCGCGGTGGAGGCCTCATTTGGCCACGAAACGCACGTGATTACACAGCGTTACGACGCCAACGCGCGATCAGCTCGTGCTACTGGTCCTTGAGATCACTTGAGTCTGCACCGGAATCCGCAGTGCGCGAACCAGCCGCGACAGTGGCGGCGTCCTATTCGCTTGGGCGCTCGATGAGCGATGCGCGGGAGTGCGCGCGGATCACGCGGAGCCACGGCCTTGATCTGTTTCTTTGCCAGCGCCCACGCCGGCTCGATCGGGCTGAAGTCCGGCGAGTACGGCGGCAAGACTTTCACCTTTTTGCCGCGTCCACGTGCCGCGCGGCGCACGCGCGGGTCCTTGTGGGCCATTGCGTTGTCGAGGACCACGATGTCGCCGCGGCGAAGCTTCGGGAGGAGGCGCCGCACGAACCAGGCGAGGAAGGTCTCTTGGTTTGCGGCGCCCCAGATTGTGCCGAGCGTGATCCACCCGGTGAGCCGTATTGCGCCGATCATGGTGAGCGACATCCCCCAGTTCATCGGCCGCGGATCGATGAGTTCTTCGCCGCGACGAATCTACGCATGCGAGCGCCCCATCTTGGTGTTCGCCGCAGCCTCGTCGAGAGCCACGACGCGCGCGGCATCGACGCGTTTCATACAGCGCTGAAACTGTTCCCGCTTCGCGCGGACATCGGGCCGGTCCTGCTCTGCGGGCCTCGGGCGTTCATTTTGAACACGAAGCCCTCGCGCTTGAGCGCGCGCAAAATGCTCGAACGATGCACGCGCTCGCCCCGCGGCCGACCAGCGTTGTACGCATTCGTCAATTCGTCCGTCGTTGAATCGCGCCGCGCATCGAGAACACGCAGAAGCCGCTTGGCGTCGACTTTCGAGAAGGTGCCGCCACCGCGCGGCGCAGGATTGAGCGTGCCGCGGTCGGGCAGCTGCTTCGCCCATGCGAGCAGGCTGCTCCTCCCGACGCCGAAGCGCTCGGGGACTTCATCCGCGGTGCCCTCCCTGCGTTCGAACGCGGCAACCGCGGCTTCCTTCAACTCGACGGGGTACGGCGCAGGCATGCGCCGGTCAGATCACAGTACCAGTCTTGATTCAAATGCATACAGGGATGAGGTGGACCACTATCGCGGTCTCGCTCATCGCCAGCTGCCAGTTGCACGGAATCGAGCCCTGGGCGTACTTGCGGGATGTGCTCACCCTCCTGCCCTCGTGGCCTCAGCTGCGCGCGCTGGAGCTATCCCCGAAGTACTGGCGGCAAACCGCGGCGAGACCCGAGGTGCAGGAACGCCCGGCGGAGCTCCGGCTGGTCGACCGCGCCGCGCCGGTCCGGCCGACCGACGCCCTCGCGACTGCCTTCGCGTAGGCAGCCCGCGCCGCCCTCGCCCACGCTGGCAGCTTCGGCACTCGGCGTCAGGACGTGGTTGGTCGCATGGATACGGCCCTGGAGCTGGTGGCGGCAGCGCACGCGCGTTCGCTGAAGGCCCCTGCTTCGCCGCCTGGCGCGCGGTGCTCGTCGTGGATCGCGCGCCCCTCCCGCTCCCGCGTCCACTGCCCACCGCGGAGGGCCGTCTCCGGACCGTCCCTCATCCAACCGCGCGGCGCATGCGGCAGAGAGCGCTCCAGCTAGGGAAGCGCGCTCTTCGGGAGGAACAGCGCGTCCGCGCCGGAGGAGCCCCGCCCAGGCGCGATCGCGTCTTCCACCTCGGCGAGCTTCCGATGGAGCCTCGGGACGAGCGGATCGCTCGCGTCCAGGACGCTCCCCGCGACCTCGCAGGCGCGCCGGGCGATGGGCAGCGCGTCGCGCGCGCGGCCCTCGCGCAGCAGGAACGAGGCGTGCTGGGCGAGCAACGCGGGGAGCCCCACGTCGTCGGGGCTCACCGCGTCGAGCAGGTCGACTGCGAGGCGCGCGATGGCGATCTTGTCGCTCCCGGCGACTACCGACGGACGTGCCCCTCCCGGGCGCAGGCGCAGCTTCGTGCTGGCGCTCATGGTCTGCTGAAGTGCGTGGATCACATACCCGATGCGCGCGGGCGCCTCCACGCCAACGAGGCCTCGGAGCTCACTCTCGGCGGATAGGACCCAGCGCGCGGCGCGGTCGGTGGCGTGCACCTGCAGCGCCGCGTCCACGACGTCAGGCAGGAGGTCGCTGAGGGCCGCGGGGCTCTGACGCAGCGCGACCATCAGCGCCTCCCCGGCGGCATCCACGCTTGCCTGGTCCTCCGCGCGCCCGCTCTCATCGGCCAGCCGAAGCGCCTGCGCCAACGCCGCGACCGCCGCCGGACAATTGCCGGAGGAAACCGCGGCCGCGGACTCCTTCACCTGCTTCTCCAATCGACCTCGCTTGCCCAGCCCCAGGAACATTGGGCCTCCGTCGAGACGAGCGGACGCCGCCACCGTAGCGGCCCGCCTTCGCCCCGAGAAGGGAAGCGACGCGCTCTCGTGGGACATCTGTCCCGCGGTGCTTGCGTCCCCACGACGCGCTGGGGCACACCCCGCGCCGCTTGCACCAGAACCCCACCAGGTGCTCGTCGCCGCACGGGCCGCACCGGACGCGCATGAAACCTCGCGCCAACACGCCGCAGCCGTGGCACTCGCGAAACTCGCGCTCGACGAAGCCCGGTAGCCCAAGGCCGTGCGCGCTCGCCGCGCGCGCCTCGTCGAGGAAGGTCGCCAGGTGCTCCCGCACCACCCGGTGCAGCACGGTCCCCTCCGGCGAGCGCGGCCGATAGCCTGCGCCGAGCGGCGCCGACCCTGCCCCGACCCAACGCTCCCACGCTTGTCCGTCGTCGGCGGCGGGCGCCATCCGTGGTTCCCCCGCAGCGCTCAATGGAAGTCGCGCGACGCAAACGGCAGCTCGAGCTGCGCCCGCCCCTGCCCGCCGAAGGTGCCGCGCTTGGGCCGCACGTCGGTGACCGCGTGCGCGATCAGGTGCACCACGTGTCCACTGCGCGCCTCAGGGCGCGCCCCATCGGCCTGCCGCTCGATCACCCCGTCCACCAGCAGGAAGTGCGCGTTCACCACGGTGCTTCGCCAACGATCGAAGTCGCGCCCCCACACGATGACGTTGACGTGGCCGTGCTCGTCCTCGAGGGTGACGAAGCAGGTACCGTCCGCCGTGCCCGGCCGCTGCCGCCCGATGACCAACCCGAGCGTGCGCACGCGGCTGCCGTGGGGCGCCTTGGCCACCTGCGCCGAAGTGAGCGCGCCCGAGAGCTCCGGCGGCAGCGCCGCGCGCACGTGGCGCATGGGGTGGTCGTCGAGCGACACGCCCGTGCCCTGGTAGTCGAGGAGCAAGAGCTCGGCGGCGGGCGGTGGCGCCAACAGGCCGCGCACGTCGTCGTCGGGGAGGTGGCGCAACAGGGGCGGCTGGTCATGGGCGCTCATGGAGGCCCAGACCGCCGCGCGCCGGTGAGCCGCCAGGGTGTCGAAGGCGCCGGCCCGGGCCAGCGCCCCCAGGGCGCGCTTGTCGAGCCCCCGGCCCGCGCGCGCCAGGCGCCGCGACACGTCGCTCACGTCGGCGAAGGGCCCGTGGGCCGCGCGCTCGGCCTGCACGGCGCGGCCGAGCTCCTCGGACAGGCCACGCACCAGGCGCAGGCCCACGCGCAGGGCGCCGCCCTCCAGCGTGTGGTCCCACGCGCTGTGGTTCACGTCGACCGGCCGCGCGGGCACGCCGTGGCGCTGGGCGTCCGCGATGATCTGCGAGGGCGCGTAGAAGCCCATGGGCAGCGAGTTCAACAGCGCGCACGCGAACTGCGCCGGGTGGTGCGTCTTGAGCCACGCGCTCGCGTACACCAGGATGGCGAAGCTGGCCGCGTGGCTCTCGGGGAAGCCGTACTCGCCGAACCCCTTGATCTGCTCGAACAGGCGCTCGGCGAATTCCACCGACACGCCGCGGGCTTGGAAGCCGTCGATCAGGCGCTGTCGATGGCGGTTGAGCTTGCCGCTCTTCCTCCACGCGGCCATGTCGCGCCGGAGCTGATCGGCCTCGCCGCCGGAGTAGCCCGCGCCCACGATGGCGAGCTTCATGACCTGCTCTTGGAACAAGGGCACGCCGAGCGTGCGCTCGAGGATGGGCCGCAGGCTCTCGTGAGGGTACTCGACCGCCTCTTCGCCACTTCGACGCCTGAGGTAGGGATGAACCATGCCCCCCTGGATGGGGCCGGGCCGGATGATGGCCACCTCCACCACCAGGTCGTAGAAGCAGCGCGGCTTGAGGCGCGGCAGCATGGCCATCTGCGCCCTGCTCTCCACCTGGAAGACGCCGATGGAATCGGCCCGGCACAGGGCGTCGTACACGGCCGGGTCTTCGGGCGGGATCGTGTGCAAGAACAGGGGTTCGCACGCGGAACCTCTCCCTCGCTCGAGGTTCAAGAGGTCCATGCACTTCCTGATGCACGTCAGCATGCCGAGGCCGAGCACGTCCATCTTGAAGAGGCCGAGCGCCTCCACGTCGTCCTTGTCCCAGGGCAGGATGGTGCGCGCCTCCATGCGCGCGGGCTCCACGGGGCCCAAGGTGGTGATGGGGTCTTCGGTGAGCACGAAGCCGCCCACGTGGATGCCCAGGTGGCGCGGGTGGCCCTGCAGGCGGCGCGACAGGCGCAAGGTCTCCGCGATTTTTCTCTCGAACACGTCGAGGCCCACGTCGGCAAGCGCCTGCTTCAGCTCGGGTTTCGACAGCTCGCTGAAGCTCGAGTGCAGCAAGAGGTCCGCGATTTTTCCTGTCTGCGCCTCGGTGAGCCCATAGACCTTGCCCACCTCGCGCACGGCCGAGCGCCCGCGATACGAGATGACCTCGCTGACCAGGGCGGCGTGGTCGCGGCCGTACTTGTCGTAGATGGCCTGGATGACCTCCTCGCGCCGCTCGTGCTCGAAGTCGACGTCGATGTCGGGGGGCTCGCCGCGCTCCTTCGACAGGAAGCGCTCGAAGAGCAGGCCCATGCGCACCGGGTCGATGGAGGTGACGCCCAAGACCCAGCACACGGCGCTGTTGGCGGCGGAGCCGCGGCCCTGGCACAAGATGCCCTTGTCGCGCGCGATGTCGACGATGTCCTTGACCGTAAGGAAGTAGGGCGCCACGTCGAGCTCGGCGATGAGCGACAGCTCGTGCTCGAGCTGCACCGCCACCTCGGCGGGCACGCCGTCGGGGTAGCGCTGCAAGGCCCCCTCGTGCACGGCGACGCGCAAGAGGGCGTTCGCGTCGGCGCCCGTCTGGTAGGTGGGGAAGCGGTACGTGAGCTGGCCGAGCTCGAAGGTGCAGGCGTCGGCGATCTCGCGGGTGCGCGCGAGCCACGCCGCCACCTCGTGGGGCTCTGCGCCGCGCCCGCGCGCCAGGATCGCGAGCTCCTCGGCGCCCCGCATGCGCGCGTGCGCGTTCGGCAACAGGCGCTGGCCGGCGCCCTCGAGCGTGAGGTGCTGGCGGATGCAGGTGAGCACGTCGTGCAGGCGCTTGTCGGCGGCGTCCACCAGGAAGGGCCGCGCGGTGAGCGCCACGGGCACGCCGAGGCGCGCCCCGTGCTCGCGCGCGAAGGCCAGGCGCGCCTTGTCCTCGGGGGTCTTGTGGAAGGCCACGCCGAGGGAGAGGCGCGCGCCGAACGCGTCCTTCAGCTCGTCGAGGGCCGCGGTCGAGAAGGGCGGCAGCGCCAGCGCGAACAACCCCTCGGCGCGCGCGAGCACGCGCTCGAGCCGGTGGTCGACGTCGTCCTTGTCGAGGCCCTCTTTGGCGAGCGTGAGGAGCTCGCACAGGTTGGCCCAGCCCTGCGCCGAGGCCGCGTGGAGCACGAGCGCGCCCTCCTGCAGCAAGAGCTCCGCGCCCGCGATGACGCGCACGCCGTGCTCGCGCCCCGCGCTGAAGGCGCGCACCACGCCGGCCACGGTGTCGAGGTCGCAGACGGCGACGGCGTCTTGGTGCAAGAGCGCGGCGCGCGCCACCACCTCGTCGGGCAGCCCTGCCCCGGGCCAGGCGGCCTCGGCGTCCATGAGCGAGGCGCCGTCGACGGCGCCGGTGCCCTCCACGGTGATGCCCGAGAACGCGGTGCGAGCGCACAGCTCGACGAAGTCGGTGGGTCGCATGGTGCGGCCAAAGCGTGGCACCTGAACGTGTGTTCAGCAACCGCGAACAGTTTACGGAATATGGATTACGTCAACCACATCGAAGCCGCCGATCCCGCCGTGACCGCGGCACCTTTTCGCGCGCGCGCCGCCACGGGTCTCCCCTGCACGACGCCGCGAACGAGCGTCATGGAGGACCGATGCGACGCCTGCTGACCCCCGCCCTGCTCATCGCTGCCCTGCTCGCGCCGAGCGCCGCGCTCGCCAACAAGGGTGGCGCCAAGCACGCGCGCGAGAAGCGCCACCTGGTGTGGGTGTACGACGACAACGGCGACGGCAAGCTCGACGACGCCGAGCGCGCCAACCTCACGGCCGACCAGGTCGCGCGCAGGGCCGCGCGCAAGGCGCGCGTCGACGGCGACCACGATGGCACCGTGAGCCCCGAGGAGCGCGCCGTCGCCAAGGACGTGGCGCGCCACGCGCGCGCCGAGAAGAAGGCCGAGCGGCTCGCGAAGCACGACGTCAACAAGGACGGCAAGCTCGACCCGGTGGAGCGCTCGCGCGCCAAGGCCGCGAAGCTGGCGGCGTTCGACAAGAACAAGGACGGCGCCCTCGACCCTGCGGAGACGGCGGCGGCGCGCGCGGCGGCGCGGGCGAAGCTGCAAGGGAGGTAAGGGCCCGCGCGCCGCCCGCGGCTGCGGGCGGCCGCGCGGATCCCCCATCCCCACGACCCGGTCCCCGCGCTACACGCCGGCCTCCGCTGGAGGTCGTATGGACAGCCGCCGCCTCGGGTTCCTCGCGCTCGCCCTGCTCGCGTCCACACCCGCCACCGCGACCGTGCCATTGCACGCGGGGCTCGGCGGGCCGCGCGGCTACGGCACCGACTGCCTGTCGCCGAACGACGACGGCTCCTCGGCGTCCATCGACATCACCTCGGCCTTCCCCTCGGGACTGCGCTTCTTCACCGGCACGCACACCCGCGTCTTCGTCAACACCAACGGCAACATCACCTTCAGCGGCGCCGAGCCCGTGTACACGCCCCAGGCCTTCCCGGTGGCGTCGCGGCCCATGATCGCGGCCTATTGGGCCGACATCGACCTGCGCCCCCTGGACCACGGCAACTGCCGCGGCCTGGCGCAGTACACGGGCGAGCGCGGCGACGGCGCGTGCCAGAGCCCCACGCACAACGGCACGTGGTGGAAGCTCGAGCCCGGCAAGATGACCATCAGCTGGGACATGGTGGGCTACTACTCGTGCAAGCTCGACCACGTGATGGACTTCCAGATGGTGCTGACCGCCGCCGACCAGACGGGCTGCGGCGCCACCGAGGGCGACTTCGACGTCGAGTTCCGCTTCAACCGCTGCGAGTGGACCACGGGCGACGCCAGCGGCGGCTCGGGCGGCTTCGGCGGCACCGCGGCCCAGGTGGGCTTCGACGCGGGCAACGAGACGGACTTCGTGCAGATCGACGGCTCCATGACGTCGAGCATCAACACCATCGTGTGCAACGACTCGAACGTCGGCGAGCCCGGGCGCTGGGTGTTTCAGATCCGCGGCGGCACCGTGGTGTGCCCCGACTCGGGCGCGGCGTGCGACACGGGCCAGGACGGCGTGTGCGGCGTGGGTCGCACGAGCTGCGTCGGCGCCGGCACCGAGTGCCGCGCCGTGGTCACGCCCTCCGATGAGCGCTGCAACGCCCTCGACGACGACTGCGACGGCACCATCGACGAGGACGCGCCCTGCGACAACGGCGGCGTGTGCGACAACGGCGTGTGCCTCGGACCCTGTACCGAGGCGAGCTGCCCGGGCATCGATCCCGCGTGCGTCGACGTCACCTGCGAGGCGGGCTTCCGCTGCGTCGACGGCGAGTGCGTGGACGCGTGCGCCGGCGTCACGTGCCCCGCGGGCACCGACTGCCGCGCCGGGCGGTGCCTCGATGCGTGCGCCGGCTTCGCGTGCGACGAGTGCAGCGTGTGCGTGGGTGGCACGTGCGAGGCCCGCTGCAGCCTGGACTCGTGCGGCGCCGGCAGCACGTGTCAGGCCGACGGCACCTGCCTGGCCGACGCGTGCGTGGGCGTCGCCTGCGCGCCCGGCTTCTTCTGCGAGGCCGGAGCGTGCGTGGACGCGTGCACGGGCGCCGTGTGCCCGAGCGGCCAGGTGTGCACCGCGGGCCAGTGCGTCGATGCGAGCGCGCCGCCGCCTCCCGACGACGGCGATGACGACGACCCCGCCGACGGCGGCGACGACGACAACGACGGCACGCCGCTCGATCCCGCGGGCGGCGATAGCGCCGATCGCGAGGCCGACGACGCGGGCGACGGTGCTCGCGCGTGTTCGTGCTCCGGCGCCCGCCGAGGCAGCGACGGCGCGGCGGCAGCGCTCTTGGCCCTGGCGACGGCGCTCTTGCGCCGACGATCATGAGCGTGGGCAGCGCGCCGACCCCGACGTCGACGGGCGGGGCGGTGCCGCCGCGCGAGCCGCCCGCCGCCGTGGCGCCCCTGTTGCGTGAGCTGCGCCGCTTCCTCGACGAGCGCGTGTTGCCACTCGAGCGCCAGGTCCTGTCGCAGCCCTTCGCCGCGTCGCTGCCGCTATTGCAGCCCCTGCGCGACGAGGCCAAGCGCCGCGGATTGTGGGCACCGCAGATGCCCACGGCCTATGGCGGCCAGGGGCTGTCGATGCTCGAGCACGGCTACGTGTCGGAGGTGCTCGGCGCCATCCCGTTCGCGCACTGGGTGCTCAACTGCCAGGCGCCCGACGCCGGCAACATGGAGATCCTGCTGCACTTCGGGTCGGACGCGCAGCGCGAGCGCTACCTGCGGCCCCTCGTCGACGGGGCGGTGCGCTCGTGCTTCTCCATGACCGAGCCCGATCGGCCGGGCTCGAACCCCACCTGGCTCGAGACGCGCGCCGTGCAGCACGGCGACCACTGGGTCATCGACGGCACCAAGTGGTTCACCTCGTCGGCCGAGGGCGCGGCATTCGCCGTGGTCATGGCCGTCACCGACGAGGACGCGCCGCCGCACCGGCGCGCGAGCATGTTCCTGGTGCCCATGGACGCGCCGGGCGTGCGCCTGGTGCGCAACATCTCGGTCATGGGGCACACGGGCAGCGACTGGGCGAGCCACGCCGAGCTCGCGTACCAGGGCGTCCGCGTGCCTGCCGACGCGCTGCTCGGGGAGCAGGGCGCGGGCTTCGCCATCGCCCAGGAGCGCTTGGGGCCCGGGCGCATCCACCACTGCATGCGCTGGCTCGGCGTGTGTGCGCGGGCCTACGACCTGCTCGTCGAGCGGGCCGCCACGCGGCCCGTGGCGCCCTTCGTGCCGCTCGGGGCCATGCAGATGATGCAGGAGCAGATCGCCCTGTCGCGCATCGAGATCCACGCGGCGCGCCTCATGGTGCTCGACGCCGCCCACCGCATCGACGCCGTGGGCGCCAAGGCGGCCCGCGACGAGATCGCGATGATCAAGGTGTTCGTGGCGCGCACCATGCAGAGCGTGCTCGATCGCGCGGTGCAGGCCCACGGCGCCCTCGGCGTCACCGACGACCTGCCGCTCGCCGCCTTCTTCCGCCACGAGCGCGCGGCGCGCATCTACGACGGCCCCGACGAGGTGCACCTGGCGGCCCTGGCGCGCCGCGCCTTGAAGGAGCGCGGCGTCAAGGTGCCGTGAGCGAGGACAAGCCCGAGGCGCGGGCGCTCCGAGACGACGACCCCCTCACCGCGCACGTGGCCGCGCTCGTCGCCGAGCTGCGTCGTCGCGGTGTCGTCGACGGCGACGTGGAGCTGCGCCGCTTCGCCGGGGGCTACTCGAACCTCACGTACCTGGTGCGCCACGGCGGCGGTGAGCTGGTGCTGCGCACGCCCCCCCCGGGTGCCGTCCATATCAAGGCGGGTCACGACATGGCGCGCGAGGGACACGTGCTCGAGCGCCTGCACCCGCACTTCCCGCTGGCACCGCGCCCCGTCCTCGTCGTCGATGACGCGGGCGCCAGCCCGCTCGGCGTGCCGTTCTTCGTCATGGAGCGCAAGCGCGGGCGCGTGGTGCGGGCTGGCTTCGTCGAGGACGCGCCCACCATGCACGCGCTGTCGGGCGCGTTCATCGACGCGCTGGCCGCGCTCCACGCCATCGACGTGCGCGCCACCGGGCTCGCGGCGCTTGGCAAGCCCGAGGGCTACCTGCGGCGCCAGGTGGAGGGCTGGATCGCGCGCGATGAGCACAGCCGCGTCGACGACGTGAGCGACCTGCGCGTGGTCGCGGCGTGGCTGCGCGCGCACCTGCCCACGCGGCCCGAGCGCGCCTGCGTGGTGCACAACGACTTCAAGTACGACAACGTGGTCGTCGACGAGCGCGACCCGCGACGCATCGTGGGCGTGCTCGACTGGGAGCTCGCGGCCATCGGCGATCCCGTGGTCGACCTCGGCACCGTGCTGGCGTACTGGGTCCAGGCCGACGACGACGACGCGCTCAAGGCGCTGCCGCTTGGCCCCACCGCGCTGCCCGGCAACCGGAGCCGCGCCGAGCTCGTCGAGCGATATCAGGCGGCCGGCGGCCGGCCCGTCGACGACCTGCTGTTCGGCTTCGTCCTCGGCGCCTATCGCATCGCGATCATCGCGCAGCAGATCTACTTCCGGTTCGCGCGCGGCTACACGTCCGACCCGCGCTTCGCCGCGCTCGGCTTCGCGGTGGCGGTGGTGGCCGGGCATGCGGTGCGCGCCATCGAGCGCGGGCGCGTCTGATCGGGCGCTACGGTCATCGGCGCTTGAGCACGCCATCGAAGCGGACGCCCTCGTCGACGACGAAGGTGCGCTGGGCGCTCGTCCAGCCGTCCCTGCGCAGCTCCACCAGCACCTCCTTGCCGTGCGGCAGCGTGAAGGTGCACGGCGTGGTGCACAGCAAGCGGATGCGCTTGTCCATGCGGATCCACACCTGCGCGCCGTCGGGCACGGAGCCGAAGCCGACGACGTGCGTGCCGGGCGATGCAGGGACGAGCTCGAGCGGTCCCACTGGCGGCAGGTCGAGGCCAGCGTCGCGGTGCTCGACGCTGGCCGGCGGGGCGGGCACCGGAGCTGGCGTCGGCCCCGGTCCTGGCGCGGGGCCGGGGTCCGCCGGCGGCACCGTCGGCGAAGCCTCGGCGGGGGCGCGCTCGTCGTCGCCGCCGCCGCCGATGGC
>CAZONM010000156.1:3126-12575 GCA_964580865.1 uncultured Myxococcales bacterium | reverse complement strand
GGGTCCGGCGGCGCCGCCCGCGCTGCGGCGCTTCGGCGCGCTCACCGAGGCGCTGGCGGCGCCGGCGCTGGCCCAGCGTGTCGGCGAGACCCGCGTGCGCGTGCTCGAGGCGCAGGCCGAGCGCCAGCGCCGCAAGGGGCTCGGGCGCGCCACCGGCCTCATCGTCAGCGTCGACAGCGGCTCGGTCGCCGACGAGCTCGGCCTGCATGCGGGCGCCGACGCGGTGGTGGCCGTCGACGGCAAGGCCGCGGTGCTGCCGAGCGATCTGCACGGCGCGCTCTTGGCCACGCCCGACGCCATCCACGTGGTGGGCGTGCTCGGGCCCGCGGGCGCACGCGTGCTGGTGTTTCGCATGCTGCCGTCGCCACGCCGCGAGCTCGGCGGCATGAAGGTGTTCGGCGCCACGCTCATGACGGCGCTCGGCGACGGCCCCACCGTCGAGCGGCACACCTCGGTGGCGCAGGCCCTCGAGCGCGCCAGCGCTCACACGGTGGAGCTGACGGGCGAGGTGGTGCGCGGCTTGGGCCTGCTCATGACCGGGCGCTTCGGCTTCGGCTCGTTCGCGGGCCCCATCACCATCGCGCGCCTCTCCGGCGAGGCCGCCGAGGGCGGCGTGCTGCCGTTCGTGCAGTGGATGGCGTTCTTCAGCGTCAACCTGGCGGTGCTCAACCTCTTGCCCGTGCCCGTGCTCGACGGCGGGCATGTGCTCATCTTCACCGTGGAGGCGGTGACGCGCCGGCGGCTGACCGTGGCGGCGCGCATCAGGATCATCAAGGTTGGCCTGCTGGTGGTCGGCGCCATGATGCTCATCGCCATCGTCAACGACCTGCTCGGCCTGTTCTGACGACGCCACCGCCGCCGGTCGATTTCACCCACCACGATGACGACCCCCTCGACCGGGCGGTGGCAATGGCCGTTGCAGCGAGCTAAGCACTCCCCATGCGTCTGCGTGCACGCCCGGCCTCGCGCCCGTGGTTCGGTCGCAGCGCCGGCGGCGTCGACGGCTTCGCGCTCTCGCTCTTTGTATGGGTGGCGCTCACGGGCGTGCTCGCCAAGCTGTGGCGCGCCTATCAGCTCTGGGACGACGCCGGCGCGCTCGACGGCTTCGCGTGGCTGCCCGTGGGTGTGGCCGCCGAGCTCGTCATGGGCGGCCTGGTAGCCGTCGCCTACCTCGGCGTGGCCCGCGTGCTTCCGCGCGCCGTGGCGGTGGCGGCGGGCCTCGCGGCCGGGGTGGCGAACGTGTGGTGGGTGGCGATCAACATGATCAGCTTCACCATCACGCAGGCGCCCATCACGTTCACGCGCCTGCGCGGCGACGAGGGCGTGCACATGCACGACGCCTTCCTGATCCGCTGGCACGACACCGTGCCATCGGTGGTGCTGGCGGCGCTGTTGGTGCTGACGCTGCCATTGCTCGTGTGGTGTTCATCGCGCGCGCTGCGTCGCTGGCCGCGCTTGGGCGGGCGCCCCCTGGTGGCGACGTGCGCGGCGGCGCTGGCGGTGTACGTGGCCGACGCGGCCCTGTGGCGCAGCACCAACTTCGGCGTGGCCGACACGCCGGTCTTGGTGCTTGCGCGCAGCTTCCTCGAGGTCAAGCTCAACGAGGCGGCCGCGCCGACGCTGGTGGACGCCTCGGTCCCCGATCTGCGCGCGCTGGCGCTCGCCAAGACGCCGAGCGAGGCCACGCCACCACCGCCCATGCAGAAGGCCGGCGTCAAGAACGTCATCGTGTTCTTCTCCGAGGGCGTGGCGCGCAAGCACACGTCGCTCGGCGGCGTGCACGACGCCACGCCCAACCTGGCCCGGCGCGCGCGCGACCACGGCCTCGAGCTCACGCGCTACTACTCGCCGTACCACAAGAGCATCGCGGCCATCTTCGCCATGGCGTGCTCGGCGTGGCCGCCGTCCACGGGCACCAGCATCACCGAGCTGAATCCGCGCATCGACTGCGGCGAGCTCTCCGAGGTGCTGCGCGGCCACGGCGTGCACGCGGGCCTGTTTCACGGCGGCGACTTCGGCTTCTACGACAAGCTCATGCTCCTCGGCATGCGCGGCTACGAGATCCAGGAGGACGCGCGCGTCATGGCCGACCCCACGCGCTGGGAAGAGAACGAGTGGGGCGTCGATGACCGCGCCACCGTCGATCACACGCTGGCCTGGATCGACACGCTGCCGCCGGGCGACCGCTTCGCGGCGGTGATGATCCCCATCACCGCGCACTGGCCCTTCTGGATCCCGTCCGACGTGGAGCCGCGCTTCCCCGGCCTGGGCTCGCGCGAGCGCTACCTGAGCGCCGTGGCCTTCCTCGACGACGTGTTCGAGCGCCTCCTGGTGGGCCTCGAAGAGCGCGGGCTGGCCCACGACACCGCCGTCATCTACTTGGCCGATCACGGCGAGACCATCGGCGAGCGGCCGCGCGCCAGCGCCGGCTCCCGCCTGGCGTACGAGCCCAGCCTGAACACGCCGTTCGTCATCGTGAACCCCGGCATGTGGACGGCCGGCGCCAGCAGTGACCGCGTCGGCAGCCACGTTGACCTCGCGCCCACGGTGCTCGATCTCCTGGGGCTGCCGCCCGACCCGCGCCACCACGGCGTGTCGCTCCTCCAGCCCGATCGCGCGCCGCGCCGCGTGTTCGTCGGCGCCAACAACGGCCAGCTCTGGGTGGGCCTGCTCGACGGTGTGGAGAAGTTCACGCTCAACACGCGGACGGGCGCACGCGAGCTGTACGACCTGCGCCAGGACCCCGACGAGCGTCACAACCTCGCGCGCGAGGCGCCGGTGGACAAGCTGACGGCCCTCGAGCGCGACACGCTGCTGTTCTCGCGCGGCGTCATGGACTTCGTCGCCGACACGCCCGCCGTGGGCATCGACCTCGACGTGCAGGGCGAGCTGTTGGCGCGCGCCGAGGTGCGCGTGCGGCGCCCGGCGCGGGGCGCCGCCGGCGAGCAGGCGGCCGAGACCGTCGTGTGCAGCGTCGACGAGGCCGATCCCGCGGGCCCGCGCACCTGCCCCGGCGAAGCGCGCTCGCCGTTCTTGGGGCGCCAGAAGAAGAAGGCCAGCGGGCGCGTGCGCGACTGCGTGCTGGTGAACGCGCCCGCGCACGGCGGCACGCTCGAGATCGAGGTGGGCGACGCGCCGTTCCTGCCGTTCCTCACCCGGGTGCGCGCCGCCTTCGTCAGCCAGGCCACGCGCGAGGCCGCCGCGCGCGGGCTGGTCCTCGAGGTCGACGTCGACGGCGTGCCCGCGGGCCGCGCCGAGGTCGAGGTGGGCCGGCGCGCGCGCGTCCCGTTCGCGTCGCCCCGCGGCAGCTTCGTGTTCCGCGTGTCGGGACAGGGGCCGGCGGCGCACGACCTGTGCGTCACCTTCACCGAAAAAGACTGGGGCAACCGGTACCCCGCGCTGCTTTCCTGGCCCGCCGGCGGCGCGCCGCTCAAGGGCTGACGAGCCGCGCGCCGCTCGGCCGATCGCCCGATCGCGCCCGCTGTCTCACGTCCGCGCGCGTGGCGGTCACCGGGCTACGCTTTCACCATGATCACCCTCGCGCTCGCCCTCCTCGCCGCGCCACCCTCGTTCGACGCCGCCAAGGCCGGCGCGCGCGTGCTCGACCGGCCCGCCGCCGCCGTGGCGGCCATGGTGGGCGCGTGCGAGGTCACCGACGGCGCGGTCAGCGGCGAGTGCCTGGAGAACACCAAGGGGTTGAAGGACGAGGTGGCCGGCAAGAAGGTCGCCCTCGATCTCGGCAGCGGCTACGAGTCGCTCTTGTCGTACGGCGGCGGCTCCGGCGCCGCCACGCGCTTCGTCTGGGGGCCCCTGTACGACGTGGGCAACGGCCTGGCGCTCACCGTGGGCAAGCCGCAGAAGATCTCCGAGTCCGGCAACGTGGTGGTGGGCAAGCGCCCCATCGACGGCAAGAGCCCCGATGACCTCCTGGAGCTCGACCTGCGGCGGCTCGCCTCGACCGGGGCCCTGGGCATCGAGGTGGTGGGCAAGTTCGGCAAGACCTGGACCATGAGCGGCGGGGGCAAGGCCGTGAAGGGCGTGTCGTTCGAGGTGGAGGCGCTGCGCCTGTACAACGTGCGCAGCGGCAAGACCGTCTTCGAGAGCACGCAGGCGCTCAAGTAGCGCCCCGCCAGATCCGCGGGAATATCCCGAGCCGTCCGCGGTTGCGCCAAGTTGAGTCTTGACGCCGGCCGGGCTGGTGCGCAGATTCCGGCGCCGTCGGGCGCGGGTGTCCCCGCACCGCCCGGCGTTCACCGAGGTACCCCATGAGCGACGCCCCGGCCGCACCGCCGATGATCCAGATCGAGGGCCTGACCAAGGACTACGGCCGCACGCACGCGCTGCGCGGCATCTCCTTCGAGGTCCCCCGCGGCCAGGTGGTGGGCTTCTTGGGGCCGAACGGCGCCGGCAAGTCCACCACCATGAAGATCCTCACGGGCTTCGTCGAGGCCACCGCCGGCACCGTCAAGGTGGCGGGCATCTCGGTCATCGACGATCCGGTGACGGCGCGGACGCGCATCGGCTACCTCCCCGAGAACAACCCGCTCTACGAAGACATGATGGTCGAGGAGTACCTCGAGTACATCGCGCGCATCCGTCGCATCCCGGCCGATCGGGTGCGCGGCGCCATCGACAGCGCCGTGGCGCGCTGCGGCCTGCAGAAGGTGCGCGGCAAGGACATCGGCGAGCTCTCCAAGGGCTTCCGCCAGCGCGTGGGCCTGGCGCAGGCCATCGTGCACGACCCCGACCTGCTCATCCTCGACGAGCCCACCACGGGCCTCGACCCGAACCAGGTGGTGGAGATCCGCAATCTGATCCGCGAGCTCGGCAAGGAGAAGACCGTCATCCTGTCCACCCACGTGCTGCCCGAGGTGCAGCACATGTGCGGCCGCGCGCTCATCATCTCCGAGGGCAAGATCGTGGCCGACGGCGCGCCCGATCAGCTCTCGCACGACGGCGGGCGCATCGACGTGGTCGTCACCGGCAAGCGCGGCGCGCCCGACGCCGCCGCGGCGCGCGCGCTGCTCAAGGGCGTGCCCGACGTGGCCGAGGTGCACGAGCGCACCACCGGCGAGAAAGACGCGCTCGCGTTCTCGCTCACCACCAAGGGCAACGCCGACCCACGGCGCGCGCTGTTCTCCGCCCTGGTCGACGCCGAGCTCGTGCTGTTGGCGCTCGACAAGCATGCGCTCGGCTTGGAAGAGACCTTCCGCAAGCTGACCACCGCCGAGGCCACCAAGGCTACCGACGATCACCACCACCACCCCAAGGCCGCGTGAGGCAACGATGCACAACACCCTCGTCATCGCGCGCCGCGAGCTGACCAGCTACTTCCACTCGCCCGTCGCCCACGTGGTGCTGGCGGTGTTCCTGGTCGTCTCCGGCTGGCTGTTCTTCTACTTCTCGGGCCTGCTCATCGTGGGCAAGGCGTCGATGCGCGGCTTCTTCGCGCTGTGCCCGCTCTTGTTCATGCTCTTCGTCCCCGCCATCACCATGCGGCTCATCGCCGAGGAGCGGAAGAGCGGCACGTTCGAGGGGCTGATGACGCTGCCGGTGGCCGAGCACGAGGTGGTGCTGGGCAAGTTCCTGGCGGCGCTGTCCATGATGTGCGTGGGCCTGGCGTGCACCGTCGTGTTTCCGGTGTCGCTCTCGCTCATCAAGGCGCCGGGGTCGGCGCTCGACCTGGGCCCCATCATCGGCGGCTACCTGTCGGCCGTGCTCCTGCTGGCGTCGTTCATCGCCTTCGGCATGTGGGCGAGCGCGCTGTCGAAGAACCAGATCATCGCCTTCATCCTGGGCCTGCTCCTGTGCTTCGCGCTGTGGATCCCCGACAAGGCCGTGCTGATCCTGCCGGCGTCGATGGGCGCGGCCGTGCAGTACCTGAGCGTCAACTACCACTTCGAGAACATCGCGCGCGGCGTGGTCGACGTGCGTGACGTCCTCTACTACGTCACCGTCACCACCATCGGCCTGGTGCTCACCACGCGCACCATCGCCGCCACCCGCCAGTAACGCCACGAGGACGACGTCATGCAAAAGAGCGCACTCGCCTTCATCCTGGTCGGCATCCTGGTGGTGCTCAACGTGCTCTTGGTCGGCGCGCCCAGCTGGCGCATCGACCTGACGCGCGACAAGGCCTTCACGCTCGCCGAGGCCACCACCGAGACGCTGAAGAACCTCGACAAGCCCATCACGGTCACCGCCTACTTCACCGAGAACCTGCCGGCGCCGTTCTCGGATAACGCGCGCTACACCAAGGACCTGCTCTCGGAGATGCGCGCCGCCTCCGGCGGTCAGCTGTCGTTCGAGTTCCTCGACCCGCAGTCGCAAGAGACCGAGGAAGATCGCGAGAAGAAGAAGGACGTCAAGCGCGACATCTTCGGGCGCACCATGCGCGAGAAGACCAGCGTCGAGACCGAGCTCGAACAGCTCGGCATCCAGCCGGTGGAGGTGCGCGTCTTCGAGGAAGACGAGGCCAAGACCATGCGCGCGTACATGGGCCTGGCGGTGCGCTTCGGCGAGGACAAGGAGGCGCTGCCGTACGTGCAGGACGTCTCCATGCTCGAGTACGACGTCACGTCGATCATCCGCCGGCTGGTGCGCTCCAAGGCGCCCACCGTGGGCGTGGTGCAAGGACACGGCGAGCCCGACCTGCAGACCGAGATGGACAAGGTCATCAACCTGCTCAAGCAGAACTACGACATGAAGCCCGTCAAGCTCAGCGAGGGCAAGGTGCCCGACGACGTCGACGTGCTCTTGGTCATCGGCCCGAACCAGGCCTTCGCCGACGCCGAGCTGCGCGTCATCGACGCGTGGGTCATGCAGGGCAAGAGCGCGGCGTTCTTCCTCGACCGCTACAACGTCGACCTGAAGACGTTCGAGCCCACCCCGGCCGAGCACAACCTCGACGCGCTGGTGAGCGCCTACGGCGTCGAGCTCGGCACTCAGCTCGTGGCCGACGCGGAGTGCGCCACCCTGAGCGTGCAAGAGCGCCGCTCGTTCATGGTGGTGCAGATGCCGGTGAAGGCACCGTTCATCCCCATGGTGCGCCAGCTCGAGGGTGACAGCCCGCTGGCCAAGGGGCTGGCCGACCTCACGCTGCCGTTCGTCACGCCCATCTACCCCAAGACCGACCTGCCAGGGGCCGCGGTCGAGGTGCTCGCCAAGAGCTCGGCCAAGAGCTGGCTCGAGGAGGGCACCGCGCAGAACGTGAGCCCGCGCCGCGACTGGGGCAGCGCCGAGGTGTCGTTCACGGGGCCCTACGCGCTCATCGCCACCGCGCGCGGCGCGCTGCCGAGCTTCGCCGATCCGGCGCAGAAGTCCGCCAAGGAGGCGCGCGTCATCGTGTCGGGCACCTCGGCGATCTTCGAGGACACGGTGCTGACGCCGCAGAACGCCGGCCTGATCCTCAACATGATCGACTGGCTCAGCCTCGACGGCAAGCTGCTCGACATGCGCGCGCGCAGCCTGACCGAGGCGCCCATCGATCCCGATCTGTCGCCGGGCGCCAAGACCCTGGTCAAGGCCGGTAACATCGCCATGGCCGTGCTGCTCGACGGCGCCTTCGCCGCCGTCTTGATGCTGCGCCGTCGCGGGCGCAGGAACGCGCTCGCCGTCGCCACTCCCACCTGACACTCCTCGAGGTCGTCGTCATGTCTCGCGCTGTGCCGTTCACGCTCGCCGTCTTGTGTCTGTTGGTGTTCGCCGCCGTCTCGCAACGCAAGGGCGGCGAGAAGGTGGGCATCAAGGAGCTGTCGCTCGACAAGCCGAGCAAGGAGCTGATCGATCGGATCGAGGTGCGCTTGCCCACCGAGAACGTCGCGGGCCCCGACGCCGGCCCCGCCGCGGCCGCCGCGCCGGCCCGCGAGGTCGTGCTCGCCAAGGAGGGCGACGCGTGGAAGGTCTTCGATCCGAAGAAGCCCGACCAGCGCTTCGCCATCGACGAGGCGCAGCTGAAGGCGGTGCTCACCGCGCTCGGTGACTTCCAAGCCGGCGAGCTCATCTCCAACAAGGCCGAGCAGCTCGCGTCGTTCGAGATCGACGACGAGCACGGGCACCGCGTGACGTTCCATGCGTCCGGCGGCCGCGCGCTCGGCCTGGTGTTTGGGCGCTCCATCAAGAGCGGCAACGTCACCGTGCGTCTGCCCGGCAGCAGCGACGTGTTCATCGGCAAGGGGCGCCTGGGCGCGCTGTTGATGAAGGACGTGAGCGGCTGGCGCAACAAGAGCCTGTTCGACCTCAAGGCCGACGAGATCGTGCGCGTCACCACCACGGCGGCCACGGGCGAGCGCTGGGTCATCGAGGGCACGCCCCCGCCCGCGAGCGGGCCCACGCCCGAGGCCACCGCCGCGCCGCCGCCGAAGACCGAGTGGCGTCTGGTGGAGCCGGCCACGCTGCCCGCGGGCTTCCGCCTCGACAAGAACCAGCTCGCCCGCCCGGCCGCGCAGCTCGCGGGTCTGCGCGCGCAGGACTTCGCGGACGGCGTCAGCGACGCGCAGGCGGGGCTCGACGTGGCCCACGCCAAGGTGGAGATCGCGCACAAGAACGGCACCACCTTGGTGCTGCACGTCGGCAAGGAAGACGCCGACAAGCGCATCTACGCCAAGATCGATGGCGACCCGCAGCTGTATGTGCTGCCGGGATACGTGGCCAAGCAGCTCGATCGCAAGCTCGACGACTTCCGCGACCTGCTGCTGTTCTCCGCCAGCGCCGACGACGTCGAGCGCGCCACCTTCAAGGGCGCCTCCGGCACCGTGGTGCTCAAGCGCAACGGCGACGCGTGGGTGGTGGTGGAGCCGAAGACGCCACCCGCAGACTTCGACGTGGGCCAAGCGAAGAACCAGGTGGCCTCGGTCGTGCGCCTGCGCGCCGCGCGCATGGTCGACGTGCCGGCGGCGGCGGCGGGCCTCGCCAAGGCGGGCACGGTCATCGACCTGCAGCTCAAGGGCGGCAAGCACCAGGTGGTGCGCATGGGCGCGCCCGTGCCGCTCACGGCCGACGAGCAGAAGGCGGCGCCTCCCGGCAAGGCGCCGGAGCCGCGCGAGTTCTACGCCTCGAGCGGCGTCGACCAGCTGGTGTACGTCGTCGCCGCCCACTCGAAGAAGCGCTACGACAAGCCCGCTGACTTGTTCAAGAAGGCGGCACCGCCACCGGGCGGCATGGGTGGCAGCATGGGCGGCCAGCACGGCGGCGGCATGCAGGGCCTCGAGGGCCTGCCGCCCGACGTGCGCAAGAAGCTCGAGGAGAGCCTCAAGAAGGGCGAGCTGCCCGGGGCGCCCTGACCCACGACGCGTTGCCTGGTCGTCGCGCACCGTGGGGCCGCGGCCCTCGCACGTGGCGCCGCGCGTTGCATGCGGGGCGATAGCCCACGTTGGTGGCGTCGCGCCCGCACGCCCGGCCGCTGTGACGATGCCCTCGATCGCCGGTGTGAAATGCCGCAGCCGCCGCGC
>CAZONM010000156.1:0-3026 GCA_964580865.1 uncultured Myxococcales bacterium | reverse complement strand
CGCGCGGCATGGAATTGGCTAGCGGTGGCGGCACGAGGGGAACCATGCCTGCCAAGACCACGAGCGAGCCGTCGACGCCGGTGAGCCTCGACGACCAGCCTTGCCTCGACCCCGTGTGCGGCGAGGAGATCGCGCGGCCCGAGCTGGCTCCGCGCGTCACGCGCAACGGCGAGCGCTTCTTCTTCTGCAGCGACCGCTGCAAGACGCGCTTCCTGCTCGACCCGCAGCGTTATCTGGTCTCCGGCGTCGAGATCACCTGACCCCCGAGGGACCCATGCAAGAGCGTGTGCAGGTCACGTTCCGGAACCTGGATGCGAGCGCCGCCGTCGAGGCCGAGGTCGTGCGGCGGGCGGTGCTGCTCGATCGCTATCACCCGCGCCTGCAGCGCTGCCACGTCGTCGTCGAGGCGCCGCACCGGCACCAGCGCAAGGGCGCGCCCTATCGGGTGCGCATCGACCTGGTGGTGCCCGGCGCGGAGCTGGTGGTGGGCCGCAGCCCGCCCGAGGACGCGGCGCACGCCGACGTGTACCTCGCCGTGCGCGACGCCTTTCGCGCCGCGCGCCGCGAGCTGATGGACGCCGCGCACCGCGCCCGCGGCGACGTCAAGGCGCACCGCGAGCCCTCCGTCGAGCGCGCGGCGTAGCGGCCGGGCCACGAACGCGCGGCGGTCAGCGCGCGGCGTGCGTGCGCAGGCGCGCCATCATCTCGGGGAGGCGATCGGTCTGCGCCTTGGCGAGCAGCGCGTCGGGCACCGGCACCTTGGGGCGCGCCGCGATCTGGTAGACGGCCAGCGTCTTGCCCGCGCCCCACGGCAGCAACGTGAAGCTGCCCTGGTTCACGGCGTAGTCGCCCTCGACCATCTTCCAGGTCCGGCGCCACCGCACGCCCGGCTCCACCTCGAGGACGGCGCGGGACACGCTGGTGAGGTCGGGCAGGGGGAAGGGCAGGTCGGTGACCACGCGGCACAGCGTGCTGTTGGCCGTGTGCTCCACCAGCTCGCTCTCGGCGATGAGCGGCATGGTGCGCGCGAAGCGCGAGCAGTCCCACACGAGCGGCCACACCTTCTCGGGCGGCGCGTCGATGACGGCGCGCGCCATGCTGGCCGGCGCGCCGTCCACGGCGGGGGCGCCGCTCACCAGCACCTCGCCGGCGTCGAGGCGCGCGCGCTCGGCGGCCGTGACGGCGAAGGGGTCGGCCGCGGCCAGCGCGACGACGAGGGCGATCAGCGATGGAGCCACTGCGTGACCTGATCGCAGATCCACTCGGGTGCGTCGAGGGAGAGGTCGTGACCGCCCGCGTCATGGAGCGCGAGGGGCGCGCCCAGCGACGCGGCGAGCCGCTCGGAGCAGCGCCACGACACCAGGCGATCGGCGCGCGACGCGAGCACCAGGAGCGGCACGGCGAGGCGCGCGGGGCTGCGGCACCGGCTGGCCGCCCACAGCTGGCGCAGCACGTTGGCGCGCGCCGGGCGCACCTCGTCGAACCACGCGGCCCACTGCTCGGCCACGGGGTCGTTCATGGCCGCGCCGCGGTTGCTCGTGATGCCGAGGATCGCGCGCTCGCGCGCGCGCGGCGTGGCAACGAGCAGCTGCGGCAGGCGCGCGAACACGGCGAGCGAGAAGCGCTGCCACGGCGGCGACAAGTCGGCGCTCGAGGTGTTGACCACCACGACCCGCGCCACGTCATCGGGGTGGCGCGCGGCCCAGCGCAGGGCCACCATGCCGCCGAGCGAGAGCGCCACGATGCCGTGGGGCCGCGCGCACGGCGCGCGCGCGCGCAGGTCGTCGACGATGGCGTCGACGCTGGCGGGGGATGGGCGGCGTGCCTGATCGCCGAACCCCGGCAGGTCGAGCGTGTGCACGCGCGCCTCGGGCACGGCGCGCGCGAAGCGCGCGGGGAAGTCGCCGAAGTGGCGCTGCTCGCGCGCCAGGCCGCGCAACAAGAGCCAGTCCATCAGCTCACCGCGCCTCGCGCTGCGCGTCGGCGCGGTCGATGCGCGCCTCGATGATGGTGAGCGGGCGCTGGCGCACCTGGCGGTAGATGCGGCCCACATACTCGCCGAGGATGCCGAGGAAGAGCGCGTTCACGCTGAGCGACAGCAAGATGAGCACCACGGTCATGGCGAAGCCCGCGGGCCATGCTTGCCCAAAGAACACGCGGCCGATGACGAACGCGACCACGCCGCCGAAGGTGAGCAGCACCACCAACAGCCCGGTGTACGTCGCCAAGCGCAGCGGCACGGTGGACTGCGCCAGGATGCCGTCGAGCGCGAGCTTGAACAGGTCGCCCAGCGAGAACTTGCTCGCGCCGATGGTGCGCGCCGCGCGGTCGTAGGGGATGCCCTTCTGCGCGAAGCCCACGCTCGCCAGGGTGCCCCGCAGGTACGGGCTCTCGTCGTGGATGCGTCCGAGCACGTCGAGCACGCGGCGATCCACCAGGCGGAAGTCGCCGGCGTCGAGGGGCAGGCGGTCCTCGCTCAGGAAGTCGATGAGCCGGTAGAACACCTTGCGCGTCAGCGTGATGAGCGCGCCCTCCTGCCGCGTGCGACGCACGCCGTACACGATGGCGTGCCCCGCCTCCCACTCGCGCAAGAACTCGAGGATGAGCTCGGGCGGGTCCTGCAGGTCGCAGTCGATCTGCACCGCCACGTCGCCCTTGGCCTGCATGTAGCCGGTGTAGATCGACCGCTGGAACCCGAAGTTGCGCGAGAAGCGGAACACGCGCACGCGCCCGTCCTTCGCCGCCAGCTGCGTCAGCTCGGCGAAGGTGGCGTCGGTGCTGTGGTTGTCGGTGAACACCAGCTCCCAGCGGTAGCGGTCGGCCACGCGCGCGAACACCGCGCACAGCGCGTCGTACAGCGGCACGATGTTGCCCTGCTCGTTGAACACCGGGCACACGATCGACACGAGCGGCAGCGCGCGCTCGTCGACGGACGCGGCCGGCGCGGTCGGCACTGGCGTGGCGGCGGGGGGCGCGCTCGTGGCGGTCACGGCGCCTCCGTCGGCGGGGTGGCCAGGGCCCAGGCC
>CAZONM010000155.1:0-12576 GCA_964580865.1 uncultured Myxococcales bacterium | reverse complement strand
GCGGGCCGACCCGGCGTTGGCGCGCCTGGCGCGCGCGCCCGCGCAGGGCGAGACCAAGGCCGAGCGCCTGCTGCCCCAGGCGGCCGCGGGACTCTTGGCGCACCGCCGCCGCGGCCTCGCTGCCCTCGAGGCCGCCGGGGCCGTGGTCGTGGATGCACATGCCGCCCGCGCCGCCGCGGCAGCGGTCGAGACCTACGCCACGCTCAAGGCGCAGGGTCGGCTGTAGTCGACGTGTCGCTACGCGAGCCCGCGCACGCGCCAGCGGCCGTCGGCGCCGCGCTCGATGTCGATGCGCGACGCGGCGGGCTCCTTGGGCAGCCCGGGCATGGTGAGGATGGGGCCGCAGAGCGCCACGATGAAGCCGGCACCGGCGGCCACGCGCAGGCTGGTGACCGTGAGATCGTAGGGGGCGGGCCGGCCCTTCTTGTGCTCGTCGTCGCTGATGGACAGGTGCGTCTTGGCCAAGCACACGGGCAAGGGCGGTAGCCCCATGCGCTCGATGATGCGCAGCTCGTCTTGCGCAGCCGGCGTGAGGGTGGCGCCGCGCGCGTGCAGCACGGTGGTCGCGATCTTCTCCACCTTGGTCGGGATGGAGTCGGACAGCTCGTAGGGCGAACGGTAGTCGGGGCTGTCGCTGCGGTGACCCGCCAAGGTGGCGCTGACGGCGTCGGCCAGCGCCAGCGCGCCCGCGCCGCCGTCGGCGAAGTAGGTGCCGTCGACGGCGAGCACGTCGAGCGCGCGGGCGCGATCGTGGATGGCCGCCAGCTCGTCGGGCGCGTCGTCGGGGAAGCGGTTGATCGAGAGGATGGGCTTGGGCAGGCCCAAGCGGCCCATGCTCTCGACGTGCGCGGCGATGTTGTCGAGGCCGCGAGCTACTGCGGCGGCGTCGGCCTTGGTGAAGTCGGCGTTGCCCCCGTGGAAGCGCAGCGCGCGCACCGTCACCACCAGCACCACCGCTGCGGGGCGGAAGCCGCCGGCGCGGCACTTGAGGTCGAGGAACTTGAAGCCGCCGAGGTCGAAGGCGAAGCCGGCCTCGGTGACCACCACGTCGGCCACGCGGCGCGCCAGCGTGGTCTGCAGCAGCGTGGACGTGCCCTGCGCCACGTTGGCGAAGGGCCCGCCGTGGATGAACACCGGCGAGCCCTCCAGGGTCGAGACCAGGTTCGGGCGCGTGGCGTCGAGGAGGATGGCGGCCATGGCGCCCGACGCGCCCACGTCCTTGGCGGTCACGCCGTGGCCTTGCTCATCCACGCCCACGACGATGCGATCGAGCCGCGCTCGCAGATCCTCGATGGACGACGACAGGCACAGCACCGCCATGACCTCGGACGCGGCGGTGATGTCGAAGCGCGAGCGGTACGGGCGCTTGGCCGAGAAGCCCACCTCCACCGTGCGCAGGTGGCGGTCGTTCATGTCGAGCACGCGGCCCCACGTCACCTTGGCGATGCGCGGCGACAGCTCGTGGAACAGGTGGTTGTCAACGACCGCGGCGAGCAGGTTGTGCGCCGACGTGACGGCGTGGATGTCGCCGGTGAAGTGCAGGTTGATGGCGTCGGCGGGCTCCACGCGGCTCTTGCCGCCACCCACGGCGCCGCCCTTGCGCCCGAACAGCGGACCCAGGCTCGGCTCCCGCAGCGCACCCACGGCGCGCACGCCGCGCCGTCGCAGCCCGTCGACGAGCCCGATGGTGGTGGTGGTCTTCCCCTCGCCCGCGGGCGTGGGGGTCATGGCAGTCACCAGCACCACGCGGCCCTTGGCGGGCGCGTCGATCACGGCGGGATCGACCTTGACGACGCCGGCGCCGCGGGGCTCCACGGCACTGTCGGGGACACCGAGCTCGCGCGCGAGAAGGAGAGGATCTGAGAGCATGCGGCCGCATAGCACGGGCCCGCCGCGGCTCCGACCCGGGCTTCGTTGACGCCGTGCGCCACCGCGCACCTGCCGAGGAGCGCCAATGGCGGCGTGACGTCCGGCCCGTGGCATCATGCGGCATGGTGACTCGCGTATCCGCGATGCTGCTTGGGGTGTGGCTCGCCGCGTTGGGCGTGCTCGTTGCCTGCCCGGCGCGTATCGCGCCGTGTCGGTCGTCGGCGGAGTGCTCGGGCGGCCTGCAGTGCCTCGGCGGCAGCTGCGTCCTCGCTTCGGAGGGGGAAGGTGAAGGCGAGGGAGAAGGCGAAGGCGAGGGTGAAGGCGAAGGCGAGGGTGAGGGAGAAGGCGAGGGTGAGGGAGAAGGTGAAGGCGAGGGAGAAGGTGAAGGTGAGGGAGAAGGCGAAGGCGAGGGAGAGGGGGAAGGCGAGGGAGAGGGGGAGGGCGAGGGAGAGGGCGAGGGGGAGGGCGAAGGGGAGGGCGAAGGGGAGGGCGAAGGCGAGCCCGCATGCGGCAACGGCGTGACCGAGAGCGGTGAGGAGTGCGACGTCGGGCCCGGCGTGGACTACGACGGGTGCTCCGCGCTGTGCACCGTCGAGCCCGGCCACGTGTGCGAGCTGAACAACGGCTCGTTCGTATGCCTGCCCACGTCGCCCGTTGAGGCCGCGCACGTGGCGCCCGCGGACGCGGCCGGGAGCCCGCACTGCGCCACCGACGAGCTCGTCACTACCGACGGAGTCGCCGACGTGGTGCTCTGTGGTGTGAGCGTGACACCGCGCCTCGTCGGCGACGACGTGCCGCCCGGCGAGTGGGTCATCGACATCGGCACCCTGCGCGTCGACACCGGGGTCACGGTGCGGTTCGCCGGCACGCGCATCCCCGTGCTGCTGGTACACGGCCACGCGATCATCGACGGCACCATCGCGGTGGGGGCGCTGCAGAACGTGTCGGGCCCTGGCGCGGAGTCGGGTTGCCCGACCACGGCGTTCGGGAAGGGCGGCGTCAAGGACGCAACAACGGCGAGCTGCAGCGGCGGCGGCGGCGGCGCGCTCGCGGGCAAGGGCGGCAACGGCGGCGACGTTCACGTGGGCACTGCCGGTGGAGATGGGGGCCAGAGCTGGGTCACGGGAGGTGATGTGCTTCGGTCGTCGCCGCTCAAGGCCGGCTGCGCCGGTGGGTCCGGCGGCAGCGCGTCGACGGCGGGGGCGCCGGGCGGCGGCGGCGGCGGCGCGCTGCAGCTCTCGGTCAGCGGCATTCTCCGGGTGACGGGAACCATCGAGGCGGGCGGCGGCGCGGGTACCAACGGCGCAGGAGGCGCCCAGGATGGCGGCGGGGGCGGCGGCTCCGGTGGCGTGATCTTGCTGGAGGCGACGGTCCTCGATCTCGCAGGCGCGTCGCTCGTCGCCGCCGGTGGCGCGGGCGGCGCCAGCAGCACCGGCACCGACGGTGGCGACGGCGGCGCTGCTCGGGAGGGCGGCGGTGGTGGCGCCAGCGAGACGCCGTCGTCCCGTGGCGCCGGCGGCGGGGGCGGCGGCGGTGGACGTGTCGACGCCTGCCTCTACAGCGCCCCAGCGTGCACGCACTACTGAGCGCGCCCCCGCGCTCGCTCAGCTCTCGAGATCGGGCGTGAAGCCGCGGCGCATGAGGTTCTCGGTCACGCAGCGCGGGTCGGCGAACAGCTGCAGGTAGCCGGGGCCGCCCGCCTTGGTGCCGACGCCGCTCATGCCGAAGCCGCCGAAGGGCTGGCGCTCGACGAGGGCGCCGGTGCTGCCGCGGTTCAGGTAGAGGTTGCCCACGCGGAAGCGGCGGCGCGCCTCGTCGAGGTGCGCGGGGCTGCGCGAGAACACCGCGCCCGTGAGCGCCATCTCGGTCGCTACCGCCACCTCGAGCGCCTCGTCGAAGCTCTTCACGCGGTGCACGGCGAGCACAGGGCCGAACAGCTCGCGCTGCATGAGCAGATGGCCGCGGTCCTGCACCGCGAAGATGGCGGGCGGCACATAGTAGCCGCCCGACGGCGCGCTGCCGACGTACAGCTTCTCGGCGCCGGCGCCCGGGTTGGCGATGACGCCGAGCAGGCGCTTGTGCGCCTCGTCGTCGACGACAGGGGGCAGGAAGGTGCCCGCGCTGTGCCCCGCGCCCGCGGTGATGCTGCCCGCCGCGGCCTTCAGGCGCTCCACGAACGCCGCATACACGCCCTCGACCACCAGCACGCGCGAGCACGCTGAGCACTTCTGCCCCGCGAAGCCGAACGCGCTCTTGATGACACCGTGCACGGCCTCGTCGAGGTCGGCGTCGTCGTCGACGATGATGGCGTTCTTGCCACCCATCTCGCACACCACGCGCTTGACCTGCGCCTGGCCGGGCTTGGTGACGTGCGCGCGCTCGACGATCTGCAGGCCCACGCCCTTCGAGCCCGTGAACGCGATCTGCGCCACGTCCGTGTGCTCCACGAGCGCGGGGCCGATGTCCTCGCCGATGCCGGGCAGGAACTGCACGGCCTCGAGCGGGAAGCCCACCGCCTTCATCTTCTCGAAGAGGCCGTAGGCCACCGCGCTCGACTGCTCGGCGGGCTTCATGATGACCGTGTTGCCGGCGACCAGCGCGGCCGTCGTCATGCCGCAGAGAATCGCGAGGGGGAAGTTCCAGGGCGCGATCACCACGCACACGCCGCGGCCCTCGTAGGAGAGCACGTTGTCCTCGGCCCACACGCTGCCCTGCTTCCTGGGCGCGAGCTCCACGAGCGCTTGGCGCGCGTAGTACCGGCAGAAGTCGACGGCCTCGGCCACGTCGCCGTCGGCCTCCTTCCACGGCTTGCCCACCTCGAACGACTGGAGCGCGGCCATGTTCCAGCGGTCGGCCTCGATGGCGTCGGCCAGCTTCTCGAGGAGCGCCGCGCGTTCCGTCAAGGGGCGATCGCGCCACGCGGGCCACGCGGCCTTGGCGGCGGCCACCGCGGCCTCGACGTGCTCGGTGGTCGCCAGCGAAACGTCGGCGACCTTCTTCGAGGTGTCGCTCGGGCACGGTCGCGCCAGCGTGCGCTCGGTCCTCTGCTCACGACCCGACACCATCACGGGCACGCGCACGGGCAGCTTGGCCTGCACCGCCGTCACGGCGGCCTCGTACGCGTTGCGCGCCTCGGCGCGCGAGAAGTCGGCGAGCGCGCAGTTGGCGAAGGGCGATGACAGGTCGCCGCGCTTGAGCCCCGGCGGCGCCTTCGGCGGCGCGCCCGTGGGCGCTGGCGCCGCCATCAGCTTGGCGAGGTCGACGTGATCATGGTGCGACAGGCGCAAGAAGCCCTGGTTCGACGTGTTCTCGAGGAGGCGTCGCACCAGGTACGCCATGCCCGGCAACAGCTCGCCCACGGGCGCATAGACGCGCACGCGCGCGCCCGACTGACGGAAGGTCTTCCGCTCGGGCTCGCCCATGCCGTAGAGGGTCTGCATCTCGTAGGCGCGCTCGGGCACGCGCTTGTCCTTCGCCTGCATCATCGCGTGCGTCAGCGAGCGCAGGTTGTGGCTGGCGAACGCGGGCCAGATGACGTCGACGTTCGACAGCAGCAGCTCGGAGATCTGCTCGTAGGTGCGGTCGGTCTGCGCCTTCTCCGAGAACACCGGGCACTCCCAACCCTGCTGGCGCGCCAGCACGGTCTCGTAGTCCCAGTACGCGCCCTTGACGAGGCGCACGCCCAGGGGCGCGCCGCGCCGCTTGGCCAGCGCCAACAGGCGCTCGGCGTCTTTCACCGCGCTCTTCAAGTACGCCTGCACCACCACGGCGAGGTGCGGATAGCCCTTGAGCTCGGGGTGCGTGGCCAGCTCCTCGAAGAGGTCGTAGGTGATGTCGTGGTACGCCCACTGCTCGAGGTCGACGTTGAGCGCCACGTTCTTCTGCTTGGCGCGCAACGCGAGCGGCAGCACGCGCTTCTTGAGCGCCGCCACCGACCCGGCGCGATCGACCGGGTCGATCTGGCTGAACATGGCCGAGATCTTGAGGCTCACGTTGGTGCGCGGGATGGCGCCCAGGTGGTTGCGGTCGATGATGTCGTCGGCCGGCCACTTGTTGACCTCGTCGGCCAGGTTGTCGATGAGGTCCAGGTAGCGCTGCGCGTAGGTGTCGGCCTCGGGCTCGGACACGGTGGCCTCGCCGAGCAGGTCGACGGTGAAGGCGATGCCGTCCTTGTGGAGCTTCTTCAGCTCGGCCAGCGCCTCCTTGGCGTTGGCGCCGACGATGAAGCGCCCGGCCATGCCCTCGATCTGCTTCCTGATGGTGGCCGACGCCATGCCGGCGGTGAGCCCGATGGTGGCGGCCTTGAGCGCGGCCGAGATGAGCGTGGGCAGCTCGCGGCCGTCCTTGAGCAGGTACTCCTTGATGTGCGCGCGCACCTGGTCGGTGCTCTGCAGGGTGGGGAACACGTCGACGAAGCGGAACATGTCGACCTTGAAGGACGGGTCCTTCATGGCCCACTCGAGGATGGCGCCCTCCCAATAGGCGGGGTTGAAGACGCCGGGGGTCTCGCCCTGCATCTTCTGCCAGAGATCGGTGCCGGTCTTGAGGATCGAGTCGTCGAGTTGGCCCATGGGGCGCAACCGAGCACTCGGCGCGGCGGCCCGCAAGTGGTCGACCTGCGGGCCGCGGCCGGCCGGGCCTCGTCACTCGGCCCAGCTCACCTCGCGAAAGGGCAGGATGACACGCTGCGCCGGGACGCCCTCGGCGTTGAACAGGCGCACCTCGAGCTTCTTGTCTCCCTGCTGGAGCGCGTCGAAGTCGTCGACGTCGAAGCTGAAGGTCTCGGCCTTCGACGCGCCGGTCTTCACGCCGCGCTCGCCCACGCTCACCCACGCGCCGGCGGCGTCGGTGTAGCCCACGGCCATCTTCCAGCCCTTCACCGACGCGCCGTCGGCCACGCCCAAGAACGCGTCGTCGAGCTTGAGCTGCACCTTGACGGCGTCGTTGTTGGGGTCGGCGATGGGCTCGGCGGTGAGCGAGAGCTTGTTGGCGGCCAGGTCGGCGGCCTTGAGCGTCACGTCGCCGAGGGGCGCGAGCTTGGTGGCGCCCACCGTGATCTTGTCGCGCGTGGCGCCGTAGATGAGGTCGACGGCGCTCTTGGAGGTCACCGTGCGGTCGTTGCCGTTCGGGTTGGCGCCGGCGGCGAACGTCACCTGCTGCGACAGGAGCCAGCGCAGGGTGCCGTTGCCCCCCGGCGTGCCGGTGGTGGCCGAGGCCTCGTTGCCGAGGAGCTGCGCGTCGCCCTTGTCGACGGCGCCCGTGAGCTTCATGCCGTTGAAGGCCACCTCGCACGAGGCGCCGGGCTCGAAGATGTAGCCGCGGCCGAGCTCCAAGGAGACGTCGACCTGGGCGGCGCCGCCCGGGGTGTCGAGCCAAGCGTCTGCGGGCAGCGTGTCTTTCGCCTTCATGCCCAGGCGCACGCGCTCATCGAAGGTCTTGACCGGCGTGGTGTCGAGCTGCTCGCCCTGGTTGACGCGGTCCTGCGCCGGCTGGCGCGCGTTCGGGTTGATCACGTACTGCCGGCCGTCCCACATGTACGAGAACGCGTTCCAGCGGTCCACGTTCTGCGGCCGCACCCACACGCTCGACGACAGCTCTTGTGTGCCGCACGAGGCTACCGAGACCTGCTTGAGCGGGTCACCGAAGCTGAACTCGGTCTCGTCGATGTCCTTGGTCTCCACGTACGTGGCGTGCTTCGGCACCTTGACCACGTCGGGCATCTGCCCCGTGGCGGTGCGGTAGCGGGTCAGGTCGAGCTTCGCCACGTCAGCGCCCTCGCGGACCACCACCTTCATCAACAGGGGGTTGCCCTTGGCGTCGACGTCGCGGGCGTTGAACAGCAGCATGAAGTCGGCCTTGGGATCGAGCGTGAAGCTCGCGTACAGCGGGTCGCGGTTGCGCGGCGGCGTGGTGGCGCCCACGCCGAAGTCGTGCTCCTTCTCGATGCGCATGGACAAGATCTGCGTGAGGAAGCGCGGGTTCTTGTTGTCGGGGTGGTAACCCTTGGCGAAGTCGCGCGCGGTCTGGATGGTGGCGGCCTGCGACGGCAGCGCCTGCAGCAGGAGCTTCTCCACGTCCTCGATCCCGAGGGGCTTCGTGGGGTCCGCCTGGCCCGTCTGCGCCTGCTGCAACGTCTGGTCGACGCCGAGGTCGAAGAGACCGACCTTGCGCTGGACTTCCTTCAAGAGGGCGGCGGCTTGCTGGGTGAGCTGGACGGACGGCATGGCGTGGTCTCCGAGGTGGCCGAGGTAGTGTGACGGTCCGGAGATGTGCTTCGGTGAAGGTGTGTGTGGGATTGTGTGCCCCATGTCCGGCAGTGCCTGACATCACGCGTCATGGGGGCGTAGGCTCGGACGAGGAGCCCCCATGAACCGCCGCACCGCGCTCGCCGCCGCCGCTGCTCTCCCCCTCGCCGCCGTGGGCGCGCTCGCGGGTCAGGAGCGCACGCCGGGCGCCCCCGGGCTCGCCGCGCCGCCCTCGCCGATCCCCGTCGCCGACGAGCTGCGCGCGCTCCTCACGAAACAGGCCGCGCAGTGGACGGCCGGCGACCTCACGGGCTTCTGCTCCCACTACGCCGACGACGCCATCTTCGTGTCGCCGTCGGGCCGCACCGACGGGCGCGCGGCCGTGGAGCAGCGCTACCTGAAGAAGTACGTCGACAAGCGCGGCATGGGCGCGCTCACGCTCGAGGTCTTGCACGTCATCGCCGACGGGGGCGTGGCGTCCATCGCCATGAGGTGGCGCCTCGCCTTCGACGGCAAGCCGCCCGCCGAGGGCTACAGCGTCATCGGGCTCGAGCGCCGGGCGGGTGCTTGGAAGATCGCGCACGACGCGAGCATGTGAGTCACGCCGCGGGCGCCACGAACGCCACGCGCATGCTCGGCTCGAGCAGCGCCGCGTAGCGCGCGGGCACGAGGAGCGCGGCCGCATCCTGGAAGCTCACGTCGTGCTCGAGCGCGAAGCCGCGCGCGGCCATCCACGTGGGCAGCTCGGGCGGCGCGAAGCCGAAGCGCAAGGGCTCGCCCACGCCGCGCACCAGGCGCGCGACCACGCGGTGGGCGGCGCTCGGTTTCGTAAGCGCGGCGCGCTCGACGTACGTGAGCACGAAGCGCGAGCCCGGCGCCGACAGCGCGCGGACGGCACGAACGGTCTCGTCGACGGCGCCCTCCGTGAGGTACATGGTGACCCCCTCCCAGAGCGTGAGCGTGGGGCGCGCCGGGTCGTGGCCGAGGGCGGCAAGCGCCGCGGGCAGCTCGCGCACCGGCTGCGCCTCGAAGTCCCAGGGCAGGTAGCGCACGCTCGGTGCTTCGGGCAGGAGCGCGCGCTTCCTCGCCTGGGTGGCCGGGTGGTCGACCTCAAAGACGCGGGCGCCCTGCAGGCGATCGGCGAAGCGCGCGGCGCGCGCATCGAAGCCCGCGCCGAGCACCAACACCTGCGCGCCGCCCGCGTCCACGAAGCCCAGGAGCGCCTCGTCGAGCAGGCGGGTGCGCACCTGCACCGTGACTAGCGTGCCCTCGATCACGGGGCGCAACCAGTGGGCGCAGCGCGCCAGCACCCGCAGCATAGGGGTGGCGAAGCGCGCGCCGTAGGGATCGTCGATGAGGCGCGCGTCGTCGGGGAGGACGCGGCCGAGGCTGCGTGAGACCGCGATCATCGCGGCGGTGAAGCTCGCGCGCTCTCTCACGCGCGGACGCTCGTGGTGGGGCTCACAGCCCGCCGAAGATACCCATGATCGCCTTGACCACGTTCATGACCATGCCGAGCACCTGCTGGATGCCCTGCATGGCCTGCTGCATGCCCTGGCCGCCGCCGCCGCCGCCCTCGTCGCAGGAGCTGCCCGAGGCCGTGCCGAAGTCCTTGCCGCCCGAGAACAGGCCGTTGGCCGCGTTCGCCGAGTCGAGCTGGTTCTTCTTGTTGTTCTCGTTGATGCGGGCGAGCAGGTCCTCGATGCCGCCGCAGCCGCCGGCGCGGCGCGGGAACAGGCCGCTGCCGCGGCACTCGCCGAGGGTGTCACCCTGAAAGAGGTTGAGGGGGCGGCCCGCGTTGGTGTCGCCCTCGTTGTTGTCGCAGCCGCCCGCGCCGCGGTTGCGCTGCACGCGGGTGCGGGTCGTGATGTCGTTGTTGATGCCGCACATGGTGAGCTCCTCGGATGGGGTGGTCAGGGAGGTTGTCGGCGGATCCCGGCGTCCTAATCACGGCCATCGGGACGATGGGAGCGGGAGCTACAGCGGCGTCGATGTGGGATAGCGCCGTCCTCCCAACGACGGACGCGGCCCGGGCGCCACCGGCGGTATCGAAAAAACATTCGTTTTGGAGCGAGCCGTGCGCACCGCCTTCCCCCTGGCACTCCTCCTCGCGGCCCTGCCGGTCGGCGCCGCCACCGACCCGCTCGCGGGCGCCACCATGGCGCCCGCCGAGCTCGCCCTGAGCTGGCCCTTCGCCGCCGGCGAGGCCGTGTACCTGTTGTCGGGCTACGGTCCGGGCGGCGGCTCGAGCCTGCACGACGGCACCACGCGCACGGGCGCGGCCAACGACTACTACGCGCTCGACCTCACGCTCGAAGAGCGCGCCGACCACGGCAAGGGCCAGCCGGTGCTCGCCGCCGCCGCCGGCGTGGTGGTCAAGGCCGGCTGGGCCAGCTCGGGCTGGGCCAACTACGGGCAGCGCGTCATCCTGCGCCACGAGCCCGGCGACGGCCACAGCTACGTCACGCTCTACGCGCACCTCGATCGAATCGACGTGGTCGAGGGCGACGCCGTGACCAAGGGGCAGCAGCTCGGCGCGCTCGGGCAGTCGTGCCAGGGGGCGCTGTCGTGCTCGTCGTTCTCCACGCCCCACCTCCACTTCGCCATGCACCGCGACTCGTCCGTCGGCGGCTCGGGCAGCGGCGGCAGCTACGGCGGCAACGCGGTGGTGCCCGAGCTCATCGACGGCGCCGGCGACCTCGAGCCGCACCAGGTGCACACCTCGAGCAACACGGGCGGCCCGCCGCCGCCCCCGCCCCCGCCCGATCCCGCCTGCGTGCTCGCGGGCGACGACGAGCTCGCGCTCGAGGAGGACGGGCCGTGCGCGCGCGCCCACGGCCCGAGCCAGTACTGGCATGACACCTCGGGCCACGGCGGCGCCGCGCGCTGGACCTACGCCGTCGACGCCCCAGCGCCCGACAATTCCCTGTCGTGGACGCTGGTGCTCGACGCGCCCACCGACCTCGAGCTGCGCGCCGTCATCCCCGCCGAGGCCACCAGCGCCGCCGCGCGCTACCGCATCGAGGGCGACGGCGTCGAGCGCGAGGTGGTGATCGACCAAGGCGCCCACGCCGGCGATGAGGTGGAGCTGCTCTCGCTCGCGGCCCCCGCTGGCACGCTGGTGGTGACGCTGGCCGACAACACGGGCGAGCCCTTCGTCGACGCTGGCACCGCCAAGAAGCTCGGCTTCGACGCGCTGCTCGCGCGCCGCGCGGTCGACGAACCGTCGCCCGAGGAGCCGCTGCCCGAGGAGCCGCTGCCCGAGGAGCCGCCGCCCGAGGAGCCGCCGCCCGAGGAGCCGCTGCCCGACGGGCGCGAGCCCCTGCCGCCGTCGGTGACGCTGGGCTGCCACGCTTCGGGCGGATCGACCGTCGCGCTCGCGGCAGCCCTCGTGGCGCTGCTGGCGCGGCGTCGGCGCTGAGCGTCGGCAGCACGCGGCGCGCTATCATCGGCGGGTGCGCGCCTCCCTGGCGATCCTGACGATCGCGCTCGCCGGCACCGCCGTAGCGGTCGGCGCGTCGTGCGATCCGCCCTGCGCGCGCTCCACTGACTGTGGCGCCGGCGCGGCCTGCGGTGAAGACGAGCGCTGCCATGCGTACTCGTGCAACTCCGACGCGGACTGCCCCCGCGACGCCCTCTGCATGCTCGGCTCGTGCGCGGCGCCTGAGCCGGGCGAGGGTGAGGGCGAGGGCGAGGGTGAAGGCGAGGGTGAAGGCGAGGGCGAGGGCGAAGGCGAAGGCGAGGGTGAGGGCGAAGGCGAGGGCGAGGGCGAGGGCGAGGGCGAGGGCGAAGGCGAGGGCGAGGGCGAGGGCGAAGGCGAGGGCGAGGGCGAGGGCGAGGGTGAAGGCGAGGGTGAAGGCGAGGGTGAAGGCGAGGGCGAAGGCGAAGGCGAGGGCGAGGGCGAGGGCGAGGGCGAGGGCGAGGGCGAGGGCGATCCGTCGTGCGGGAACGGCGTGCGAGAGAGCGGCGAGGAGTGCGACTTCCTCGTCGACCAGGCGGGCTGCGTACAGTGCCAGGTGGTGCCGGGCCACGCGTGCGGCGCGACCACCTGTTGGCGCGCGTTTCCGACCGGCCAGGTGCACCCCGACCTTCGCGCAGTCGCCGAGGCGCCGGCCGTCGAACCCAAGGCCGCCGTGCACTGCGTCGGCGAGACCCTCGTCGACGCTGTCGGCGCCACCTTCTGCGGCACCGCCGTCGACGCCGTGGTCACCGTGGCCACCGGCGCGGGCGCCACCAGCGGGTCCGTGCGGGTCTTCGTCATGCGCAGCCTCACCGTCGACGCCGGCGCCAGCGTGCGCTTCGCCGGCCCCCACGCCGTGGCGCTGCTGGTGTTCGGCGATGCGTCCATCGACGGCGCCCTCGACGTTGGCGCCACGGGGACCAACAGCGGCGCCGGCGCCATGAGCGCGAGCGCGTGCGGCGCCTCCGCCGGCGGCGCGGGCCCCGACGGCGACTACTCGGG
>CAZONM010000154.1:11151-12641 GCA_964580865.1 uncultured Myxococcales bacterium | reverse complement strand
GGGCGGCGCGCCTGCAAACACGTCGGTGGTGGGGGGCGGCGGCGCCGTGGCGGCCAGCTCGGCGCGCAGCGCGGCCACGTCGGTGTCGCCGGAGGTGAAGACGCCGCTGGCGCCGGTGGAGGCCGCGGCCACGGCTGCGGGCGGGGTGAACACACCGGTGTGCGCCGACAAGCCGCCCTCGAAGGGCGACGCCGCGATCTGCTCGGTCACCTGCGTCTGGCCCGAGGGTGCCGACGACGGCGCACCGGCGCCCCTGAGCGCAGCGATCTCTGCGTCGTCGAGCACCACCACCAGGCGTGAGTCGCCGAGGCCCACCTCGTCGCCGTGCTTGAGGCGCACGCGGCTCACCTTCTCGCCGTTGACGCGCGTGCCCTCGGCGGAGCCCATGTCGATGATCGAGACCTCGTTGCCGTTGGCGATGTCGATGACCGCGTGGATGCGCGACACCTTCGGGTCCTCGAGGCGCAGGTGCGCCGACGCCAGGCGCCCGATCTTGATGATGTCCCGCTCGAAGACCTGGCTCTCCACCAGGTCAGCCCCGCGATGCACCTTGATGCCGATCGTCCGTGCCATGCATTCCTCCGCCAGACCGCGCTCGACGCCTCACCTGGCTCGTCCCACCGACTCAGACCCATCCCCGCGGTCGCGGGTTCCGCGGGAGATCCCCCGCCTCACAGCTGTGCGCCCGAGGCCAGGACCTCCTTGCGGAAGTCTGCCCTCACCTGAATCAACGACCTGAATTTGTTGCGAATTGGCGGCAGGACCACGAGCCCGTCCGGCGCCTTGAGGCTGCCCTCGATGACGTCCTGCTCCATGTCGATGACGGTGCGCCGCGCAGGCCCTTGGGCCCCGCCGTCCTGCGCGCGCGCAGGGACCGCCAACGCCAGCGACGTGAACGACAGGGCGACGACGACCAACGACTTCATCCTGCTCCTCTCGAGGCTCGGCGCATCACAGGTTCGCGATGGAGCCGAGGACCTCCCTGCGGAAGTCGGTGCGAATGCGGATCAAGCTCCGGTGCCGCATCTTCTTCCGGGCCTCGAGGTAAACGGCGTCGGGCGTCTTGAGATCTCCCTCGATGGTGTCGTCCTCGAAGTTGATGACGGTCTTGCGGTTGTAGGACACGCCGCCCTCGCTCACGACGTCCTTGCCCTCTTGCGCGAACGCGGACATGGCCAGCGCCAACACCGCAGCGACCGCGAGCACACGCGCACGCATCACGAACCTCCAGCGTCGTCCGACACTACCACGAGGCCTCGGCGGCACCGCCAGAACGGTGCCGGCCTCGGATCGTCGACGGAGGCGTAGGTGTGGGGAAAACGCCCACGCGCCTCGCGCTCAGTCTTTGTAGAAGTTGTCGTCCTTGTCAGGGGCCTTGTCCTTGTCCTTGTCTTTCTCTTTGTCCTTGGACTTCTTCTTCTTCTTCTTCGGGGGCTCCGGCGGGGCGCCGGGATCGGGTGGCGACGCCTCGGCGGGCGCAGCCTCGGCCG
>CAZONM010000154.1:0-11051 GCA_964580865.1 uncultured Myxococcales bacterium | reverse complement strand
TCGGCCGCCTTGCGCGCCGCCTCCTCCTCGGCCTTCTTGGCCTCCTCCAGCATGCGCTTCTCTTCGACCTGCGACTGGATGAGCATCTTCGCCTCGTTCAAGAGCTCGTCGGCCTCCTTGATGGGGCTCGAGGTCTTGGCGAGGTAGCGCTCGAGCGCCTGCTGCGCGGCGGCGGGGTTCTGCAGGTGGCGCAGCTCGAGAATGCCCAGGTTGAGCGCGGCGTTGGCGAAGGTGTCGTCGGCGTCGAGCGCCTTCTGGTACGCCGCGCGCGCCTCGTCGAACTTGCCGTGGCCCTTGAGCGCCAGCCCGAGGCTGTTGTGCAGGTTGGCGTTCTTCGGCTCCACCTGCACCAGCGCCTGGAGCTGCGCCGTGGCGGTCTTCCAGTCACGGTTGGCGAGCGCGAGCTCGGCCAGCTCCACGCGCGACTCCACGTGGCCGGGGTCCTTCTCGATGACCTTGGTCCACAGCGCGCGCGCGGTGGCCACGTCCTTCTCGTTCTTGGCCACGATGGCGAGCGCGAAGTTGAGCTCGGGATCGTCGGGCGAGAGCTTGAAGCCGCGCTGCGCGATCAGGCGCGCGAGCTGCGGCTTCTTCTCCTCGGCGTACACGCGCGCCAACAAGCGGTACGCGATGAGCGACGCGGCATCGTACTGGAGCGCCTCGCGGCACAGGCGCGCGGCGGTCTTGGCGTCGCCTTCCGCGCGCGCGATGCGCGCCAACCGGATGCGCGCTGCCACGGCCTCGGGGTTGCGATCGATGACGTCGAGGTAAAGGGCCTTGGCGCTCTCGGACTGTCCGCCGCGCTCGAGCAGCAGGCCGAGGTTGTTGACGGACGCGTCCAACGTGGCGTCGGCGTCGACGGCGGCGCGATAGGCGCGCACCGCCTCATCGGTGTTGCCCCGCTTCTCGGCGATGACGCCGAGGTCGTGGCTCGCCACCGCCAGCTTCGGATCTGCCTCGGCGGCAGCCCGGAACGCGTCGGCGGCGCCGCCGAGGTCGTTGCTCTTGGCGCGATCCGTGGCGCGCTGAAAGGCGACGGCGGCGTCCTCGGTGGTCTTGGTGCCGGCGGCCGCGCCCGTGCCCACCGACGAGCCGCCGCGCGACCCGCTGCCCCCGGTGGTCTCACACGCGCTCACGACCAGAGCGACCGAGAACGCCGCGCAGAACAGTGGTGCTCCTCGTGGCGTCATTGGGAACCTCCGTCACCCTCGCTGAAGTCCATGGAGCCCTTGTCGGCCACCGGCGTCGACGACGGCGGTGCGCTCACCTTGAGCCCGTCGGGCGGCGGGGGCGGCGCGCTGGCGGCGTCGACCTTCGGCTTCTCGCCCGTCTTCGGGATCTCGAGGATCATGCCCTGCCCTGCCTCGGGCACGCGCGTGGTCACCACGATCTTGTCGCGCTGCTCGAGCGAGCTCTTCGGGTAGGTGTTGGGCCGGTGCTCCTCGAGGTAGCCCAGGCACTTGCGCGTCCACTCGTTGAACACCGCGAACTCGGCGCTCTTGTCGAGGCACAGCACCATGTAGTTGGCCGCCGCCTCCTCGATGGGCAAGGTCTGCTCCTCGAGCTTCGACTTGAACAGGTTCGACTGCTCGTCGGTGAGGCCCTTGGGTGGCGGCACCGCGAGGATGGCGCCCACCAAGTCGGCGGTGGCCTCGCCGTTTCGGAACAGCGACGCCACGGCCCACTCCGCGCTCTTGAGCTTGACCACCTCGAGGTAGGCGCCGTCGACGGCCTCCTTGGCCTTGCGCTTCTGCTCCAGGGTCTTCTTGAATTCGGCCGGCTTGTCGGGCTTCGCGATCTTGAGCCCCTTGTACTTCGCGAGCACCTCGTCGGCGTTCTTGAACGCCACCAGCGCCAGCGGGTCGCCCACGTCGTCGAGGGGCTTGCCCGACTTCCGGTACTGGCTCGACTGGATCTCCACGGCGCGAAACGCCTTGTCGACCTCGGCTTTCGACGCCTTGGCCTTCTCGCGGAGGCGCAGCGCCTTGTACTGCGCGTTGAGGGCGCGCGCCGGGTTCTTCTTGCGCCACTTGTCGGCGAAGTCGTCGTAGGCCTCCACCGCCTTCTTGTAGTTGAGCGCCTCCTCCCACGACGTCGCGATGGAATAGCTGACGTCCTCGGCGTCTTTGGCGTCGGGGTAGGTCTTCAGGTACAGCTCGCGGTCGGTGACCGCTTGCTTGGTGTCGCCGGTGCCGTGCCGGTAGATGCTCGCGTTGAACAGGGCGTCCTTGGCGCGATCCTTGTTGGCCGGGTCCTTGGCGTACTTCTCGTGGAACTTCTCGAGCCACGCGGCGGCGTCCTTGTACGCCACGATCTGCTCGTAGGTAGCCGCCACGGCGAACATCTGATCGGGCACGAGCGGGCTGTCCTTGAACTCGTTGACGAGGCGGATGCGCACCTTGATGGCGCGATCGAGCTGCCCCGCGCGCGTGAAGGTGGCGGCCGCGTTGGCCAGGGCCTTGTCGGCGTACACGCTCTTCGGGAACTCGTCGGTGAAGGCGAGGTAGCGCTTGGCCGCCTCCTCCCACTGCTTCTCGTTCTCGTACTTCTGGATGAGCTTGAAGCTCGAGTTCTCGATGACCTCCTTGAGCACCTTCAGGAAGTCCTCGTTCTTCGTGAGGAACGAGTGTCGCAAGAACGCGCGCGCCGTCTTGTTGATGTTCTCGTGGTCCTCGAGCTGCGCGTAGGTGTCGAGCGCGAGGTTGGCGGCCTGAATGGTGCGCGCCTCCACGCGCTCCTTCGTGGCCGCGTCGTTGCCCGCGATCTTCATGTGCTCGGGGTAGCGGTCGACGAACTCGAGGAAGCGCGGGGTCGAGTCCTTGAAGTAGTTGTACTCCCACAGCACGCGCGCGATCTTGTACTCCGCCTCGGTGGCCACCTTGCCCTTGGGGTAGGCCTCGACGTAGTTCTTGCACGCGGCCACCAGCTTCATCTTCACTTCGGGGATGGGCCGCTCCTTGAGGCCGTCGGCGCCGGCGGCGGACTTGCCCTTGTTGGCGCGGTCGAAGTCCTTGACGACCTCGTCGTACGAGCGCACCGCCTCCTCGGCGCTGGCCTCGGCCCACTTGCCCTTCTTGTCGGCGAGGTACACCTTGACGTACTGCTCGCCCGCCTGTTCGAACTTCTCCAGGCGGAACAACAGCTCGGCGTAGAAGAAGCGCATCTCGTACGCCTCTTTGCGCTCGGGGAAGAGGTCGAGGTAGTCGCCGTACAGCTCGTAGCTGTACTCGAACGTCTCCTGCTGCAGCGTCTTCTTGGCCTCGTTGTGCCACGTGGTGGCGAGGTAGCGCAGCGTGTTGTCCGAGAGGTCGTCGGCGGCGCGCAGGTCGGCGTTGATCTCGTCCTTCTTCGGATCGCCGTCCTTGAGCCCGGCGTTGATGGCGCGCACGCGCTTGTACTCCTCGAGGAGCTTGCGCGCCTGGCCAACCACTTGCCGCTTCTCGCCGATGCGCGACGCGAGCTTGACGATCTTGCCCTGGTAGAGCGGGTTCTTGGTCGACTGCGGCGCCAGCTTCATCAGCGTCTGGTAGGTGATGATGGCGTCGCGGTCCTTGCCGTCGCCGTAGTAGATGTCGGCCAAGCGCTCGAGCATCTGGCGCAGGTTCTTTTCGTCCTCGGCGACCTGCTTGAATTCGGCGGGCGCCTTGTCGCCGCTGCCCCACTGCGCGTACGCGAGCACGTAGTCCTTGCGCGCCTCCTTCGCCAAGCCGATGCCGCGGCTGCCGAGCTTGGCGGCGTCGACCTGGGAGTAGAGGATGACCTCCTTGAACTTCTCGGTCGCTTTGTCGAAGCGCGTGAGGTTGTAGTAGCACCAGCCCTGCTTGTAGACGGCGTAGCCGAAGATCTGGGATTGCTCGTTCTTCGCCGCCTCGATGTACGCGTCGAGCGCCTTCTTGACGTCCTTCTCCTCGTCGGGCGCGTGCTGGAAGTAGAACTCGCCGAAGGCGAGCCACGCGTCGGGGATGTACTGCGACTTGGGGAAGTCCTTGATGAGGCGCCGATAGACGACGAGCGCCTTCTTGTAGTCGTTCCGATCCCAGTAGGCCTGCCCCATGCTGTAGAGCACGTCGGGCATACGCTCGTACTTCGGGTACTTCTTCTCGATGGTCTCGTAGATCTTGAGCGCGTCGCCGCCCCACTTCTTCGAGACCTCGAGCAGCTTCTCCTTCTCTTCTTGCGCCGACATCACCGTGGCGTCGTCGCCCTTGTCGAGCGCCTCGGCGATCTTCGAATCGAGCTCCATGCCCTCGAAGAAGTGAAACTGCGCCTCCTCGAGGAAGAATTCGGCCTTCTGAAACAACAGGTCGGGCTTGTCGGCCTCCGGCGGGTTTTGCTTGAGGATGCTGTCGAGGTCGGCGATGAGCTGCAGGCGCTTGGCCTGGATCTGCAGCTGCTTGGTGCGGCGGAACACCTCGTACTGGAGGTTGCCTCCCTTCTCGGCCTCGACCTTCTCGCGCTTCTCGAACGCCGCCTTGTCCTCTTCCTTGATCTCGGGCGCGCGCAGCTCGCGCTTCTTGTCGTCTTTCCAGGCGTCTTGCAGCTTCTTCTCGACGTCGGCGTCGAGCTTGCCGCCCTTGTCGCCCGACTCGGTGGCGCCGCCCTTGTCATCGGCGGCGTGAGCGCCGCCGGCGGCCAGCACCGTGGTGAAGAGCGCGGCCGCGACGGCGCAGACAGGACGCATCATGGGTACGGATCCTCAGTTGCCGGTAATCGTCGTCTCGGTCGCGGGACGGCAGCCGCGCGTGAGCGTGTATTGATAGGTGCCGAGCTCGTCGCGCCAGTACTCGCCCTGGAAGGGCCAGTAGAGGCGCTCGTCGTCGGTGGCGGTGGTGTCATCGTACGCGCCCAGCACCACGGTCTGGCTGCTGCCCTGCAGCGCGGCCTCGTCCGACTCTTTTTCGCCCTTGGTGATCTCGAAGCGGATGCGCAGCAGCTTGCCGGTCAGGTCCTCGAGGAACGCCTTCTCGGCCGTGAGCTTGTCGCGCAACAGTGTGCCCGCCAGCCGCACCAGCGCGGCGCGGCGCCCGTCGATGGCCTGCACGGCCTCGGCGTGGAGCTTGCCGCCCTTGTAGGGTGCGTCGAGCCCGTCGAGCAGCGCCTTCTCCTGGTCGACCTCGTCGATGGCCTCGCGATAGCCGCGCACGCGCTTGTCGGACAGCGCCAGGCGCAACAGGCGCGCGGTCATGGCGTACGAGCCGCTCTTGTCGTCTTGGCCGTCGGCCACCTTGGCCTCGAGCTGGGTCAGCTCGTCGAACAGCGACTCCGCCGAGCGCACCTCGACCTTGGCGCCCTTGGCGCCGCCGGTGGCGGCCTCGCCGCTGCTACCCTCGCCGATCAGGCGCTTGAGCTCGGCGAGCACGCCGCCATAGCTCTGCTCGAACTCACCGAGGAAGGCGCGCGCCTCGGGGTAGCGACAGTTCTCGTAGAAGGTGATGGCCTTGAGGATGGCCGCCTCGGGGTAGTACTCGTCCTGGAAGAAGGGCGACTGCAGCGTGACGAGGTTGCCGAGCGCCTTCTGGTACTCGCCCAGGCGGAAGTGCGCCCACGACGACTCGAACAGCGACTCGAGCCACGCCTCCGAGTCGCGGCTCACGCGGTCGTAATAGAAGATCGCGTAGCGGAACTGCTCGAACTGATAGTGGATGCGCGCCAGCGAGAAGAACGCGAGCTCGCGCAGGCGGTCGTTCTTGACGGTGCCGCCGCGCGGGTTGGTGAGGCGCACCACCTCGCGGAACTGCTTGACGCTCGGCTCGAACTCGCCGCGCGTGAAGTGCACCAAGCCCTTGATGTACACGGCCTGCGCGAAGCGCTCGTAGTCGGGCTTGACGCGGCTGAGGTTGTCGAGCGCGAGCTTGAGCGCCGTGTCTGGGTCCTTCGGACCCTCGAAGGTGTGCGTGGGCTTCGGCGGCGGTGGAGGAGGCGGAGGAGGCTCTTCGTCCTTCTTCTCTTCCTCTTTCTTGCCCTTGCCCTTCTTCTTGTCGTCCTTGCCCTTGCCCTTCTTCTTGTCCTCCTTGACCTTGACCTCGCCGAAGTCGAAGCCGTCATCCTGGGCGCGCGCCAGACGCAGCGCGCCGGTCTCGACGTCGCCGCCGCCCTCGTCGGCGGAGAAGTCGAAGCCGCCGTCGTCCTCCGGGGGCTTCGCGGGCTCCTTGGCGGGCTCCTCCTTCTTGTCGGCGTCGCCAGCCTCGAAGTCGAGCGGCTGCTCTGGCTGCTCCTTGGCCTCGTCGAGCGACTTCTCCTCGGTCTCGACGCCCTTGGCGCCGAGCTCGAGCGCCACCAGGAAGTAGTAGCGGCCGAGCGAGAACGACAGCTCGTTTTGGTACTCCGCCGGGATCTCCGCGGCCTTGACGTAGCGCGCGATGGGCTCGAGGGCGGCGAGCTCGTCCTTGATCTTGCGCGCTGTGAAGAACAGCCACTCGCGGCTCTGCGCATACATCGAGTGCTTGGGGCCCTCCTCGAGGATGCTCTGGAAGCACGCCAGCGACGCGTGGAAGGCGTTCATCTTGTAGTACGCCTTGCACACGTCGTACGCGGCGGCCTCGTGGTACTTCTTGAGCTTGGGGTCGGCGAGCACGCCCTCGTAGGCCGACAGCGCATCGGCGAAGCGCTCCTGCGCCACCAGATCCTTGGCGTCTTCCACGCGCTGCTTGTCGGTGTCGGTGACCTTGTCCTCGACGATGTCGAAGCTGAAGTCGTCTTGCGCGAACGCGGCGGGCGCGCCGAGCAACGTGGCGGCGGTCGCGGCGGCGACGAGGCGGCGGAACGTCGTCATGCCTACTTCCTCACCTTGGCCGCTTCGTATTGGTACTCGAAGTCCGGCGGCAGGTAGAAGCCCACGCCGAGGTTGAGCGTGAGCAGGTTCTGCAACGTCGAGATGCCGCTGCGATCTTGCGGGTACACGTAGTCGCGCAGGTCGGCCCGCACCACCAGCCAGCGCAACAGGAACACGCGCAGGCCCGCGCCCACGTCCATCGAGGGGTGCACCAGGTCCTGGTTGGTGTCGAACACCGCGCCGGCGCCCGCGATGGCGAACGCGTCGAAGTGGATGATGGCGTCGGACAGGATCGCCACCTTGCCGTAGAGCGGCGAGAACGTGATGCCGGCGTCGGCGCGGCCGAGCAGCTTGGCGTCGACGTTGATGAGCCGCGCCTCCTCGCGCAGGAGATCGACCATGGGCAGCTTCTCGACGAAGAACGGCGGCACGTAGGCGCCGCCGATCTCGAGCGCGAGCGCGTCGTTGAGATGCCACGCGGCGCGGCCGTCGATGGACCACGTCCGATAGAACGGGTCGTTGGTGGTGACGCCGAGGGCCGGGAACAGCTCGAAGCGGTTGGCCTTGAGGAACACCTTGCGGCTCACCGCCTTGATGCGGTCTTGCAGCGTGAGGTTGATGCCCTCGTCGAGCGCGCTGACGTTGGCGTCGGGCGCGGGGGCGGGCTCCACGGGACCGGTGGCCGCCGCCCCCTCCGCCGGCGCGCCCTCGGCGGGCGGCGCCGCGGCGTCGTCGGCGCCGAAGTCCATGCCGCCCTCTTGCGCGGTGGCGGCGCCGGCCGCCGTCACGATCACCGTGGCGACGAGGGCCGTGAGAGCCGAGCTCGCGCGCGTCATTCCTTGCCTCCGATGATCTCGCTCGAGTAGTCGAAGTCCAACGGGAAATGGATGCCCGCGCCGATCGACACGATGAGCGAGTTCGGGAACGTGAGCTTCTGCGACACCGTGACCGGATAGGTGTAGTTGCGCAGGTCCGCGCGCAGCGTCAGCCAGCGTGTCACGAACACGCGCGAGCCGAGGCCGAGCTCGATGGCGGGGTTCACCACCTGCGCGGACTGATCGAAGATCGCGCCGAGCCCGGCCGAGATGAAGCCGTCGAAGTGCGCCACCTGCTCGGCCATGAGCGCCATCTTGCCGTAGAACGGCGAGAACGTGACGCCGACGTCGGCGTAGCCGAGCTGCGGCTGGCCGGTGGGCAGCGCGCCGTCGGCCTCGGGGTTGATGATGCGCAGGTCCTGCAACGGCTGGTTGAAGCCGCCGCCGCCACCGAGGTCGATGGCCAGCTCCTCGTTGAAGTGCCAGCTCGCGCGTCCGCCGAACGACCACGCGCGGTTGAGCGGGTCGTTGGTGGTGAAGCCGAACAGCGGCACCAGCTCGAAGCGCTGCCGCTTGAGGAAGACGCGGCGCGAGACGGCGCGGATGCGCTCTTGCAGCGTCTTGCCCGTGCCGCTCTCGTCTTCTTCCTGGGTCTCTTCGCCTTCCTTCGCCAGATCGCGGTCGGCGGGGGCCGCCGCCGGCGCGGCGTCCTCCGCCGCCGCCGTCGTCGACGTCACCATCGCCAGCACGCCAATCGCCACCAAACCAGTGCGCTTCACGCTCGAGCCCCTTGGCGTCGACGTAGTTGGACGCCACAACCCACACTCGCTGTTAGCACTCCAGGCGATCCCCTCTCAAGCTCTCGGCCCAATGGCGGAGGGCGGCGTTGCGCCGCTGGTGACCGGGACGCGCACCGGACGGGCGGGGGGCCGGCGCCTACTCCATCGCGTGGCGCGCGTGGTAGAGATCCAGAGCAAGGTCTCGTCTTGGGTCACCGGTCCAGGTGGGCCGGAAACCTGACTCGCCCCTCGGGTGCGGCGAGTATCGTGCACCCCGGAGCCGCCCGTATGCGCATTGTCGCCCTCGCCCTCGCCTGCACCGCCCTGCCGCTCGCCCTCGCGTGCGAGCCCGAGATCGGCATGCCGTGTGACCCCGACACCGAATTCGTCGATGGCCTCGTCGAGCAGGTTGCCGGCACCAACAACCTCGTGCTCGACGTGCGGCTCGACAACTGCACCCAGGGCTATTGCCTGTCGACCGACGGCAGCCGGCCCTATTGCACCAAGCGGTGCGAGACCGACATCGAGTGCGCCGAGGCCGGCGGCGGCTTCGAGTGCAAGGAGGTGGTCACCTTCGGCCCCCTCGCCTGCGTCGACTACGAGGACCCGAACGAGCCGCGCGATGGCAGCTCGGGCGGCGCCTGCGCCGGGGGCACCGGGTGCTCCGGCGACGAGGTCTGCTTCGAGGCGCCGAGCGACCACGCGGACACCTGCGGCATCCCCGGGCGCGACTGCCTCACGGGCGACGACGGCGCGCAGTCCACGCAGACGCTCAAGTACTGCGCCGCGTCAGACGTGTCGGTCATCGAGGACCGCGACGTGCAGTTCGGCCGCGTCACCGAGTAACGGTGTGGGTCGCCGGCCTACACGGACCGTCATGAGCCCGTGATCGAACGGTAAAAAGTGATCCGAGGCGAGATCGATCGGCCGCGCCGGTCGTTCATACTGTCGATTGTGAGACCGCTCTCGTGGATGAACCGCCGGCCTCCCGCGGTTGTCTGACGAGAGACCCTCTCCACGCCGACCCATGCCGGGACCGGCCGCCGCCTCGGGGAACGCCATGCAAAAGACCGCCGTCATCTTCGGACTCGCCCTCTCCACCTTGGTGGGCGCCCTCCTGCTCGCGCCCCGCGTGAAGGCGCCGGATCCGCCGAAGCCCACGCCGCCCCGGCCGACCCCCATCGCCAACAGCCCCATCACCGAGCTCGTGTACGCCGACGACACGCTGACGGTGACCGCGCGCCTCGATCGCGGCTACATCGACTCGGTCGCGGCCGAGCCCCTGTGGATGGACGTGGCGATCAAAGCCACCGGCGTTCAGACCCACGCGCCCCTGACGGCAATCCTCGTGGTCGACCGCTCGGGCTCCATGGCGGGTGACAAGATCGACGGCGCGCGCATGGCGGCGGAGCGCTTCGTCAACGGGCTGCGCGAGGGCGACCAGCTCGGCGTCATCACCTTCGGCACCGACGTCACCACCGAGCTGCCGCTCACCGCCATCGACGGCGCGTCGCGAGCGCGCGCGCTGCGTGTGGTGCGCAACATCGAGGAGGGCGGCGGCACCAACATCGACGGCGGCATGGTGGCCGCGCGCCGCATGCTGGATAGCGCCGACCTGATGGGCCGCGTGGCGCGCGTGGTGCTGGTGTCCGACGGGCGGCCCACCGAGGGCGATCGCCGCGAGGCGACCCTGGCGGGCCACGCCGCCAACCTGCGTGAGCACGGCATCACCACCAGCACGCTCGGCCTTGGGCTCGACTACAACGAGGACCTGATGGAGCGCATGGCCGTCGACGGCGGCGGCCGCTACCACTACCTGCGCCACGCCAACCAGCTCGCGCAGATCCTCGACAACGAGCTGCAGCAAGGCGCGGCGGTCATCGCGGCGGGCGCGCGCCTGTTCTTCCCGAGCGGCGGCGTCATCGAGGTGCTCGACGCGCCCGGCGCACGCGTGAGCCACGGCGGCTCGCAGGTGTCCATCGACGTCGGCGACCTGGCCGCCGGCGAGGAGCGCCACGTGCTCGTCAAGCTGCGCGCCGGCGCCATGGGCGACGTCGCCGACTTCGCCGCGCCCGAGGTCACGTACAAGAAGGCCGGCCAATCGTCGCCCGCGCTCTTGGCGCACCGCGCCGACCCGTTCCGCGTGTTCGCCACCACCGACCACGCGCTGCTCGACGGCAGCCGCCGCGACGACGTGCGCGTGCGCGTGCTGCAGGTGGAGGCGAGCTTGGCGCTCACCGAGTCGATGCAGGACTACGCCCGCGGCGACGCGCACCGCGCCCAGCGCCGCTTGGCCGAGAAGAAGGCCGAGCTCGGCGCGCTGGCGGCCAAGACCAAGAACGTCTCGCTCGCCGCGGAGGCCGCGAACCTCGATCAGGTCATGCAGGCAGTGGCCGCCGCGCCCGCGCCGGCCAGCGAGGCTGCGCAGGACATGATCAAGGAGCAGAAGGCGCGCGCCTTCACGCTGCGCCGCTAGCGCAGCGCCGCCCGCCCCTGCACCATCGACGAGCACGAGAGGAAGTGCGCGATGTCGACGACCTTCACGTTCCGTGACGCCCCCGGCTTCTGGCGCGAGACGCTCGCGGTCACGGGGGGCTCGGTGGCCGCCGGCGTCGCCGTCGGCGTCATCGGGCCGGCCGCCCTCGGGCTGCCGGTGGTGGCCGCCGCGGGCGGCGCCGCGCTGCT